>JBEKNT010000489.1:0-4858 GCA_049522565.1 Acetobacteraceae bacterium
AAATCCCCCATCGCCAAGCGCGAATACGGCCCCGGCCAGCACGGCCAGCGGCGCAAGAAGGCCACCGACTACGGCACCCAGTTGATGGCCAAGCAGAAGCTGAAGGGCTACTACGGCAACATCAGCGAGAAGCAGTTCCGCAAGTACTACGAGGAAGCGATCCGCCGCCGCGGCGACACCTCGGAAAAGCTGATCGAACTGCTGGAGCGTCGGCTCGACGCGGTCTGCTACCGCATGAAATTCGCCATCACCCCGTTCGCCGCGCGGCAGTTGGTCAACCATGGCCACATCACGGTGAACGGCAAGCGCGTGAACATCCCGTCCTATCTGGTCAAGGACGGCGACGCGATCGAAGTGAAGGAAAAGTCCAAGCAGCTCGCCGTGGTGCTGGATGCGTCGCAAAGCTCCGAGCGCGACGTGCCCGAGTATCTGGAAGTGGACCATCGCGCCATGAAGGGCCGCTTCGCGCGCGCGCCCAAGCTGTCGGACGTGCCGTATCCGGTGCAGATGGAACCGAACCTGGTCGTCGAGTTCTACTCGCGCTGACCGGCGCACCTCACCATGCCGCACGACGGGCGGCGTCGCGCGCGTGCGATCATTCCCGGCGCACTCGTGAGATGCGGCGGACGGCGCCACAGGTCCAGGCCGTCGGCAGGGACGTCGTGCGATATGCGCTGCCGCATCTGGCCGCTGGCTGCCTGGCGGGGCTGACCGCGGCAGGCGGCATTGTCGCCACCCACGTCGGATCGCTCCGCGACCTGATGCTGCGTACCCCGGGAGGCAGGCTGGCCTCCTGCCCGGCGTCGGGTTTGCGCTAGCGTTCGCCTGTGCGGCAACCAGCCGGGCATGCACGCAGATCGGATCGAACGACAACTGAAGCAATATCGATCGCGATCGCCGCCGCTGCGACAGCCGGCGCCGGCCCGCCGGCTCCTACAGATAATGCTCCGCCAGCGGGGCGAAGCCGTTGAAGCGCTGGCTGGCGTATGTCGTGACATACGCGCCGGTGGACAGCAGCTCCACCCGGTCGCCGGAGGTCAGCGCCAGCGGCAGTCGGTAGTTCGACTTCTCATACAGAATATCGGCGCCGTCGCAGGTCGGACCGGCGATCGCCACCGGTCCCATCGGCGTGCCGTCATGCGGCGTCAGGATGCGATACTTGATCGCCTCGCCCTCGGTTTCCGCCAGCCCACCGAAGCGGCCGATGTCCAGGTACACCCACCGCACCGGATCGTTCGGATCGCGCCGGCTCACCAGCACGACCTCGGCCGACACCACACCCGCGTCGCCGACGACGAAACGGCCCGGCTCGATCAACATCTCCGGCAGCGCATTGCCGAAATGCTCCGTCATCGCCGTCATGATCGCATCGCCGAACTGGTCGATCTCCGGCACGTCGTCGCGATAGCGCGTCGGGAAGCCGCCACCGAGATTCATCATGCGAAGATTGACACCGGCCTCGGTCAGGTCGGTGAACAGCATTGCCACCTTGCCGATCGCCACCTCATAGGCGCGAGTCGTGGTCTGTTGGCTGCCGACGTGGAACGACAACCCGTACGGGTCCAGCCCCATATCCGCCGCGCGCAGCATCAGTTCGCGTGCTTGCTCCACCGAGGTGCCGAACTTGCGCGACAGCGGCCAGTCGGCACCCTCGTTCGCCACCAGGATACGGCAATATACCCGCGCGCCCGGGGCATGCTTCGCCAGCTTCTCCAGCTCCTCGGCGGAATCGAACGCGAACAGCGACACGCCGCGCTCGAACGCGCCGCGGATCGCGGATGCCTTCTTGATCGTGTTGCCGAAGCTGATCGCCTCCGGACGCGCGCCGGCGTCCAGGCAGGCGGCAACCTCCTCATAGCTCGCGGCATCGAAACTGGAGGCGAGCGTCACCAGCCGCCGCAACACCGGCGCGGCCGGATTGGCTTTCACCGCATAGTAGATGCGCGCCAGCGGCAGCGCGCGTTGCAGCGCGCGGAAATTGGCTTCCACGCGATCGACATCGAACACCAGGCACGGCGTGACCGGCTGATGCTCGGCAATGAAATGGGCGATCTTGGGCGTCATCGCACCCTGCCCCCCTTCCATGTGCGCCCGCCTGTCCAGGCTGCGGGCGGAGTTGACGAAACGGTCGAACGAACCAGCGACCAAAGCGAGTTGCCAGAACGCTTGACGTCGTTGCGTAACCACGAGGGCCAGAGGCACGTGCGTTGCTGCGTGGGGGCCACATAGGACCCCCCACCCCCTGGCGCAATAGGAAATTTCCGTGGAAACTCAAAAATCTGCCCGGACATCCCGCAGCAATCTCGCATCCTGGCGAAGCGGCGGGCGTTATGGCGGCAGCTTCACGAGAGGATAGCGTGGCCACCGAACCAGCGTGCCAGCCGGGCAGAGCGCGGCAAGACGACCCGCCCCGCGGCGCGCGGCAATACACCGGTGTCGGCCGCGCCCATGTCTGGCGCCGCTGCCGCAGCGTGCTGTTCGACGCGATCGTGGACAGCATCACCGATCGCATGACGCTGGCCGCCGCCGGCTGCGCCTTCTACGCCACCCTGGCGCTGTTCCCGGCCATCAGCATGCTGATCTCGGTCTACGGCCTGGCGTTCAACATCCAGTCCGTGGCGGCGCAATTGCAGGTGCTGCGGGACCTGGTGCCCGCGCCTGCCTTCGCACTGATCAACGATCGGGTCGGCCAACTGGTCAGCCAGCCGTCGGGCAGCCTCAGCGCCGGGCTGCTGGTCAGCTTCCTGTTGACGTTCTGGAGCGCCTCGACCGGCACCAAGTCGGTGCTCTCGGCGCTGAACGTGGCGCACGACCTGACCGAGCGGCGCGGCTATCTGCGATTCCAGCTCATTGGCCTGGCGATGACCCTGGCCGCCGTGCTGGTGGTGGCGTTGGCCATCGCGCTGCTGGTGTTCATTCCGGCAGCGATCAGCTTCATCGGTCTCTCCCGCTACGCGGGCGGCCTGCTGCACAGCGCCGCCATGCTGCTGTTGCTCGGCCTGTTCGGCGTCTCGCTGGCCGTGCTCTATCGGCTGGGCCCCGCGCGCGTACCACCGCCGCACCAGCCGATCCTGCCGGGAATCGTGCTCGCCACCCTGCTGTGGCTGGCCGCCTCGGTGCTGCTGTCCTGGTATGTGTCGCACATCGCCAGCTTCGGCGTGACCTACGGACCGCTCGGGGCGGTGGTGGGCATCATGCTGTGGTTTTACGTCTCGGCCTATGCCGTATTGCTCGGCGCCGAGCTGAACGCGCGCCTCGAAGCGAAGCCGCCCGCGGCGGACCCGCATTGCACCGAAGCCGCCACCTCACGATAGTGGCCGCCCACATCGTTTTGAACACCGAGGCATCATGGCAGGCTGGGATGACGGCTACGTCACCGACGTGGTCTACACGACCAACTTCTATCGCGAGATCACCCCGGCGTGGCTGGCCACCACCTGCCTGTTGCTCGGCCAGCGTCCACCTGATCTGACGCGACCATACCGCTACGCCGATCTCGGTTGCGGCCACGGCTTCACCGCCCTGGTCGTCGCCGCCACCTGCCCGGAAGCGGAGGTCTGGGCCTTCGACTTCAACCCCGCGCATATCGAGTGGGCCACGCGGCTGGCGGCCGACGCAGGCCTGACCAATGTGCGCTTTGTCGAGGCCTCGTTCGCCGACCTCGCCGCGCGGCCGGAAGCGGCGCTGCCGTCGTTCGACTTCATGGTCTCGCACGGTGTGCTGAGCTGGATCTCGCCGGAGAACCGCACGTTGATGCTGGACGTGATCCGCCAGCGGCTGCGACCCGGTGGCCTGGCCTATGTCAGCTACAACGTCACCACCGGCTGGGCCGGCATGGTGCCGCTGCGCCGGCTGATGTGCCTGCTGGAGGAAGCCAGTCCGGCACGCACCGATGTCGCCGCCGCCGCAATCCTGGACTTCATCGAGCGCGTGCGGGTCGCCGGCGCGCTGTTCTTCCCGGCCAACCCGACGATCGAGAGCAGGCTGGACGATATCCGCAAGCAGGATGCGCGCTACATCGCCCATGAATACCTCAACCGCGACTGGCATCCGCTGATGTTCGCCGAGATGGCCCAGGCGATGGCGGACACCAAGTGCAGCTTCATCGGCAGCGCTACGCTGAGCGAAAACATCGACGCGCTTGCCGCGCCCGCCGGCATGGTGCCGCTGCTGGGCGAGACGACCGATCAGGTACTGCATCAGACGTTGCGCGATTTCGCCTCCGCCCAGGCCTTTCGCCGCGACCTGTATCGCCGCGGCCTGTTGCCGATACCGGTGAGCGAGCACCAGATCATGCTGGACGAATTGGTGATTGCGCCGATGGGACAGACGGTGCCCGACCCGATAACCTTTACCACCCCGATCGGTACGGTGACCGGACGCACGGAGATCTACCGGCCGCTGTTCGACATGCTGGTGCAAGGCCCGGTCTCGTTGCGTCACGCGCGGGCGGCCACGCCCTATGCCGATCGCCCGCTGGGCGAGCTGTTGCAGGCCGTCACCCTGATGATCGCCGGGGGCTACGCGCACCCTGTCCTGCCGGGCGGCGCGACGGCCCCGGCACGCCAGGCCGCCCTGCAATTGAACCGGGCGATTGCGACCGCGAACGGGCATGGCGCCGAGCTGCCGCGCATCATCGCCCCGCTCATCGGCTCCGCACTCCAGGTCGATTTGCTCGAGACGCTGATGGTCGGCGATCTGCTCTCGGGGCGTGCGGCGGACATGGAAAGCCTGACGGCGTCGGTGCTGACCGGGTTGGAGCGCAGTGGCCGCACCATGCAACGCGACGGCAAGCCGGTAACCGACCAGGCGGAGAAGCAGGCGATGGCGGCCGACGTGGTGCAGCGCTTCCTGGAGC
>JBEKNT010000490.1:0-6576 GCA_049522565.1 Acetobacteraceae bacterium
GATGCCCCGCAACGGCGGCGATTTTTACGCCCCCCCGCCACGGCGAGGCCGCCGAAATAAACGTGATCCGGCATCCGCCCGTCAAGGCTCGAATGCGGTCGCTTGCGATTATAGAACCCTAGATATGAGCCGAGCGAGCTGCGTGCCTTCACCACGCTGTCACAGGCACGCAGGTACACCTCCTCATACTTCACCGAACGCCACAACCGCTCGACAAACACATTATCGCGCCACGACCCTCGCCCATCCATGCTGATCCGGATCGCGTTCTCCGACAGCAATCCGGTGATCGCCGCGCTGGTGAACTGACTGCCCTGGTCGGTGTTGAAGATCTCCGGCCGGCCATGCCGGGCCAGTGCCTCGTCGACTGCGTCAAGGCAGAAATCAACCTCCATCGAGATCGATACCCGCCAGGCCAGCACCCGACGGCTGAACCAGTCCATCACCGCGGCGAGGTACACGAAGCCACGGGCATAGGTATATAAGTGACGTCCATCGCCCACGCCTGGTTTGGCCGCTCGATCGCCACCCCGCGCAGCAGATAGGGAAACACCCTGTGCCCGTCTGCCGATTTGGACGTATGCTGCCGGCGATACACTGCTTCGATCGCCATCCGCCGCATCATCGTCGTGACCTGGTCCCGCCCGGTCGCGATGGCCTCGCCGCGCAGCAGATCACGCAGCATCCGGCTGCCGGTGAACGGATAGAGCCTGGGACGAAATAGCCGAATCGCGTCATGAAAGAATCGCGACGGGGCTGAATTCGCAAGGAACGAATTCATGATGGCGGATGCGGCGCGGCCTGACGGGGCGCTAGCATCGCCAGGTGATCGACATTGCAGCCATCCGCTCTCGGTTTGTCGCGCTGTCTCCGTTTCTTGACGAGCGCGCGCGTCGATTGGTTGCGGCTAGCGAGGCGAAGGCGGCGGGCCATGGCGGCATAGCGGCGACGTCGGTGGCCACCGGCGTGGCCCGGAGCACAATCGGCCGAGGTTTGGCTGAACTGACGACGCGGCACAATGACCAGCCTGGACGGGTGCGCCGCCCCGGTGCCGGACGCTAGCGGGCGACGACGAAGCAACCAAGCCTGCCGGCAGCATTGCAGGATCTGGTGACCTCGGCCACCCGCGGTGACCCGGAGGCGGCGCCGCTGTGGGTGAGCCGGAGCCAACGCCATTTGGCGGAAGCGTTGAGCGGGCGCGGCTTCCAGGTCAGCCACAAACTGGTCGGCCGCTTGCTGGCCGGGCTTGGCTTCAGCCTGCAGGCCAACCACAAGACGCGTGAGGGAAGCCATCACCCGGACCGCGATGCCTAGTTTGAGCACATCAATGCCCGCATCAAGGCGTTCCAGGCCAAGAAGCAGCCGGCGATTTCCGTGGATACCAAGAAGAAGGAGCTTGTTGGCGACTTCAAGAACGGTGGTGGGGAACTGCGGCCCAAGGGCGATCCCGAGCAGGTGCGGGTGCATGACTTCAAGATCCCGGAGCTCGGCAAGGTCGTGCCCTACGGCGTCTACGACATCGCCGCCAATGCCGGCTGGGTCAGCGTGGGGATCGATCATGACACCGCAGCCTTCGCCGTCGAGAGCATTCGACGGTGATGGCACGAACTTGGCCAGTCGCGCTATCCGCGGGCAAAGCGCCTGCTCATCACGGCGGACTGCGGTGGCAGCAACGGCGTCCGTGTCCGGCTGTGGAAGTGGGAGTTGCAGAAGCTGGCCAATGAGATCGGCGTGGCGATCACCGTGGCACATCTGCCCCCTGGCACCAGCTACCGGCGCAACGGGACTGCCAATCTCTTCGTCTTTCTCGATGCTCACCGTTCGTGGCGTCATGTGAAGGTGACCGACCATCGAACCGCGCGCGACTTCGCCCATATCGCTAGCTAGTCAATGTGTCCGGTTTTTGTAGCTCGTGATCTGTCCGCTCCGTTCTTGTACCGTGCCGGGCATGCCCGACACGGAATGCCGCGATGGAAGCGTGTCATCCGGCGTGGTTTGGCGAGCGGCAGGACAGCCAGCCGACCCAACGCCGCGAAGTCGTGCGCAGCTACCGTCAGCCGTGCGGTCCGGCCTTTGAACAGCCATGAATTTGAGACCTTCTGCTGATGCTGCGCTTGTGGATATGTGGGAGCTGCGGTATCGGCCGCAACTGTCGCCAACGGCACCCTCGGTCGATCCGACGCACGGCTTGTGTAGCGGATGGACCAACGGACGGTGTCGGCTCACCGACCGCACCCAGCATAGCGTTACGTAACGGAACGACATGGGCGGTCGGCCCACGGACCAAGCGCCTCCGGTGCGACCGCCGCGCACCAATCTCAATCTGCATGGCTGGCGAAGCTTCCCGCGACCATATCGGCTGCCGGCCGGATCAGAGTGCCGTCCGCCGCATAGTCGGCCAGCCGGTGCGGCCCCCAATACGCCGCCAACTGGCCCTCCGGATACTCATGCACCCGCACCGTCGCCTTGACGAAGTGCGGTCGCAGCCGGCTCGGCGGCAATTGCAGGCTGCGCCGCTCCCATTTCACCGTGTTGTCGTTGCCCACCGTCCGATCCTCCTGGATGCACAGGATCTCGCACCACGCCTCCATGGTGCCCGTCACGAACGCCGAACCCTCCTGCTCCGCGGCGATCGCGAACCGTTCGTTGTACTCCGCAATGTAGACGTCGCTGAGCCAGCGATTGGCCGCCTCGACCGTGTCGATCCTGGCCAGCTTCAGTTCTTTCGGCAAACGGTCCTGCAACGTCTCGAACGCGCGCTCCGATCGCCCGCGCGCTTGAGGCGAATAGGCCGCGATGTGCTCGACGCCGAGCTGCTTCAACGCACAGCCGAACTGCGTCAGCACCGTCTTCGACACCGGCCGCCGCCCTCGGGGGTGCAAAAGTAGTGGCTGCCCCGGTCAGTATAGAGTGAGCAGAACAGGCCGTGCTTCGTCACCACGTCGCGCACGCCGCGAAGGCTCGACGCCGTGCCCTCCTGATCCACCAGGAAGGCCGAGTAGATCGGACTCGTTACGTCCTCCATAGTAACAACGAGATCGTGCTTGCCGGCGTCCCCCGGCAGCCAGGCGTGCGTCGAGGCGTCCTGATGCAGCAGCATTCCCACCATTGGGCGCCGCGGCCGCTTGTTGCGGTGTGCCGAGCGCTTCGTCGCCGCCTGCACCAGCCCAGCCCGATGCAGGTGCAGCTTGGTCACCGTGTAGCCCAGCGGGTAGTTATGCCGCTTGCCCAGTTGCTCGTGGAAATGCTTCACCGTGAAGCCGCGATAGAGGTCACGATACAGGCCCAGCATCCGCGCGATCTCGGCCACCGGTGCTCGCCGCAGCGACGGGGCCAGGCGACGGTCCGCCAAACCGGGGTCCCCCGCATCGCGGTAGCGGTCCTACCAGCGGCGGAACGTGCGCTCACTGATCCCAAGCAACTCCGCAGTTTCCATTTGGCTCAGCTCCGACCGCTCCGTGCGGCCAAATACATCGGCGAAACGCATCCGGCGTATCCCCTCGTGAATGTGTGCCCGGCGCATCCGATCCCCCTGTGCTGGGGAACCAAACCACCGGACACTTCACGAGCTACAAAACCGGACAGATCACGAGCTAGCCACAGTCGAAGATCCGATCCACCTCGCTTGCTGTCTGGCGTCCTTTCAGCGTGTGCCGAGGCCGCCGCCGCCGGAACTTTTTTTGCAAGGCCTTGGACAGCTGCGAACGACTGATGCGCACGCCCTCGCGCGCTTCGATTTCGGCACGCAGGCGGGGGATCGTCCAGTTGGGCCGGTCGGCCACAGGTTGCTCCAACAAGGGCGTGACCACGCGCAACGCCGCTTCACTCTTCACCGGGGCCGGGCCGGGCGCGACGCTCGCCTTCAGTGCCTCGACACCGCCGTTGGCGAAATCGCTGCGCCACAGGCGAACCGTATCCTCCCGCACGGCGAACGCCTCGGCAATCTTGGGGCTGGTCCAACCGCCCAGCGTCAGCAGCACGGCCCGCGCTCGATCCGCCTCTCCACGATCTCGGGAGCCAGCAAGAGCCACGAGGGCCAGGCGCTGTTCGTCGCTCGCCGTAACCGGAGACTTTCCCGCCATCTCGAACACCTGCGAATCGGTGCCGACAGCGAATCGTACAACCTATCCGTTGGTCAACCTGGCGGAACCTGCTTAGCACCCGAAGTGTCCGGTCCAGGTAGCAGATGATCTGTCCGGTATGATCCGGCCCCTTTGGGGGGGTTGGGATGCGCCGGACGGAGCAACGGCAGGGCCTGAGGATGCTGAAGCTTCGAGATGCATTGAGCCGCTGGGAGGCGTCAGAGCTGAGCCAACTGGAGGCGGCCGAGCTGCTGGGCATGAGCGAGCGGACGTTCCGCCGCTGGAGCCGGCGATTGGAAGAAGACGGAGAAGCGGGACTGGTCGATCGGAGACTGGGCCGCCGGTCCGGCCGAGCGGTGCCGGACGTCACGACGGAGGAAGTGGAGCGGCTGTATCGCGAGCGCTACGCCGGGTTCACGGCGAAGCATTTCCACGAGCACCTGGTGAGTGAGCACAAGTTCGCCTGGGGCTACACCTGGACCAAGACGTTCCTGCAAAGCCGCGGATTGTTGGCGAAGGCGAAGCGGCGGGGTGTCCATCGGCGCAAGCGTCCGCGCCGGCCGATGGAGGGCATGATGCTGCACCAGAATGCGTCACGGCATATTTGGCTGGCCGGGCTCGTATGAGGGTTTCCCTGTCAAGCGGCTTTTTTGGGTCGGATGGACAAAATCCAGTTCCACCGTGTGTTCATCCTTCTTATCGAGCGAATCCGGTGCCTTGCTTGGGCTGATGGCAACCCCCTGTTGGACGCTGCCAGGTTGCATGATTTCCCCGAGGGGGGTTGTCCACAAACCCACAGGCGATCGGTCGCAGCCCGCCGCCAAAGGTGGCGCGCAGGGTGTTTGACCGTGGCGAGCACGGTGCCAGCCTGGCCAGGTTTGGGTGTCCGCAACCTGGCCTTCAACCGTTCAGCCGGACCAGCCGCCGCGAGAGAGCCGCGCCGCTGGCCGCATCGTTCCTCCACATGACCATCCTGGGCGCCCCCCAATCGGCTCAGGCCTACCGGCCTGCAAGCTCGTATGCGGTGGAACCATCCGGTTCCGGACCATGATGCCCCATGCGCGGGGCCAGGTTGGGGAGCCTGGGGGGTGGGACCAATCTTGACCCCGGCATGTTTCAGCCATAGCCCGGCACGGCTTCCCACCCACCCAGGTTGGTGTCAGGCGACGGCTTGCGGGATCAATCCGCCAAGCACAACACGCCTGGATCTCGTCGTTGTCTCCTCTGTTGCTGTGTCCTGCTCATGTGGTCGCGTGCGCCGCGACCGACGGCTTGGTGGTCAGCGCGCCCGCCGGCAAGACGCCGGTCTGCAGGTAGCGCCACAGCGCCACCAGCAGCTTGCGGGCCAGCGCCACCGCCATCACCTTGCGAATGCGCCCCTTGGCCCCGCCGGTGCGCTCCTGGAACCAACGGCTCAGCTCGCTCTGCGGCTGCAATCGCAGCCACCGCCAAGCCAATTGCATCAGCAGCCGGCGAACCCGCGGGTTGCCGCTCTTGCTGATCCCCTGCTCGCGTTCCGAGCCGCCGCTGTTGAATGGGGTTCCGCTCAGGCCGACGAAGCTGGCGAGCGCCTGACGGTGACGGAACGAACGGCAGAACACCTCGCGCGCCAGATCGGTCGCGGTTCCCAGGCCGAGGCCATACAGCAGCGCCAGCGCCTGGATCTGCTGCGCGGCAAGGTCCGGCATCTCTGCCGTCAGCACCGTCTCGCGCGCCGCCTCGATTTCCTTCAGTTGCTCGCTCAGCAATTGGTGCCGCGCCAGCAGCCGCCGCAGCTCCGCCATCAATTCCGTCGGCAATGGCTCGCCGTCGAAGCGGCACAGCGTCGCCAACTGCGCCGCCGCCTTCTTCAGGCGTGGCTTGAAGCCGGATACGCCGTGCAGGCACAGCAGGTTCTGCATCCGGTTCTCCAGCGCGATCCGCTCGCTCACCAGCCGCTCGCGTTCCCGGCCAGGGCGCCGCTGGTCTTCCTCGGTCTCGCTGGGGATGGCCACCATCGAACAGCTCATCGGATCGCCCCGCAGCCAGGCCAGCAGGCTGCGCAGCAGCATCGCGAGATCGATCCGGTCCGTCTTGGCACGCCGCTTCTTGCGATCTACCGGAATGCTGGCCGGGTGCATGATGTGCACCTCGATGCCACGCGCGATCAGGTGGCGGGCGATCCAGAAGCCGTCACGGCCGGCTTCGTAGGTCAACACCACACGCTCGATCGTTCGGCCGGCCGCGACGGCTTCCGCTTTCCAGCGCTGCACCTGGTCCAGCAGACCCGCCATGTCGCGCGGGTCAAGCCGCCGGCGCGGCCGGCGCGCCAGGCCAGGCACCACGGCACCCAGCTCCCACGATTTGCCGCTCAATTCCAGCGCCATGGCCAGCGTGCTATCGTGGTCGTAGGCGGCTGGGACGTTGGCGGCGGCGGTCGGGTTTGGCATCGCATCGCTCCTGTCTTTCGTTGTTGGAGAACCGAAGGACTATCCGATGTCTTGGCCGCCAACCC
>JBEKNT010000491.1:0-4777 GCA_049522565.1 Acetobacteraceae bacterium
GGGTTGCGGCGGGCCGTGCCAACACCATGCGAGAGTCAGTGTTTCGGGCGCTTGGTATTACACCCCGCCCCAAACCTCCTGCGCCACTTCCACGCACAGCCGCAGCTTCGCCCACTGCTGCTCCTGCGTCAGCAGATTCCCCTCCTCGGTACTCGCGAACCCGCATTGCGGCGACAACGCCAGTTGCTCCAGCGGCAGATACCTCGCCGCCGCGTCGATGCGCCGCTTCAGCTCGTCCTTGCTCTCCAGCTCGCCGGTCTTCGACGTGACCAGCCCCAGCACCACCACCTTGTGGCCCCGCGGTACGAAGCGCAGCGGCTCGAACCCGCCCGCCCGGTCGCTGTCGTACTCCATGAAATACGCGTCCGAATTGATCTGGTTGAACAGCGCATCGGCCACCGGCTCGTAGCCGCCGGACGCCACGAACGTCGAGCGGAAGTTGCCGCGGCAGAGATGCATGCTGATGACCATCCCCTCGGGCCGCCCCGATATCGCCTGGTTCAGCAGATCCGCATAGATGGCCAGCAAATTCTCCACATGCTCGCCGCGCGCCTTCAGGCTCTCGATTTGTTCCGGGTCGCATAGATACGCGATGTTCACCTCGTCGATCTGCAAATAGCGGCAGCCCGCCGCACCGAACGCCGCCACCGCCTTCTTATACGCCGCGCCCAGGTCGGCGAAGAACCCATCCAGGTCCGGATACACCTTCGGATCGATCGCCCGCCGCCCGCCGCGGAAATGCACCACGCTCGGCGACGGAATGGTCATCTTCGGCACCGCCGAGCGCACATGGTCCGCCACGAACTGATAGTGATCGACCATCACCGGCTTCGACCAGCCGATCCGCCCGTTCACCCGCAGCGCATGCGGCAAAATGGCGCCCTTGAACTGAATCTTCTGTTCCGGCTCGTAGATCTCCACGCCGTCCAGCCCGGACACGAAGTCGTAGTGCCAATAGGCGCGGCGATACTCGCCGTCGGTCGCGGCGCGCAGCCCAACCTCCTCCTGCTTGCGAATCGCCTGCTCGATGCAACGGTCCTCCACAGCCCGCAAGGCCTCCGCCGATAGGGCACCCGCCTTGTGCGCCGCACGCGCCTCCGCCAACTCCCGCGGCCGCAGCAGGCTGCCGACGTGGTCCGCTCGGAATGGCGGGCGGCTGCGCGGCCCGGCCTTGGCGCTGGTCTGGGTGACGGAGCTGGACATGGAACGAATCTCCTGGGTGGTCGCGGCAGTGTTTGCCCAGCCCGGTCCCGGCGTCAAAGCCAGGCCGCGCGCATGGGGCGGATCATCACGGCCGGCCTTCGTCGGCCCCGACCGGGGGAACATGGACCAAGCCGAGTGAAGCGACTATCAGGGGCCGCCCTTCCCCACGGAATCCTGTGATCGCATGCTGACTCGCCTGCTCGTCGGCCTGGCTGACTTCAGCCGCCGCAACGCCCTCGCCATTGTCCTGGCATGCGTCGTGCTGGCCGCCTTCTCGACCTGGATGGCGATGCACGGCCTCGGCATCAGCACCGACACCGACCAGATGTTCTCGAAAAACCTGCCCTGGCGGCAGCGGGCCATCCAGTTCAACCAGAACTTCCCGCAGTTCGGCGACCTGCTGGTGGCGGTGATCGACGCCAGGATCCCCGAGGAGGCGGATGCCACCGCAACCGCGCTGGCCGCCCAACTGGCGGCGGATCACGCGCATTTCATCTCGGTTCGACGCCCCGATGCATCACCCTATTTGCAGAAAGAGGGACTGCTGCTTCTCGATACGAAACAGTTGTCCGACCTGATGGACCGCACCATCGACGCGCAGCCTTTCCTGGGCCAGCTCGTCGCCGATCCCACCGCGCGCGGCCTGTTCTCCGCCCTGTCATTGCTCGGCATGGGCGTTACCCATGGCGATGTGGACCTCACGCCATATTTGAATCCGATTCGCGGCTTTCACCAGGCGCTCGCGGACGCCCTTGCCGGCCATCCCCAACCGCTGTCCTGGCAGACTTTGCTCGGCGGCGACCTGTCCGATCTCGCCGGCAAATATCGTTTCGTCCTGGTACAACCGCGACAGGACTACGGCGCCCTGGAGCCAGGCGGCGCAGCCACCTCGGTAATGCGCGACGACATTGCCCAGCTCGAATTCGTCAAGGCGGGATCGGCGCGCGTGCGCATCACCGGCCAGGTGGCCCTGGCCGACGCGCAGTTCGCCTCGGTCGCCCAGGGCGCCGTCGAGGGGCTGATCGGCAGCGTCGTGCTGATCACCGTGTGGCTGTTCCTCGCCGCGCGCACCTGGCGCCTGATCGTGCCGATCCTGGGCACGCTGGCGCTGGGTCTTTCGCTGACCCTGCTGTTCGCCACGCTTGCCGTGGGTACGCTGAACCTGGTCTCGGTCGCGTTCGGCGTGCTGTTCGTCGGCATCGCGGTCGATTTCGCCATTCAGTTCTCGGTGCGCTATCGCGAGCGCCGCTTCGAATTCCCCGACCCCGCCGAGGCAATGCGGCAGAACGCGCGGCGCGTCGGCGGCCAGATTCTGGTGGCGGCGACGGCGACCTCGGCGGGCTTCCTGGCCTTCGTGCCGACCAGTTTCATCGGTGTCGCGGAACTCGGGCTGATCGCCGGTTTCGGCATGCTCATTGCCTTCGCCTGCACGATGACCTTTCTGCCGGCGGCGATCACCCTGTGCCGGCCGCCCGGCGAGGAGCGGCTGGTCGGATTTGCCTGGGCCGCGCCGCTCGATCCTCTGGTGGCACGCCGGCGGCGGCCGATCCTGGTGGTTGCCGCCGTGCTGGCGATGCTGGCGGCAATCGTCTCGCCGCAGTTGCAGTTCGATTCAGATCCGCTCGACACCCAGAACCCGCATACCGAGCCAATGGAGACGCTGCGCGACCTCCTCAACAACCCGGTGACCAACCCGTACAGCATCGATGTGCTGGCACCCAGCGTGGACGCCGCAGAGGCGCTGGCGGCAAAGCTGAAACCGCTGCCTACGGTGTCGCAGGTGATCGACATCGGCAGCTTCGTGCCGGACGACCAGCAGCAAAAGCTCGCCATTATCGCCGACGCACAGTCGATCCTTGCCGCAACGCTGGCGCCGCCGGTCACGCCGCCGGCCCCGCTCACGTCGGACCAGGTCCGCCTCGCGGCGAAGACCGCGCTGGCGCAGATCGACCCCGCCCTGGCGAAACTGCCGCCGGACCATCCGCTGGCTGCCATCGCCGGCGACCTGCGGCAATTGCAGACCGCGTCAGACGCGGTGGCGATGGCGACCAACGCCGCCTTGACCCGCTTCCTGCCCGACGAACTCGACCGCCTGCGTACCGCGATGAGTGCCGAGCCGGTGACGCTGGCATCCATCCCGCCCGACCTGGCACGCGACTGGCTGTTGCCGGATGGGCAGGCGCGCGTGCAGGCGATGCCGAAGGATCTGGGCCAGGGCAGCCGCGGCCTGAGCAATTTCGTCCAGGAGGTGACGCAGATCGCGCCCAACGCCGGCGGCCCCGCGGTGACCATCGAAGCAACCAGCGGCACCATCGTCGGCGCGTTTCGTGACGCCGCAATCTACGCTGTGCTGGCGATCGCGGTGATCCTCGGCATCGCCCTGCGGCGGCTGGGCGACGTGGCGCTGGTGCTGGCGCCGCTGATCCTGTCGGCGCTGCTGACCCTGCTGGTAGCCGTGCTGCTGCCATTGCCGCTCAACTTTGCCAATATCATCGCCCTGCCTCTGCTGCTCGGCGTCGGGGTGTCGTTCAATATCTATTTCGTGATGAACTGGCGCGCCGGGCGCCGCATGCTGCTTGGCTCCGCGACGGCACGGGCAATCGTGTTCTCGGCCCTAACCACCGGGACGGCGTTCGGCTCGCTCGCTTTGTCGGCGCATCCGGGAACCAGGAGCATGGGCGACCTGCTGCTGATCAGCCTGGCCTGCACCCTGGTGGCGAGCCTGGTGTTCATTCCGGCATTGCTGGCGAGCCTGCCGCCGCCGCAAACCGGTCGTTAACCGCGGCTCGGCATGATGCCACCCCATGCGGGGCGTGCTGGCGTTTCTGGTGGTGGGGCTGGTGGCGTGGGGTGCGATGGCACAGCCGGCCGATTGCCCGACGCGTCCGACGCCGGGACCCTCGCAGCGTCTGTCGATCAAGCTGGCGGGGCGGCCAGGCGTGCCACCCGGCATGACGGGCAAGACCGTCGTCGAGGCGCCGATGCAGGCCCCGCAGACCGAATGCGGCGAGCCATCGGCGCCATCCGACGTGCTGGGCGGCGCGCCAGGCGACCTGCTGACCGGTACGCCGGCGCCGGCGCAAACCGGGCGATAACGGCTGCGTGCTGCACGCTGCGTTGAGTGGTCGCCACGTTTCGGGGGCGCGCAAGGTTCCTACGTGTTTGCTGCCTTGTCACGAACGGGAACCGTATCATGATCCGCATCCTGATTGCCCTGATCGCACCGCTCGCATTGGGCGGCTGCTTCAGCTACAGCCAGACCCCAGCGCCGCAGCACACCACTGTCGTCGTGCCGCAGGGTTCGGTGGTGACCTGCACGAATGGCGCGGTGCCGCCCTGCTGAGGGCGGGCGGCAGCTTGCTCCCGGGCGTTCGGCGCGTCGTGCGTGAGGCCTGCAAGCGCCCACGCTGATCGCGACATTGGCTGCCGTGGTCGTTGCAGCGTGATCGCCGTCAGCCGGCGTGGTGCGTCGTCCGCGATTTGCCGTTCCGTCGCGATGCAATGGTTGCGACTATCCGGGCGCGGGCCATCGCACGCTACCATGCGCGGTGTGCCCCGTTCGATTTCGACGCAT
>JBEKNT010000492.1:0-4771 GCA_049522565.1 Acetobacteraceae bacterium
GTGCAGAAACGCGTTGCGGCCGACCCTGCCTTTGGTCAGGCGCTGCTGCGCGAGGGCATCGACACCATGCTGACCGGCGACGTGGATACCGGGAAGGCGATCCTACGAGACTACATCAAGGCGACTGTCGGGTTCGAGAAGTTGGGCGAGGCAACCGGCACGCAGGCCAAGAGCCTGATTCGCATGTTCGGTCCGCGCGGCAATCCGCAGGCCCGCAACCTGTTCAGCATCATCGGCTACCTGCAAAAGCAGGCAGGCGTGGAGCTGCATGTCACGCAGGCGCCGGGTGGGGACTAGCGGCGGGTTTGGTTCGTTGGAATGGGGACTGGCGGAACGATGTGGGTCCTGTTCGACGCATGAAAAAGGACGTTTCATGCGTGAGATTGCTTGACAGAAGAGCAGCGCAATGTGCAGGCATTTCGCTTCATCTTGATGGTCTGGCTACAACTACGAGGGCGAGCATCAATGCATCAGGCTTATCAGGATTTGATCGTCAACCGAGCTACGCAGATGGTTGGAGCTGCCAAGGCACTCAAGAATATCAACCACAGCGGCCTCAAAGGACAACTGCGCGAGCTGGTGGCACGAGAGCTTCTAATCCCTCTACTTCCACCGGGGTACATTGTGGGTCAAGGTGAGGTCGTCTCCTCTTATGGCGACACATCAAATCAGATCGACGCGGTGATCGCACACCGCGGTATCTTACCGGCCATGTTGATCGATCAGGTCTCGGGTATATTTCCGCTCGAGGCGGTACTCATGACCATTGAGGTCAAAAGTACTCTGGATGCGGGGGAGCTCCGCACCTCAGACGCATCGGCAGCTAAGATTGCTAGGTTCCCTCATGCTCCACCTGTCGGGTCTACCGCCTTCCCACCAGGTCATCGTATCGAACATGTCGTCCCTTACTTACTCGCGTTTGGTACGGACCTTACCCCTGGGGGCAAGAGCGAGTTGGAGCGATACGGGGAAATAAGCCAAAGCCCCTCGATTTTGGGCATATGTGTTGTCGAAAGAGGTTTTTGGTTTCGCGACAACGGCGCATGGCAAGAGTGGAAATTTCAAATGCCGTACGGTGAGGTTGTGGCGTTCGTCACTGCGGTGGTGAACACATGCCAACGGATCGCTTCTACGCGGTTTCAGCCGGACATGAGGAGTTACATAACCTGAGCGGCCTCGTGCTATTCGAAGTGAGTCAACTTCCCTTGTGTCATGGGTAGACCACAGCCCGTGCCAACACCCTCAATGCCGCATAAGGCCCCATGATGGTGATTCGATGCTGCACTAGGCCTCGTCGCCCAGCCGACCAACCTTTGATCGATGACATCAACGACCGCACCTTCCACTCCCTACTCCGCCGCTAGCTCATACCGCTCGGGCTGCGCCACCGTCGGCGCGTCGCCACGCACCGTCGTGCGTTGCATCAACCGCTTGTGCCGCACCGTGTCGTACGCCGTCGCCCGGTGCAGCACCGCGCGGTTGTCCCAGATCACCAGGTCGCCCGCGCGCCACGCATGCGAAAAGCGGAACCGCGGCTGCGTCACGAACTCGTTCAGCCACGCGATGAACGCCCTGCCCTCCTCGCGCGGCCAGCCGATCACGTGCGAGGCATGCGCGCCGGCATACACCGCCTTGCGCCCGTTCACCGGGTTGACCCTCACCATGGTCTGCCACGCCCCCGGCAGTTCGGCCGCCATGTCCGGGGTCAGCGCCCCGCTCGATACCGTGCTGCGCGAGTAGACCAGGCTGTGCTCCGCCACCAATCCTTCCAGCTTCTGCTTCACCTCGCGGGGCAGCGCGTCATACGCCGCGCGCATCGAGGCGAACTCGGTGTTGCCACCCTCCGGCGGCACGATACGTGCCGACAACAGCGAACACAGCGACGGCACCGCCCGGAACGAACTGTCCGAGTGCCAGAGGTAGTTGCCCTTCTGGTAGACCATCCGGCGGTCCTCGGGCGGGATCACCGCGCCGGTCGCGATATCCAGATTCGATTGCCGCGCGAAATGCGTGCCGGTCGCCGGGTTGGCCTTGCCCGATGTCTCCAGCGGCCCGAAGCGCTGGCTGAAGGCGATCTGCCGCGCGTCGTCCAGGCTCTGGTCGCGGAACACCAGCACCGAGTATTCCTCGAAAGCCGCGCGGATCTCGGCGAACACGCCGTCGTCCATCGGTTCGCCGGTATCGACACCGCCGATCTCGGCGCAGAACAGAGCGTGCAAGGGTCGGATCGTGATCGCCACCGAAACGCCTCGTCGTTGTGGTTGCCCGCCATCAGCCGATGCCGGCCGCTTCATCCCGGGGCCGGGACCATCGATGGTGGGACGTTCCTTCCCCGGTGGCAAACCGGCCCATGGCCGGCAACCCGTCGCCCGGCCGCGCACCGCATCGCCGGCCCGGAACGCGGCCCTGCAACACGCCCCTCGCCGTCAACCCCGCCGCTCTGTAGGATCGGCGCATGAACCGGTCATCCGCCCAGGCAGTTCTCGTCGCGCGCGAACCCGCCGCGGCAGAGCACCTCTCCCGCCCGCCCCCGAAGCCAGCCCCGCAAGCGGAGCAACCGCCGCCCGCAATCGCACCCGACAGCCCGGAGCGATTCATCAACCGCGAACTGTCCTGGCTCGACTTCAACCACCGCGTGGTGGAGGAGGCGGAAAACCCCCGCCATCCGCTGCTGGAACGGCTGCGCTTCGTCTCGATCAGCGCCTCGAACCTCGACGAGTTCTACTCGGTGCGCGTGGCCGGCCTGATCGGCCAGGCCAAGGCCGGCCTCACCGCGCTGTCGCCGGACGGGCGCACCCCCGGCCAGCAACTCGCCGAAATCCGCGTCCGCGCGGAGGCGCTGCTGGACGAGCAGCAGCGGGTGTGGCGCGAGTTGAAGGAGCTGTTGCAGCACGCCGGCATCGCGGTCTGCGCCGCCGCGGCGCTGTCGCACGACGACCTGACCTGGCTGGAAGCCTGGTTCATGGAGCGGGTGTTCCCGGTGCTCACCCCGCTTGCCATCGATCCGGCGCATCCGTTCCCGTTCATCCCCAACATGGGCCTGGTGATGGCGCTGCTGCTGCTGCGCGAGGAAGACGCGCTGGCGATGCGCGCGCTGATGCCCCTGCCCTCCCAGGTCGACCGCTTTGTGCGGCTGCCGCCCAACCCCGCGCATGGCGAGACCATCCGTTTCATCATGCTGGAAGACCTGGTCGTGCTGTTCCTCGACCGGCTGTTCCCCGGCTTCCGCGTCACCGGCCAGGGCATGTTCCGGCTGATCCGGGACACCGATGTCGAGTTCGAGGAAGAGGCCGAGGACCTGGTGCGTTCCTACGAAACGGCGCTGAAGCGGCGGCGGCGCGGGGTGGCGATCCATCTCGGCGTGGATGCCGGCATGCCGGAGGAGCTGCGCACATTCGTCGCCGACCAGCTCGGCGCCAGCGACGACGAGATCCACGTCTCGCACGGCATCCTGGGCATCGCCGACCTGCGGCAACTGATCGTGGACGACCGCCCCGACCTGCTGTTCCCGCCCTACACCCCGCGCTTCCCGGAGCGCATCCGCGATTTCGGGGGGGACTGCTTCGCGGCGATCCGCGCCAAGGACATCATCGTCCACCATCCGTTCGAGAGCTTCGACGTGGTGGTGCAATTCCTCCGCCAGGCCGCCGGGGATCCCAACGTCATCGCGGTGAAGCAGACGCTGTACCGCACCAGCCGCGACAGCCCGATCGTCAAGGCGCTGATCGAGGCGGCCGAAGGAGGAAAATTCGTCACCGCGGTGGTCGAGCTGCGCGCCCGGTTCGACGAGGAGATGAACATCCAGCTCGCCCGCACGCTGGAAGCCGCCGGCGTGCAGGTGGTGTATGGTTTCGCCGGGCTGAAAACCCACGCCAAGCTGTCCCTGGTGGTGCGGCGGGAGGGCGGCTCGGTGCGTTCCTACGCGCATTTCGGCACCGGCAATTACCACCCGATCACCGCGCGCATCTACGCCGACCTGTCGTTCTTCACCTCCGACCCGACGCTGACCCGCGACGCGGCGCGGCTGTTCAACTACATGACCGGCTACGCGCGGCCGGAACGCATGGAAGAGGTGGCGTTCAGCCCGCTGACCACGCGCAACGTCCTGCTGGAGTTGATCCACAAGGAGACCGCCTTCGCCGTCGCCGGCCGCCCCGCCGGCATCTGGATCAAGCTGAACAGCCTGGTGGATGTGAAGCTGATCGACGCGTTGTACGAGGCGTCGCGCGCCGGCGTGAAGATCATGGCGGTGGTGCGCGGCATCTGCTGCCTGCGGCCCGGCGTGCCCGGCCTGTCGGACAATATCCGGGTCAAGTCGATCGTCGGACGTTTCCTCGAACATTCACGCATTTGCGCGTTCGGCAACGGCTATCCTCTGCCCAGCCGCCATGCCCGGATCTATATCAGCTCGGCCGATTGGATGGAGCGCAACATGGACTGGCGGGTCGAAACGCTGGTGCCGATCCACAACCCGACGGTACACGCGCAGGTGCTGGACCAGATCATGGTGATCAACCTGAAGGACTCGGTGCAGTCCTGGGAGCTGAAGCCGGACGGGACATGGAAGCGCGTGGCGCCCGGCAAGAAGCCGGTTTCCGCGCACGACTATTTCATGACCAACCCGTCGCTGTCCGGCCGCGGTTCCGCGTTGCACGGTCCAGCGACGCTGTCGCCCTTGGGCCACCAGCATCACCGCCGGCCGGACCGGGTGAACCAGGACTGATGGATCGACATTTTCTCCCCCTCCCCTTGAGGGAGGGGGAGTAGTGGT
>JBEKNT010000493.1:0-4762 GCA_049522565.1 Acetobacteraceae bacterium
TCTGAGGCGAACTCAACCAAAAGTGGTGGCGTTTTTGCAACGTTGTTTGCAACCGCTTGATTCAACAGCCAATCCAAAACATCAAATCCCCATAAGTTCAAGTTTCGTGCCATGCACGCAGTAGTTGCAGTCTAAGCACTCCTCCTTGATCAGATCTCCCCCTCGGGCGAGGGGCGAGCGGTTTCCTCCTTCGAGCCTTATCGGACGCCCCGGACGCCTGCCATCCGAGCCTCTCGCTCGGTCCGTGTCGGCAGGCGTCCGGGGCGTCCGATAACCCTTAACGAATCCGGCTGTTCAGCCCAGGCGACTCGGCTATCGCTGCTTTGGGTCGCAGGTGACGTTCAAACTGACCCACTACCCGGCCGCCGCTCCGCCGCCACTGCTGCGCCGCAGATCGATGAGCAGGGGGGAATGGTCGGACAGGCCAAGCTCGCGCTCGGTGTGAGAATAGCGAATGGTGCCGGCACGCTTCGCCAAGCTGGCGGAAAAGAAAGCGTGATCGATACGAAATCCGTTTCCCCGGTGGCTGAACCAGGAAAATTCGCGACGCTCGGGAAACCGGTGACGCCATACGTCGCGAAAGCCGGCGGCTTCCACCCGATCGAGGAAATGCGCGGTGACGTCGATGGCACCCGACTCATCGAGCCAGGCGCGGCAGGTATTGAAGTCGCCCACCGCCAGAGCAGGGTCGCCGACCTGCGTGGCGAGGCTCGCGATCAGTGCCTCCCAATACGGCACCTTGGCGCGCAGGTTCGGCATGTAGATGCCCGTCACGCGCAGGCGGCCGACGGCAACCTTGAGCGTCCGCCACGGCTCCAGCACGTCGGTCGAGACCGGACCGAGTTCGCGCAGACGGCGCCGCGCCGCGATCAGCACACCGTTGGCTCCGGCCGGCGGTTCCGTCCGGCTCATCCAGTGGTAGCCGCGCGACGCCAGCGCCGCGCGCAGGCGTGCGCCGGCAAGGCCGGCACGATATTCGGAGAGCACCAGGATCTCCGCATCATGCCGCACGAGCGCGGCGGTGATCGCTTCGATGCGCACACCGCCGCCGGCCCGAATGTTCCAGGCAAGCAGCCGCATGGGACTTCAACACCTGCCAGTGGCAGCCGTCGCCGGTCACCCGCCACGGATGGCAGGCGCGAAGGATGCGCACGGTCTGCGCGTTGCCCCATGCGTATCAATAAAGCGGCCCGGCGCACAACGGCGCGAGCGCCCCCAGATCGGTCAGAAGTGCTGGCCTATTCAGCCCGGATCGCCTATGCTGCACCGCACCATGAGGGGAGACGTCCTTCGTCCAGGTCCGGCCCCAGGCCGGCAGACCCGAAGGATCGTGCAGATGAACCTATCCAACCAAGCGCACTCGTTCCCTGATCTCCACCAGAAATTCCTCTCGGGCCTGCTGCGGTGGCTGTTGCAGCAGCGTCGCCTGGTGCGCCGCCTGACTGCTGCCTGGGCCGCCAGGCGCCAGCACGCGCAGGCGATGGCCGAGCTTTACCGCTTTACCGACCGGGAACTGCGCGACCTCGCCCTGAGTCGGTCGGACGTGCTGGCCATCGAAAAGGGGGAGTTTCGCCGCGATTAGGCGGCACCCCACAACGAACCAATCGGGTGACGGCACGCAAAGCCGTGCCCCGTCATGCCGACGAAGCTCGGCATCTACGACTTTGCCTGCCGTACCGTGGCAAGTCGTCGATGGCGCGCCTTCGCCCGCCATGACGGGACGGGCATGGTTCGTGCGGCGCTTGACGCGGCTATTATCGGGTATCGCATCAGCGGTTCGTGCGGCGGTCGGCGCTACACCGTCGTCGGGCCGCCGAGGATCACCGTCGCCTGTGCCGACAGCACGCCGCCATTGCCGTGCACGATGGCGGCCTCCGCCGCTGCCACCTGCCGCGCCCCGCATTCGCCACGCAACTGGCGCACCGCCTCGATCAGAAGGAACAGGCCGTACATGCCAGGATGGCAGTAGGACAATCCGCCGCCATTGGTGTTCACCGCGAGGTCGCCCGTCGGCCCGATCCGCCCGTCCTGGACGAGCCGCCCGCCTTCGCCCTTCGGACAGAAGCCGAGGTCTTCCAGGAACAGGATCGTGTTGATGGTGAACGCATCGTACAACGCCAGCACGTCGATATCGGCCGGCGTCATCCCCGCCATGTCATAAGCCGCAGCGCCGGACTGGATCGCCCCGGTATGGGTCAGGTCCGGCATCGACGAGATCGACGCGTGGGTGATCGCCTGGCCCCAGCCCAGCACGGGCACCGGCGGCTTCGCCATGTCGCGCGCCCGATCGATGCGGGTCATGACGATGGCGCCGCCGCCATCGGTGATCAGGCAGCAGTCGCGCACGGTGAACGGGTCGCTGACCGGCCGCGCGTTCAGCACGTCGGCAATGGTGAGTGGCTGCTTCTCCCATGCCACCGGATTGAGCAATGCCCATTCACGCGCCGCCACCGCCACCTCGGCCATTTGCTCGCGCGTGGTGCCGAATTCGAACATGTGGCGCGAGGCGGCCATTGCATAGGCGGAGGCCGGCAGGAACGGACGGAACGGCGTCTCGTACGGATTGTATTCGCGCGCGCTCGCCTGGCGGCGTCCCACAGTGCGCTGCGTGCTGCCATAGGCGACCACCGCGACCTTGCACAAACCGGCTTCCAGGGCGGCATGCGCGTGCGCGACGTGGATTTCGAAGGACGAGCCGCCGACGATGGTTGAATCGGTGTAGGCGTGCGGCAGGCCGAGATACTCCACCAGCGACATCGCCGAGGTGCGCGCCTGGGTGCAAGCGCAGAACACGCCGTCCACATCCCGCAGGTGCAGCCCGGCATCGGCCAACGCGCGGTGGATGCCTTGCGCCATCAGGTCGATCGGACTCATCAACGCGGCAACCGCGCCGATATCGGATTCCGCCGCGCCGACGATGGCGACGCTGCCTCGTGCGGCCATGTCACATGCCCTCCGCCGGCGTGAACACCGGATAGGGCGGCTCATCGCCCTCCGCACGGTGCACGCGGAACTTCACCCGCATGCCGATCGTCACCGCCGCCGGCGCGATATCCTCCACCCTGCTCATCATGCGAAAGCCTTCGTCGATGTCGATCAGCGCGACGTTGTATGGCTCGCCCTTCTGCTGGTGCACCACGGTGGTGGCATGGACCGTGCCGAGCCCTTTGCTGACGCGCCATTCCAGGTCGGCCTCGCCGGTCCGCGGCGCGAT
This sequence comes from Acetobacteraceae bacterium, assembly GCA_049522565.1. Classification (GTDB taxonomy): domain Bacteria; phylum Pseudomonadota; class Alphaproteobacteria; order Acetobacterales; family Acetobacteraceae; genus JASHVB01. The sequence goes on from JBEKNT010000493.1 coordinate 3,215, forward strand.
CACCCGCGGATAGAACACCGCGGCATTGGCCGAGGGGCTGAACTGGTAGCCAAGCTCGCCACGCTCCAGGAAGGCGATATAGGCGGCGAGCGGCGAGGCGGGCGTTTCCGGCATGACGACGATCCTCCGAGCTGCGGTCGCGGCCAGTTCTCCCGCGCCGCGGCGATCTGTCAAATGCGCGGCTACGGCAGCACGGCGATCGCGTTCATCTCGATCAGGTAGTCGGGATGCGTGAAGCCGCTGACTTCGACCATCGTCGAGGCCGGCGGCGGTTCGGGGAAGTATTCGCGCCGCACCTTATGGATCACGTCGAAGTCGCGCATGCTGCGCACATAGACGTCGACGCGGCAGATATCCGCCATGCTGCCGCCGGCGGCTTCCACCGCGGCCTTGACGTTCTCGCACATCTGCCGGGTCTGCGCCTCGATATCGCCGGCGCCGGCGACGCTGCCGTCGGCACGCTTCGAGGTCATGCCGGAGATGAATACCAGCCGGCCGCGCGCTTCTACCGCGATCGCCTGTGCGAAGTGTCCGCTCGGCCGGCCGATGCGGTCGGATGTGATCTGCTGTCGTGGCATGTTGCATTGCCTCCACGTTGTCTGCGCGAGCGCCGCCGGGCGGCGCAACGCGCATGCCATCCTACGTAGCGCTCTTGCCGCCTGCTGTCGCCGGCCGTGGTGTCGGGTGTCGACGAAGCTGCTACACTGCGGGCTGACCCTGACCGGGGTCGCACTCAAGTCCAAGCCGAGGAAACCATGGCAAAAGCCTATTGGATCAGCGCCTATCGTTCCATTTCCAGCCCGGAGAAACTGGCCGCCTACGCCAAGCTGGCGGGGCCGTCGATCGCCGCTGCCGGCGGCCGGTTCCTGGCCCGCGGTGTCGCCGCGAAGACCTATGAGGCCGGTGTGGCCGAGCGCACCGTGCTGATCGAATTCGACAGCGTCGCACAGGCGATCGCGGCGCATGACAGCCCGGGCTATCAGGCTGCGCTCGCGGCATTGGGGGATGGCGCGGTGCGGGATATTCGGATCGTCGAAGGGGTGTAGGCCGAACGCTCCAGGCGGCGGCAGCGCAACGCGCTGGCATTGCGAGAGCACAGCGAAGCAGTCGCCCGGGCGGCTGGTGCGCGGGCTCCGGGAGATCGCTTCGCTAACAAGAAACCAACTCCCCGGTAAGTGCTGCCGTTTCATCCAAAACGGGTCCGCCGCCGCCGGCCGGTGGGCAATGCGCAAGGAGGGCGTTGGCTGCCCCGGCTTGCGCTGCGGCAAGCTGTGCCGGTCCGCAACGCAAGCGAAAGGGGCGGACCTTGCGGCCCGCCCCTCTCAGTCTCAATGCCGAACGACTGGCTTAGAAGTCCATGTCGCCCATGCCGCCGCCGCCCGGAGGCATCGGCGGGCCCTTCTTCTCCGGCTTCTCGGCCACCATCGCCTCGGTGGTGATCAGCAGGCCGGCCACCGACGCCGCGTCCTGCAACGCGGTGCGCACGACCTTGGTCGGATCGATGATGCCGGACTTCACCAGGTCCTTGAACTCGCCGGTCTGCGCGTC
>JBEKNT010000494.1:0-4754 GCA_049522565.1 Acetobacteraceae bacterium
AATCATACTCCAAACTACATATTCGATTGACACATCAAAACATACGTCACAACTACCGCTCACAGCGAAACGCATAGCAGCGCCATCATCAGCGGAACGCCCGGTGCGCGCGCGGCCAGCATCAACGCCACCGCGCTGATCACGAAGCCGGCGATCGCCGTCGGCACACGCGTCGCCCAGACCGAGCCGGTGCGGCGCAGGATCGCATCGGCGAGCGCGCCGGTGGCGAACACCGAGCAGAACATCGCTACCCAGGGCAGCGATGCGTAGATTCCCATGGCCTTCAGCGACAGGTTGCGGTCGGTCACCAGGTAGGTGGGCAGCCACGTCGTGTAGAAACTCTGGATCATCACCAGAAAGAAATACTGCACGCCGATCGCCCAGAACTGCGTCTCGCCGAGGCAGCGCCAGAACGCGCCCGGCGGAATGGTCGGTGCGATCTTCTCCCCGTCCGCGCCGATGATCGTCTGCTCTTCGGGCGTGATATTCGGGTGCTCCTCGGGATGGTCGCGGAAGAACACCCACCACGCGATGCCCAGCATGATGCCGAGCAATCCGTAGCCATAGAATGCCCAGCGCCAGCCGAAGGCCAGGATGACCCAGGTGGTGATCGGCGCGGCGGCGATCGGCCCGAGATACAGCCCGCCGAGCAGAATGGAGTTGCCCTTGCCGCGCTCGCGCAGCGGGAACCAGCGGCGGATGGCGACGATGGAGCTGGGCCAGTCGGCCGCCTGCCCGGCGCCGAGCAACGCGCGCAATCCGACGAACGATACGAGGTTGAAGCCGAGCGGCGTCGCCGCGGTCAGCGCCGACCATAGTGCGTTGGCCCAGAACAGCGTGCGGCGCGGCCCGAAGCGTTCCGCCAGCCACCCGCCGGGGACCTGCAACAGCGCATAGGTGTAGGAGAAGCTGGTGAGGATCACCGACATCTCGAGGAGGGAAAAACCGTATTCGTGCTGGATGGTCGGCGCGGCAACCGCGATCGCCGTGCGGTCGAGCGACATGACGAAGGTGATCGGGGCGAGCAGGAAGAACATGATCGACCATCGCAGGCCGTGGGCACGGATCGGCATTGCTGGTTTTCCCTCGGGGCGGTTGGGCGAACGTTGCAGAGCGGCATGGCGGGCGCAATGCTGGATGTGGCATGAGCGCGCATCCGATCCTGTTCGCCGGCGACCCGCACCGCAACTTCGCGCCGATCCTGCGTGCCTGCGCCGCGTTGCCGGCGGGGACGCTGGTATTGCTCGGTGACTGCGAATGCGATGCGCCGCTGCCGCAGCTGCTGGCGCCGGCGATCGCAGCGGGGTGGGATGTACGCTGGATCCTGGGCAACCGGGACACCGACAGCGAGCGCAGCTACGACAACCTGGTGGGTGCGTATCCGGGGGGAAATATCGACGGGCGGGTGGTGGAGGTCGGCGGCGTGCGGATCGCCGGGCTGTCCGGCGTGTTCAAGCCGCGCGTCTGGCATCCGGTGGAGTGCGAGCCGCCGCAGTTCCACACCCGTGCAGACTTCCTGCGCGCGCTGCCGGCGGCAGAGCACTGGCTGGGCGGCTTGCCGCTATGGCACCGCGATACGATCTTTCCGGAGGACTGCGATCGCCTGCGCGGTGCGCACTTCGACGTACTGGTGACGCACGAGGCGCCGTCGTCGCACCGGCACGGGTTTTCGGTGATCGACGAACTGGCGAGGCAGGGGGGTGCGCGCTGGATCGTGCACGGCCACCACCACCATTCCTACACCGCGACCTTGCCGAACGGCATCCGTGTACGCGGGTTGGGATTGGCGGAGTGCTGGGCAGGAATTTAGGACGCTCCAGGTGGTAATTGCGTCGTTTGGCGTGTGGACGGTGCACGTGGCGTGTACGGTCGGGCGACGAACCGGCGCAACTCGTCCTGCATCGCTGCCAAGGATTTGCTGATCCATGCCGGTGGGCGGGTGCGGCGGTCGGCTTCGCGCAGCGATGACGCTGCAGCGATGTCGTTTCAATCGGACAGGGATCACGGTTTCGATCGAACTTTTCAGCGATCGCCGCGTCTCCGCTTCCTCTGCGATTAACCGGTCCGAACCGGTCCGAACCGCCCGAGCCGATGACCCCCGCAACAGCCTCGTCGCGTTCCGGCACATCCGTGTGCCGTGACGGATTGCCGCATCCCGCTGGCACCGCAGACCCGGGTCTCCCCCGGCAGGGCGGTCCCGTGGGCGGCCGCGTGGGCGGAGAGTGGTGTGACTCTGGGAAAAAGACGACGTGGCACCGGGACAGAGTCGCTCGGTCCCCGGGGAGAGGTGCTTTTTTTCGGGCGGCGGCTTGACAGGCCTGCCGTATTGGTCGATTGTCGACAATCAACGATCAACAATCGATACCCCTACCCGAAAGGTCTGCAAGCATGTCTGGAAAGCCGCACCGGCGCGCGCCATGCGCCGCGCCGGAACGCCCCGCCGTGTGCCCGGCATGAGCCTGCACCGCACCTATCTGTTCGCCCCCGGCAACCACCCCCGCCGCAGCGCGAAGGCGCTCTCACTCGCCGCGGACGCGGTCATCCTCGACCTGGAAGACGCTGTCGCCAACGCCGAAAAACCGGCCGCCCGCAGGGCCGTGCTGGATGCAGCGGCACGCCCGCGCCGCAGCCGGCTCTATGTCCGCGTCAACGCCATGAGCACCGAGTGGGGCTATGCCGATCTCGTCGCGATGACGGTGCCCGGCATCGACGGCATCGTGCTGCCGAAGCTCGAAAGCGCCGACGAGATCAAGGCCGCGGATTGGCTGATCGGTGCCCTGGAACGGCAGAACGGCCTGCCGCCGGGCGGCATCGACCTGATCCCGATCGTCGAAACCGCCGCCGGCTTCATGCAGCTTGAGGCGATCGCGCGCGCCGGCACCCGGGTCCGGCGGCTCGCCTTCGGCGCCGGCGACTTCACGCTCGACCTCTCGATCATCTGGACGCGCGACGAACTGGAGCTGCTGGCGTATCGCAGCGCCTTCGTTGCCGCCTCGCGGGCCGCCGGGCTGGAAGCGCCGCTCGATACGGTCTGGGTCGATTTGCAGGACCAGGACGGCTTCGCGCGGTCCGCCACGCGCGGACGCGGCCTGGGGTTCCAAGGGAAGATGTGCATCCATCCGGATCAGGTCATGGTTGCCAACCGGATCTTCGGCCCGGACGACCAGGCGGTCGCGCGGGCACGCCGCGTCATCGCCGCGTTTGCCGAGGCCGAGGCGCAGGGGCTGGCATCGATCCAGCTTGACGGCCGATTCATCGATTACCCGATCGTCCATGCCGCGCGGCGTGTCGTCGCGCAGGCGGAAGAGATTGCCGCAGCGGAGAACGCAGAATGACCGAACCCGAAATCATGCCGCTCGACGGCTGTCGCGTCATCGACGTGTCCAGCTTCCTGGCCGGCCCGTTTTGCTCCACCCAGCTTGCCGAGTTCGGCGCCGAGGTGATCAAGCTCGAGTTGCCGGGCGGCGGCGACGCGCTGCGCAAGTTCGGCACCATCACCGCATGCGGCGACTCGCTGCCCTGGCTGTCCGAATGCCGCAACAAGAAGACCGCGACACTCGACCTGCGCAAGCCGGAGGGCGCGGCCTTGCTCAAGCGGCTGATCGCCACCGCCGACATCTTCGTCGAGAACTTCCAGCCCGGCACGCTGGAGAAGTGGGGCCTCGGCTGGGACGTGCTGAAGGAGATCAATCCGCGGCTGATCATGGTGCGCATCTCCGGCTACGGACAGACCGGACCGTATCGCGACCGCCCCGGCTTCGGCCGCATCGGCAATGCGTTCGGCGGCCTGTCCTTCCTGGCCGGCTATCCCGACCGGCCGCCGGTGACGCCCGGCTCCGCCACGATCCCCGATTACCTGGCGGGGCTGTATGGCGCGTTTGGCGCGTTGCTGGCGATGCAGGCGCTGCACAAGACCGGCCGCGGCCAGGTCGTCGATATCGGGCTTTACGAGCCGGTCTTCCGCATCCTGGACGAACTGGCGCCGGCCTATGCGCTGAAGGGCTTCGTGCGGCAGCGCATGGGGCCCGGCACGGTGAACGTGGTGCCGCACAGCCACTATCCGACCAAGGATGGCCGCTGGATCGCCATCGCCTGCACCAGCGACAAGATTTTCGCCCGCCTCGCGGTGGCGATGGAAGCGCCGGAACTCGCGGACGACGACAAGTGGGCCACCATCCGCCAGCGCGAGGCCGAGCGGGCGGCGGTCGATGCCTATGTCGGCGCCTGGACATCGCGTTACGACCGTGCCGACCTGCTGCGCATGTGCGAGGCGGGGCAGGTGCCCTGCGGCCCCGTCTATGCGATCGACGAGATCTTCGAGGACCCGCAATACAAGGCGCGCGAGAACATCGTGCGCATCAAGGACGACCGGGTCGGCGAGATCGCGATCTCCAATGTCGTGCCGCGCCTGACCGACACGCCAGGCCGCGTGAAGTGGCTCGGGCCGGCGCCGGAATCGCACAATGAGGAGGTGTTCCAGGGCATGCTCGGCCTGTCGCCGGCCGAAGTCGCGGCGCTGCGCGACAAGGCGGTGATCTGACCATGCCGGCCGATGGCGATGACACCTGGGCGCTCGCGCCGCAGCGGTCGCTGCCGGAGATGGTGGCCGAGCGTGTCGTCGAGGCGATGCGCAACGGCACGCTGCGCCCGGGTCAGCGGATCGTCGAGGCGACACTGGCCGGCAAGCTCGGCGTCAGCCGCGGCTCGCTGCGCGAGGCGCTGAAGGCGCTGGAAGCCGATCATCTCGTCGAGAG
>JBEKNT010000495.1:0-4746 GCA_049522565.1 Acetobacteraceae bacterium
ATGCTGATCGACGGCCGCATCGACCTGGCGCTGCTGTCCGAATTGTCGCGCAGCCGGTTGATCGTTTCGAGCCGGCTGGCGGAAGAGGAGATGGTCCTGGTGACGCGCCCGGGCACGCGCGCAGCCGGCATCGTCACTGCCGCCGAATTGCGTCGCACGAATTTGATCCTTGGCGACGGGCTGCGGGCGGCGATGGACGCGCTGCTGGCCGGGCTGGGGATCGAACTGAAAGTCGAGCTCGAACTCAACGACCATGAGACGATCCGGCTGATGGTGCAGCAGGGTGTCGGCGCGTCGATCCTGCCGCATGCGTCGGTGGCGGGCGAATGCGCACGCGGCCTGGTCGCGGCGCATCGCCTGACGGGGACCGGCATATTCCGCATGCTGGCGCTCGGGACCGCCGCCAACCGCAGCAGTTCGGTGGCGCGCGACGTGGTGGCGCAGACGGTGACGAAACTGGTCGGCGACTACGCGAGAGAGGGCAGGTTGGTCAGTACCCCGCTCCCGCGAAGCGGGAGAGGTTTTCGATCCGCCCATGCCGCCCCGCTATACCGCCGATAAAAAACCGGCATTTGGAACATCTCTGCCCCGCGGTTAGCCTCCGACCCGAGGGCGGCGACGACGGGAGAGCGACAGCATGCGGTTCGGTCTGTTCGGCAGTGCGGCGGCGCGGCGCGGCAGCGGCGAGTTCGACAGCGCGGAAGGCTTCCGCGACTTCATCGAATACAATGTCGAAGCCGAGGCACTGGGTTTCCACGGCACCTTCGTCGTCGAGCACCATTTCACCGGCTTCGGCCAGGTTTCCGCCACGCTCAACCTGCTCACCTGGCTCGGCGCGCGCACGCGCACGCTGCGGCTCGGCACCGCGGTGATCGTGCTGCCATGGCACAATCCGGTGCTGCTGGCAGAGCAGGCGGCGACGCTGGATCTGTTGTCGGGGGGACGGTTGGATTTCGGTATCGGCAAAGGCTATCGGTACAACGAATTCGCCGGGTTCCGCGTGCCGATGGCAGACGCCGATGCGCGGTTCGAGGAAGCGATCGGCGTGATCCTCAAATCCTGGACCTCGGAAGAGCGCTTTTCGCACCATGGCAAATATTGGCAGTTCGACGACATCGTCGTCGAGCCGCCCACCGCACAGAAGCCTCACCCAGCGGTTTGGATGGGCGCCGGCAGCGAGCGCTCCATCCGCAACGTTGCCGAGCGCGGCTTCAATCTTTTGCTCGGACAGTACGCATCGCCGGATGACGTCGCACATAGTATCGCGGTGTTCAAGACCGCCGTCGAAGCCAGCGGGAGGCGGTTCGACCCGATGCAGGTCGGCATCACCCGCGCCTTCTTCGTCGCCGACAACGACGCGGAACGCGACGCGGCGCTGGACCGGCGGTTGCAGAACCGCATGCGGCAGTTGAAGCTCGCCACGCAGCCGGACGGCACCGTACATGGCGGGCCGGACCGCGCCACCGGCGATCCGCAGGCGGTCAACGTCAACAGCGCGATCTACGGCAATCCCGACGAGATCGCGCGCAAGCTCGAAGCGCTGCAACAGGTCGGTGCCGGCTATATTTTGATCAACGGCGGCGGTTCCGGCGGCGGCGAACGCGGCCGGCGCAGCATGCGTCGCTTCGCTCGGGAGGTCATGCCACTGCTCTCCGACCAGCCGCCGGCGCGCGCCGCGGAGTGATGCTTGGTGCGTGCTGCGGTAGATCGTCCGGTCCCAGATCGACATCTGGGACTCGGCAATGCGTCAGGATGTTCCTCGCGCCGCTGCCGTGGCCGGCCGACCGCGATTTGGCGCGGCCGATCGGATGCGCGCTGTGCGCGTGGGTGGGTTGGAGACCGCCTGACTAAATTAAGCGACGCTGCCGTCGCGCCGGCCGCGCATTGCCCAGCCCACAGTTCCAGCTTATCAAACCGCAACGTTGTTCGTAGGGAGGCAAACATGCCGGTCAAGCGCATTCGCGGAGTGGACCTGGTCTATGAAGCGGTTGGCGATAGCGGCCCATGGGTCACGCTCACCCCCGGCGGCCGGCGTGGCATCGCGGCGGAACGTGTGCTCGGCACGCTGATCGCCGAGGCCGGCTATCGCGTCCTGCTGCATGACCGCCGCAACATCGGCGCCTCCGGCATCGCACTCACCGGTGACAATGAAAGCCTTGAGCAAGCGGAGGATCTGCATGCGCTGTTGCAGGCGCTGGATATCGGCCCGGCTTACGTCTGCGGGTGCTCGTCCGGGGCGCGCATGTCGCTGCTGCTGGCACGACACCATCCCGATGCGGTGAAGGCGCTGCTGCTGTGGCGCGTCACCGGCGGCCCGTATGCGGCGAAACGCCTCGCATGGAACTACTACGAGCAATTCCTCGAAGCCGCGGCGCAGGGCGGCATCGAAGCGGTGTGCCAGACGGAGCATTTCGCCGCGATGATCCAGGCCAATCCGGTCAATCGCGAGACGCTGCTAGGCCTGGGAACGGCCAAGTTCGTTGCGGGTATGCAGCGTTGGCTGGCCGGGTTCAACCAGGACTCCGGCCATCCGGTCGCCGGCATCACGCCGGCGGAACTGCGCGCGATGACGCTGCCGGCGATCATCATTCCCGGCAACGACCGGGTGCATCCGCGCGCTCCGGGCCAGGCGGCGCATCGGCTGCTGCCGAACAGCATCTATCGCGAGATCATCAGCAACGACGTGGATGTCGACGTCGATTTCGCCGGCTGGGAAGCGAAGACCGGGACGCTCGCTGCGGCATTCGTCGACTTCCTGCGGGAGCGCGAACGCGGCTGAGGTGGCGCCTGACCATTGTACCGACCGTCCTTACGATTGCGCTTCCGCTTGTTCGCACGGGCTGCGCGAATCGTCATGGTCGGCCATCGGATCAAGTGCTGGGGGCAAGCCCGGTCACGACGGTTGGAGCGACCGGAGCCATAGGGCGAAAATGTGGCTGACGGACCGGAGCCGGCCCCCGGGCACTTGACCCGGGGGTCCGCCATGACGGATGGGCCTTGGCCGCCTCACGCGGGTGCGATATCCCCCAACGCACGGTCGAGGATACCGATCATCCGATCGGTCTCCTCGTCGGTGACAGTCAGCGCCGGCATGAAACGGAGTGCATCGCCGCGCGGTGCATTGATCAGCAATCCGCGTGCCCGCGCCATGTCGGCGACCCGCGATGCAATGTCACGCTTGAGATCGAGCGCCAGCAACAGCCCCCGGCCGCGCACCTCGCCGCAACCGTGCCGGCGCGACAGATCGTGCAGGCGGTCCGCCAGATAGCCACCTGCCTGCGCGACGCGCGCCAGAAATCCGGGCTTGGTGACTTCCTCGATCACCGCGCATCCGACCGCCGCCATCAGCGGATTGCCGCAAAACGTGCCGCCCTGGTCGCCATAGTCGAAGCAGCAAACATCGCGGTGAGCGACCAAAGCCGCCAGCGGCACGCCACCCCCGAGCCCCTTCGCCAGCGTCATGATATCCGGCGTTATGCCGGCATGTTCGAAACCGAACAGCCGCCCGGTGCGGCCAATTCCCGTTTGAATCTCATCGAGGATCAGCAACACGCCCCGGTCGCGGGTGAGGCTGCGCAGATCGCGCAGGAAGGGCACGGTCGCCTCGAAGACACCCGCCTCGCCCTGGATCGGCTCCAGCATCACAGCCACCGTTCGCGGTGTCATCGCGGCCTCGACGGCGGCAAGGTGATTGAGCGGCACCTTCACAAACCCAGAAACCTTTGGCTCGTAAAGCTGTTCCCACTGCGCCTTGCCGGATGCGGACATCGTGGCGAGCGTGCGTCCATGGAAGCCGTGATCCATGGTGATGATCTGATAGGCGCCGTCGCGATATTTCGTGCCCCATTTGCGTGCGAGCTTGATGGCGCCCTCGTTCGCCTCGGCGCCGCTATTGGCGAGGAACACCTGGTGCAGCCCGCTATGGCGCGCGAGCAATTCCGAGAGCCGGATCATCTGATCGTTGTAGAAGGCGGGACTGCAATTGATCAGGCGCTCGGCCTGACGTGCCAGCGCCTCGAGGATCGGGCGCGGCGAATGACCCAGGCAGTTCACTGCCCAGCCCTGAATGAAATCGAGATACCGATGCCCGTCGCTGTCGGTCAGCCACGAACCCTGGCCCGCGACGAACACTACGGGCGGCCGGGGTGCGACATCCATCACCGCGTCGAATGGGCCTGGCTGCGGATCGGCTGCAAGTGTGATGGTCATCATGTCCTCCTGGTTGCGGGTGAGAGGAGCGACAGAGACCCAAAAAGCACGAAGGCCCCCGTCGCTGCCGACGGGGGCCTTCGTGATCGATCTGCTGGGTTGCTTACGGCACGCGCAGACCCCACACCCCCGTCGAGGAACGGCGGCGTCGGCGGGCGGCGATGTCGATGCGAGTCAGTGAAAGCATGGGGGACGGATGCATCATCGCCGCACGCCTGTCAATCGCTCGGCTGCGTCAAAAGATCTGCGGCGCCGGTCATGCTTGTTGCGGCCAATGCCGCAGCCTGCCGCTACACCAGGCCCCGTTGAGAAGGACCCGCCGGCGCTACCCATGTCATGACGGGCGCAGGCGCGCCATCCATGACTTTGCTGCGAAGATCAGCAACGTCGTGGATGCCGGCCTGCGCCGACGGGACGATGGTGGCGTCGCCAGGCAGTCAACCGTCAAGGCGGTTGGAATTACACCACCTGGTTGCGCAGGGTCGCTTCTCCGCGCCACAGCCGATCGAGGTTCTCCCGCAGGATTTCGATCACGTT
>JBEKNT010000496.1:0-4744 GCA_049522565.1 Acetobacteraceae bacterium
GCTGCCCTCGGCCGGTGTCGGCGCACTGCTGATGCTGATGCTGTTCGGTTATGATCTCAGCCTGGTGGCGCTGATTGGCATCATCCTGCTGATCGGCATCGTGAAAAAGAACGCCATCATGATGATCGACTTCGCGCTGGTGGCCGAGCGCGAACATGGCAAGAGCTCGCTGGAGGCGATCCACGAGGCGTGCCTGCTGCGCTTTCGGCCGATCATGATGACGACGATGTGCGCGTTGTTCGGTGGGCTGCCGCTGGCGCTCGGTCATGGTGCCGGTTCGGAACTGCGCCGTCCGCTGGGCATCGCGATCGTCGGCGGGTTGCTCGTGTCGCAATGGCTGACGCTGTACACCACGCCGGTGATCTATCTGTATCTCGACCGGCTATCGCACTGGCTGGCGCCGCGCCGGCGCCGCGCCGGCGTTGCCGCGCCAGAACATGCGCCGGGGAGTGCCGATTGATGCACGGTCCCTCCGCTTCGCCGGTGCGCCGGACGCTCGGGTTTCTGCTGCGCGATACGTCACGGCTGATGCGGCGGCGGTTCGTGCAGCGTTCGCGCGAGGTCGGTCTGCCGATCAATCGCTCGGAAGCCTCGGTGCTGGTGCATGTCGATCGCGAACCGGGGATGAGCCAGGCGCAGCTTGCCGAGCAAATGGATCTGGAGGCGATCTCGCTGGTGCGATTGATCGACAGCTTGCAGGCGGCGGGCCTGATCGAGCGTCGCCCGCACGCGCATGACCGGCGGATCCGCACATTGTGGCTCACCGAGGCTGCGCAACCGATCCTGGCGCAGGTGCGCGCGGTGGCGGAAGACGTGCGCGCGCAGGCTTTCGTGGGGATTCCGGCAGCCGAGCGGGAGGTGCTGCTGGATCTGCTGGTGTCGGTGCGGAGCAACCTGGCGACACAGTCAGGCTTGTGCGCCGATGCGAAGATGCGTCACGGCGACTCCGAACCGCCCCCGCGCGCCATTGCGCGAAGTGACGCGCGGGACGGCCCTGATTCGGATCGGCCCCGTGGCACAGAACGCAGCAGGTGACGGCCCGCACCCGCTACAGACCCGGGCCGGTGTCTTGCGGCGCTTATTTCCGCCAAGCGCGGTGCCGCCATCCAGCCAAGCCCAACAAGGCCGTGCCAAGCAGAGCCACCGTGCCCGGTTCCGGTGCCGGGGTGATTTCGTGACATCCTGCGGTGCCGAAGCAGGTCACGACAGGAAACGGCAACCCGTCCGAGACCCCGGGGAAGAAATCCACTTCCCCCGCGCTCAAGCCGGAATGAGAGTTCGCCGCCAGATCACCCACGCTTCCAGTAACCAAGGCTTGTCCCGGCAGCGGCGTGGATGACCACTCGGAACCAGTGCTCGTGCCAACGGTCGACCCCGTATATGATCCCGTCCCGAGCAATGTGCCACTCCCGCAGCCGACACCGTTCACGCCAACCGTCGTACAAATGTCGAAATACACGTTGAGCGTCGAGCTGAATGTGCCGCCTGCGGACGTCCCGCTGACCGTCAGGGTCCCGGTGTCGTTGCCAAGCCGGGTGGGGTCCAGGCTGGCATAGACGTTGATATTGCCGAAGGCCGCTACAGGAGCTTCGCTCTCCAACTGGAGCCCGGTGATCTGGATGGAAACCGGAGGGCCGTTGATGGTGGCGTCGGCTTGCCGCTGGATAATCGTATCCGCGCCGCCAGGCCCGAAATCCACGCCCTGGAAGAGGATCGTGCCGACGCCGGGGATGTTGCCCCACGTGCCTCCTGGCGGTGGTGAGGATGGCGTGAGGGATCCGGGAACCGTCAGAAAGTAATCGGATCCCGCGACCACGACATCGGCCCACGCAGCCGAATGCGACGTGGCGAGCAGCGCGGCGGCACAGGCCGAAATCAGGCGGAGGTTTGGCATCGGGGTACTTCCATCGCATGTTACGCTGGACGGCGGGTATCTTTCGCTGGCCAGCACGGCGCCAACTCAGACTCCCATCCAGGGCTGCTATGGAAGCAGTCGAAAATTCATTGGCGGACGTCATGCAAATCGCGCGCCACACCATTATTCGTGTGGCATTTCAATAACCTGCCTCGGTGGTCAGTAGTGCAAGAAGCGTCTCCCGCGCCGATGCGTAAGATTTTCCGACACAACACGAGCCGGCCGCGCTCGTCAGACGGCCAAGTTTGGTGGCGCACGTCATGATCGGGGCGTTTCAGGCCTCCGCCCTGGTCCGACTTGGCGAAGCCCTTCGGTCATTCTGATTAATGATCCACTTGGGACGCTGCCCCCACTACGCTTATGTAAAATTTCCTGACACGCTCTGCGCCTCGGATCGCGGGTCGGGACTTCGACGGATCGCCTGTGCCGTGGTCGAGGGGCGTTTCAGCCAGCGCAGCGCCTTGATGCAGATCGTCGCCGAAGGCCAGGACCGCAGCCGCTTCGTCTGGGTGAGCGAGTTCGTTCCGGACGATTTTGCACCGATGGTGCGCACACTGGTTGCGCAGGGCACCGCCGCCTTCCGGCGCGCAGTGGACGAGGGGCCCTGCGCAGGTCCGTGCTCATGGCCAATGCGGCGGCGCTCTTCGCGGCTGAGACGCGGTCCCGTCGGTCTCGCCTGCGGCGCCAAGACGACGGCAAGCCGGCCGAGACGTCAGCCGCGCAGCACCTTCACCATCGTGGAGCCCAACGCCGCCGGACTTTCCGAGACATGCACGCCGGCGGCGCGCAACGCCTCCATTTTCGCCGCCGCGGTATCGCGCCCGCCGCTGATCACCGCGCCGGCATGGCCCATGCGGCGGCCGGGCGGTGCGGTGGCGCCGGCGATGAAACCGACCGTCGGCTTCTTCACCGGCGAACGCTCCAGGAACTCCGCCGCGCGGATCTCGCTCTCGCCGCCGATTTCGCCGATCATGACGATCTGCTGCGTCTCCGGGTCGGCGAGGAACATCTCCAGCACTTCGATGAAGTCCGTCCCCTTCACGGGGTCGCCGCCGATGCCGACGCAGGTGCTCTGGCCGAGGCCCGCGGCGGTGGTCTGCGCCACCGCCTCATAGGTCAGCGTGCCGGAGCGCGACACGATGCCGACCGACCCGCGGCGATGGATGTGGCCCGGCATGATGCCGATCTTGCACGCATCGGGGGTGATGACGCCCGGGCAGTTCGGCCCGATCAGCCGGGACTTCGACCCGGTCAGCGCGCGCTTCACCTTCACCATGTCGAGCACCGGGATGCCCTCGGTGATGCAGACGATCAACGGGATTTCCGCATCGATCGCCTCCAGGATCGCATCCGCGGCATAGGGCGGCGGCACATAGATGCCGGTGGCGGTGGCGCCGGTGGCGGCGACCGCCTCGGCCACGGTGTCGAACACCGGCAGCCCGAGATGCGTCGTGCCGCCCTTCCCCGGCGTCACCCCGCCCGCCACCTTGGTCCCGTAGGCGATCGCTTGCTCCGTATGGAACGTGCCCTGTGCGCCGGTGAAACCCTGGGTGATCACAACCGTATTGGCATCGACGAGCACGGCCATGTCAGCCACCCTCCTGCACGGCCTTGACGATCTTCTCGGCCGCGTCGGCCAGGTTGTCCGCGGCGATGATCGGCAGGTTGGACTTGGCCAGGATCGCCTTGCCGAGATCGACGTTCGTCCCCTCCAGCCGCACCACCAGCGGCACCGACAACTGCACCTCGCGCGCCGCCGACACCACGCCGTCGGCGATCACGTCGCAGCGCATGATGCCGCCGAAGATGTTGACCAGGATGCCCTCGACGTTCGGATCCGACAGGATGATCTTGAACGCTGCGGTGACGCGTTCCTTGGTTGCGCCGCCGCCGACATCGAGGAAATTCGCCGGCGACGCGCCGTACAGCTTGATGATGTCCATCGTCGCCATGGCGAGGCCGGCGCCGTTCACCATGCAGCCGATATTGCCGTCCAGGGTTATGTAGTTGAGGTTGTATTTGGCGGCTTCGAGTTCCCTGGGATCCTCTTCCGCCTCGTCGCGCAGTTTTTCCACCTCGGGATGGCGGAACAGGGCGCTGTCGTCGAAGCTGACCTTGGCGTCCAGCGCCACCACCGCGCCATCGCCGGTGACCACCAGCGGGTTGATTTCCACGACCGTGCAATCGAGCCCGGTGAAGGCGGCATACAGCGCGGGCAGCAGCTTTGAAAACGAAGCGACCTGGGTGCCGGACAGGCCCAGGCCGAAGGCCAGGCGCCGCGCATGGAAGCCGGACAGGCCGGAGGCCGGATCGATCGTGACGCGCTGGATCTTTTCGGGATGCTGCACCGCGACTTGCTCGATCTCCATGCCGCCCTCGGTGGAGGCGATGACGGTGATGCGGCCGCTGACCCGATCGACCAGCAGCGAGAGATACAGTTCGCGGGCGATGTCGCAGCCGGCCTCGACATAGACGCGGTGCACCGGGCGTCCTGCGGGCCCGGTCTGCCGGGTGATCAGCGTGTGGCCGATCATCGCCTCGGCCTGGGTGCGCACCTCATCCAGCGAGTGCGCCAGACGGACGCCACCCTTGCCGTTCGGGTCGTCGGCAAAGCGGCCAGCGCCGCGGCCGCCAGCATGCAACTGCGACTTCACGACATAGACCGGACCGGGCAGCTTACGTGCCGCCTCGACCGCCTCGTCCGCGGTCCAGGCGACATGACCCTGCGGCACCGCCACGCCGTAGCGCTTCAGCAGTTCCTTCGCCTGATATTCATGGATGTTCATGGGGGACTCGCTGAAGCGGGTGGGGCTTCTTCCTCCCCCTCCC
>JBEKNT010000497.1:0-4739 GCA_049522565.1 Acetobacteraceae bacterium
GCTGCCGCCTTGCGTTTCGCCGGCGCGGCGCCGCGTCGTTCGGGCGACTTGGGTTCCGCCCGTTCACCCCGGCCGAGGCTGGCTTTCAGCGCGGCCATCAGGTCGATCACGTTGTCGCGAGCCGGCGTCTCGGTTTGTTGCGGCGTGATGCCTTCGCCCTTGAGTTTCGCCGCGATGACTTCGCGCAAGCGTGTCTCGTAGTGGTCCTCGGTATCCGCGGGCGCGAACTTGCCTTCCTGGCGTTCGATAAGCTGGGTGGCCAGCTTGATCATTTCCGCGTCCGGCTTCTCGTCGTCGATCGCGTCGAACAGCGGCTTGGAATCGTACAAGTCACGCGGCTCGTGCAGGGTGTGGCAGACCATGCCCTTGCCCATTGGGAAAATCGCCACGGCGCGTTCCCGCCGGGCGATGACGACACGCGACAAAGCGGCCCGCCCGGTGCGGGTTATGGCGTCGCGCAACACGGCGTAAACGTCGTGGCCGGCCTCGCCATCCGGGACGACATAATAGCTGGTGTCGAAGTAGACCGGCTCGATTGCGCCACGGTCCACAAACTTATCTACCGTCAACGTGGTCGAGGCCTCGATCTTCGCGTGTTCAAAATCCTCTTCGTCCAGCAGGACGTAGCGGTCCTTCTCGAACTCGTAGCCCTTCACCAGGTCGCGGCGCGAGACTTCGTCATCCGTCTCGGCGTCCAGCGTGACCATCCGCACGCGGTTGCCGGTCTTCGGATTGATGTAATGAAAATGCAGATCGCCGCTGGCGCGAACCACGCTGTGCAGCGCGATCGGGCATGTCACGAGCGCGAGACGCAAATGTCCGCGCCAGATCGGTCGGGAGGCCATCGTCAACTCCATGCAGCGAGGAACCGGCGCACGCGACTCGATCAGGTCCCGTTGCCGAAGCCCGTTGTCAACACGGCGCCGTTCACGATTCCGCGCGGCGGCGGTGCCGGCGGGTGGCCGTTCGGCTTCACGCTTTCGCGGCTAGGTGCAACGCCGCAACGGCTGCCGCGTTCGTCGCCCTACTGTGCCGAGAAAGGAAGCCAAGAGATGGCAAGACATGCAATCGGACCGATGATCCTGGCGGCGTCAATCCTCGCCGTGCCTGTTCTGGCTGCCACCACCAACGACGCGCCCAACAACAGCCCCGCCGCGGCGTCGTCGGCCCCCGGCAGCGCCACGGGTGCGGGGATGACGGCGACGCATGCCGATCGCACCGCGCCGGCGACCGCCACCACGGCGGACCGGAGCGCGACGGCGGCCGACAACAACGCCGATGCCACGCCGCGCTATACCACCTCGGACGGCCAGATGCGGATTGGCAAGATCGTCGGTGCCAGCGTGTATAACGACCAGAAGCAGTCGATCGGTTCGGTCGATGACGTGCTGATGGGTTCCGGCAACAAGGCTACCACCGCGGTGCTGTCGGTCGGCGGCTTCCTTGGCATGGGTAGCAAGCTGGTTTCCGTGCCGTTCGATCAGCTCAGGATCGAGAACGACCGGATCGTCATGCCGGGCGCCACCAAGGCGTCGCTGAACGGCATGCCGGAGTACAAGTTCAACAAGAACGCGTGACGGATACCCGGCGCGCCACGGCGCGCGCGGGTCGCACCTGGCGGACGTGCCTTGTCGGTTGACGCGTTCGACCACGTCCGCCGAGAATGCCGTTTCGCCGGCATGGGTGGGCGACGCGAGTCGCCCACCCTTCGTCTCCCGTGACCCCCCTTCATCCAACCTTCCGAGAGGCGTTGCGGCCTGCCATACTGTAGCCGCATACCGCACGCCGTCTTACCGATCGATCCCGGGAGAATGGGCATGGACGTGGCCGCCTATCGCATGGATGAGCAGGCCGGCAGCCAAACCATGGCGGCGCGATACGTCGCCATACGCAGCCATACCGAACAGCTTGTCGCCGCCCTGACGGCGGAGGACCAGTGCGTCCAGTCCATGCCGGATGCCAGTCCGGCCAAGTGGCATCGCGCGCACACAACCTGGTTCTTCGAGCAATTCGTGCTGGGCTCGTTTGCGCCGCAATACCGGGTGTTCGATCCGGTGTTCGGCTTTCTCTTCAACTCCTATTACGAGGCGGTTGGCGCGCGCCACCCACGGCCGACGCGCGGTTTGCTCACGCGGCCGCCGGCCGAGCAGGTGTCCGCCTACCGTGCGCATGTCGATGCCGCGATGGCGCGGCTGATCCCGGACATGGGGGATGATGCCGCCCGCCTTGTCGAGCTCGGGCTTCAGCATGAGCAACAGCATCAGGAACTGTTGTTGACGGATATGCTGCATGCGTTCGCACAGAATCCCCTGGCCCCCGCGGTAGTACCGGATTGGCGGGAACCGGCCGGGACGACGGCGGCGACACGCTTCGTCGATTTCGCCGGTGGCGTTGTGCGGATCGGCTGGCAGGACGACGGGTTCTGCTTTGACAACGAGACTCCGGCGCACGATGCGTTGTTGCAGAATTTCGCCTTGGCCTCTCGGCTGGTGCGCAACGCGGAGTGGCTCGATTTCATCCGTGACGGCGGCTATCGCACGCCGACATTGTGGATGTCCGACGGGTGGGCGCAGGTGCAGTCGCAGGGCTGGTCGGCGCCGCTGTACTGGCGAGAACGTGATGGCGCCACGTGGCAGATGGGACTGGGTGGCCTCGCTCCGATCGATCCGCAGGGTCCGGTGCGCCACATCAGTTGGTACGAAGCGGATGCCTTTGCCCGTTGGGCCGGGGCACGGCTGCCGACCGAGGCGGAGTGGGAGGCGGCCAGCTTCCATGCCGATATCCACGAGGCGACCGGGCATGTGTGGCAGTGGACATCCAGCGCCTATGGCCCATATCCGGGCTATCGACCGGCCGCGGGTGCGGTGGGCGAATACAACGGGAAGTTCATGGTGAACCAGATGGTGCTCCGTGGCGGCTCGCTTGCCACACCCCCCGCGCACGCCCGGCCGAGCTACCGCAACTTCTTTCATCCTGACAAGCGCTGGCAGTTCTCCGGACTGCGGCTTGCACGCGACGCGTGATGGAAAGGCCCGCTTGATGCCCAATGATTTTGGCCTGCTCGTCCCGACCGTTGATCGCGGCCTGGTGGATGTAGCGCTGTCCGGCCTGTCGCGTCCGCAGAAGACGCTGCCGGCGAAGCTGTTCTATGACGAAGAAGGCTGCCGGCTGTTCTATCGGATCACCGAACTGCCGGAGTATTACCTGACCCGTGTCGAGCGCGCGTTGCTGCCGGAAGTTGCGCCGTTGGTAGTCGACTCAGTCGCTTCCGGCTCCGTGCTGGTGGAATACGGGGCCAGCGACGAGGGGAAGGCGGAGTTCCTGTTGACCTCCCGCGCGCGGGTCGATGCGATCGCGGCCTATGTGCCGATCGACGTTGCCATGCCGGCGCTGCTACAGATGCGCGAACGGCTGGCGCTGTCGTACCCGCGGCTCGCGGTGCATCCGATCGCCGGCGACTTCATGGAGCCGGTGAAGCTGCCCGCCGCCGTCGCAGGCATGCCGCGGCTCGGGTTTTTCCCCGGATCGACGATCGGCAATCTCGATCCGACCGAGGCCAGCCGGTTTCTCGCGTTGGCGCGCGGCACGCTGGGACTGCGATCACGTTTCCTTGTAGGCGCCGATCTGCACAAGGATCCGTCGGTGCTGCTGCCAGCTTACGACGATGCCGCCGGCATCACCGCCGCGTTCAACCGCAACATGCTGGTGCGCCTGAATCGCGAGGCGGGAGCCGAGTTCGACGTGGACAACTTTGCCCATCGAGCGGTGTGGAACGACGAGGAAAGCCGCATCGAGATGCATCTGGTCAGTCGCACGGACCAGGCCGTGCGGGTTGCCGGCCGGCAGATCCGTTTCGCGCGCGGTGAAACCATCCATACCGAGAACAGCTACAAGCACACGGCCGAGCAGTTCACCGCCATCGCCGGCAGTGCCGGATGGCATTGCCGCGCGATGTGGACCGATCCCGACCGGCTGTTCGCGCTCTATTTGCTGGAACCGCGCACGAGCGCGTGAGGCTAGGCTGCCTTGCTCTGCGGCGGCTCACCGGTCAGATAAGCGCGCAGTTGCAGGCGGGCGCGATGCACGCGGCTCTTCAACGTGCCGATGGCGCATCCGGTGACCTCGGCGGCGGCCTCGTAGGATTTTTCCTGCAAGACGATCATGAACAGCGCCTCGCGCTGGTCCGGCGGCAGACGGTTGAGTGCCCAGCCGAGCTCGCGCAAGGCGGTACGATCCTCGTGTGCCGCGGGCACCGGCAGGTCCGGCATTGAGTCCATATCGGTGAATTCCCGCCGGTTGCGTACGCTGCTGATGAAGTGGTTGATCATGATTCTGTGAACCCAGGCGGAAAAATTGGTGCCGGGGATGAAGCAGTCGCGAGCGACCAGGGCCTTGGTGGCGACATCCTGCGTCAGGTCCTCCGCCGCAGCCCGATTGCGGGTGAGGGCCAGGGCCCAAACGCGCATTTTCGGGAGAAAAGCAATCAGTTGGTCCTGAAAATCCTGCGGCATCACGGAACTCCCACTGTCGAAAAGCAGCGCGTAGCTCGGCACCTGTGTCGGCCAGTGAGGGGGTGCAAGTCGAATGACATGAGGTTGATGGATGCGGCTCGCAGGCCACATGAAGTTCGTTCTGGAGATGATAGAAAACAATATGTAACTATACACGCCGATTATTTTCCCGCGCCTTGCATTTGCTTGAGCAGCGATTGGGTCGAGAGCTGAGTTCGTGGCTTCGCG
>JBEKNT010000498.1:0-4716 GCA_049522565.1 Acetobacteraceae bacterium
GCAGTTTGGCCAGTGCCGCCCATTGCACAGCGACGCACTCTGGGCTGTCATTGCGAGAGGCGCAGCGACACTGCGACCGCGCCGCCTGCTGTCATTGCGAGGCGCGTGGCGGCACGTCGCGCAAACGACGCGCCTGAACGGGAGGACACCGATGGCCGAGCCGTACAATTACTACCGCAACACCGCGGCCCGCCAGCATGGGCGGCCAGGGCGTGAGATTCGCCCGCGCAGCATGACCGTCGATATCCATTCGCATGCCGGCGTTGCCGCAGCGGACGCGCTCGCCAGGCCGCACGTGCCGGCGGATCCGCGCGGCAGGATGCTCACCGAAGAGACCCAGTTCCTTACGCGCAAGCAGGATGCCGACCGCACGCCCAATCTGCTCGATCTCGGGCTGCGGATGCGGGACTTCGAGGAGATGGGACTGGACGCGCAGGTGATCAGCCCGGCGCCCGGGCTGTGCCACTACACGGTGCCGCCGGATATCGGCGTCAAGGCGGCGCGCATGGTGAACGAGGGCATCGCCGCCATCATGGCAGAACAGCCGACACGCATTCCCGCGGCGATGGGCAGCGTGCCGCTAGGTGCCGGCGGAGCGGCGGCGGCCGAAGAGCTGGAATACGCGATGACGCAGCTCGGGCTGAAGGGCGTGGAGGTGCTGGCCCATGTCGGCGACAAGGAACTTTCCGATCCGGATTTTGAACCGTTCTGGGCGAAGGTCGAGGCGTTGGGCGCGGTGGTGTTCATCCACCCCAGCGGCTTCACCGAGCCGCGCCGCTTCACCCGGCATTACTTCAACAACGTCATCGGCAACCCGCTGGATACCACGATGGCGCTGCATCATCTGATCTTCGACGGCGTGCTGGAGCGGTATCCGGATTTGAAGATCATTGCCGCCCATGGCGGCGGCTTTCTGCCGGCGTATTCCGGGCGGATCGACCACGCCTGGGGCGCGCGCAGCGACTCGCATGCGAACCTGCCCAAGCCGCCCAGCACGTATCTGAAGAAGTTCTATCTCGACACGATCGTGTTTACCCCGCACCAGCTCGAGGCGCTGGTGGCGCTGTTCGGCGCGGAAAAGATCCTGCTGGGGACCGATTACCCGTACGACATGGCGGATTACGATCCGATCGGCCACGTCATGGCGGCGAAGCTCGACGCAGAGGACCAGGCAGCGATCGCCGGCGGCAACGCGCGGAGGTTGTTCGGGTTCTGAGCACAGTACACCTCTCCCGCGCTGCGCGCTGGAGAGGTCGGCAAGCGAAGCGAAGCCGGGTGAGCGGCGTAACGCACAGACAGTCCATGCGTTACGCCGCTCACCCGGCGCGCCAGCGCGCACCGAGCTCTCCCACTGACGCGGGCGAGGTTTTCCCTGCTCGCAACACAAGCCACAACGCGATCAGGGCGTTCACCAGGTTCCACGCCACGCCATTGGCAAACGCCGCGCGATACGAGCCGGTCAGGTCGAAGATCCAGCCCGACATCCAACCGCCCAGCGCCATGCCGAACAGCGTGGCCATCATCACCACGCCGACCCGCGCCCCCGCCTCCCTCGCCGGAAAGCATTCGCGCACGATGATCGCGTAGCTCGGCACGATGCCGCCCTGAAACAATCCGAACAGCGCCGAGATCACGTAGAGCGACGTCAGCCCATCCATCAGCAGGTACAGCATCAGCGCCGTCATCTGCGCGAGCGAGCCAAGCAACAGCGTGCCCAACCCGCCGATGCGATCGACGATGAAGCCGCAGCCGATGCGGCTGACGATGCCGCAGGCCAGCATCAGCGACAGCATCTGCGCGCCGCGCGCCACGCCGTATCCCAGGTCACCGCAATAGGCGACGATATGCACCTGCGGCATCGACATCGCGACACAACAGCACACGCCGGCCAGCGCCAGCACGGCTTGCAGCACCGACGGCCGCAATCCCAGCGTGCCAGGCTTCGGCCTCAAGGCCGCCGGCGGCATGCCGCCCACGCCGTGCACCGACACTCGCCGCCGCAACAGCAGTGCCAGCGGCACCATCGTCACCACACAGAATACGCCAATGCCGAAATGCGTCTGCCGCCAGCCGACCGTGCCGATGAAATGCTCCACGACCGACGGCCAGAACGCGCCGGCGAGATAGTTGCCGGACGCACAGATCGCCACGGCGATGCCGCGCCGCCGGTCGAACCACATCGACACATCGGCCAGCAGCGGCACGAACGTCGCGGCGCAGCCGAACAGCCCGATCAGCACGCCGTAGGCCAGGGCGAACTGCCACAAGCTGGCGGCGAATCCCGCCGCGACATAGCCCAGCAGCAGCGACACCGCGCCGCCGATCACCGGCAGCATGACGCCGACCCGATCCGCCACGCGCCCGAGCAATACGCCGCCGAGCGCGAAGCCGATCATGGTCAGCGTGAACGGCAGCGATGCGAAGCTGCGCGCGACGCCGAACTCCGCCTGCACCGCGGGCAGCGCGACCACCACGGACCACATGCCCACGCCGCCGATAGTGGACAGCAGCAGCGCGACCCCGAGGCGGAACCAGGCGTAGGGCGAGTCGGTCAGGGTGCCTCGTTCGAGAAGATGATCGTGCCGGACGCGGCGAACATGCCGCCGACGCCGTGACACACGGAAATCTTCGCGCCGTCGATCTGTGCCGGCGCGATGCCGCGCATCTGCCGCACGCTCTCCTGCAACGCATACATGCCGTACATGCCGGAGTGCATGTAGGACAGCCCGCCGCCATTGGTGTTCAGCGGCAGTTTGCCGCCCGGCGCGGTGTTGCGCTCGGCGATGAACGCGGCCGCCTCGCCGCGCGGGAGGAAACCGAGATCCTCCAGCCCGTAGATCGGCAGATGCGCGAAGGCGTCGTAGATCATCAGGTGATCGACGTCGTTGTGCGAGATGCCGGCCTCGCGGAACGCGGTCGGTCCCGCCACGCGGAAGGCGCGTGAGGAGGTGAAGTCCTCCATCTGGCTAACCATCGGCGTCTCGACGCTTTCGCCGGTGCCCAGGATATAGACCGGCTTGCGCGGAAAGCTGGAGGCACGATCGGCAGAGGTGAGAATAAGCGCGCCGCCGCCATCGGTCACCAGGCAGCACATCAGCAGCCGGAACGGCCAGGCGATCATGCGCGAGTTCAGCACGTCGTCGGTGGTGATCGGGTTGCGGAAGGTGGCGCGCGGGTTCTTCCCCGCCCACTCGCGCTGCACCACGCAGACCTGGGCGATCTGTTCTTCCGTCACGCCGTAGGTCTTCATGTAGCGCAGCACCGGCACGGTGAACATGCTCGGCGGTCCCATCGGCCCGAACGGCTGCTCGAACTGGCCCTGCAACGACGCCGGCGCCGCCGCGCGCGGCGGATTGCCGATGCGCGAGCGGCCGGACTCGCCATGCGTAATCAGGATGGTCTTCGCCAGACCGGCCTCGATCGCCGCCGCCGCATGCCGCACATGGATCATGAACGAGCACCCGCCGACCGAGGTGCCGTCCACCCAGGTGGGGGTGATGCCGAGGTAATGCGCGGTCTGCACCGGCGAGTCGCCGGCGGTGGCGACGCCGTCGATGTCCTTCGGCCGCAGCCCGGCATCCTCCATCGCGTTCAGCGCCGCGTCGGCGTGCAACTGGATCTGCGACATGTCGGGAATGACGCCGAGCCTGGTGGTTTCCGCGGCGCCGACGATGGCAACGGTTTTGCGTCGCATGATGCTTATCCCTTCGCCGGCCGGAACAACGGTAGCGTAATGTTGTCGTTCTGCTTCTCGAACGCCACTTCCAGTGGCATGTCGAGTTGCAACGCCTCCGGCGTCTGCGGCGTGTCGATGATGTTGGTCATCATGCGCGGCCCTTCGGCAAGCTGCACCACGGCGATGGCGTAGGGCGGCGTGAAACCGGGCACCGGACGGTGGTGGATCACGTAGCTCCACAGGATCGCCTTGCCGGAGGCCTTGAACACGCTGACCTTGCGCGAGCCGCAGGCGGCGCAGAACGGGCGGGGGGGGAAATACACGTCGCCGCAGCCGTCGCAGCGCTGCAAGCGCAACTCGCCTTTGCTTGTGCCGTCCCAGAAGTGCTGCGTTTCGGGCGTGGGTTGCGGCAAGGCGCGGCCGGGCTCTGGCATTTGACGTTTCCCTAATTCGTTTCTGGGCTGGCGGTCGGTAGGGTTCAGTTCGGCTTCAGGCGGCCGGCGACATAGGTGGCGCCGGCGGGGCCGGCCAACTCCGCATGCCGGCGCCCGAGGGTCATGGCGAAGGTGTCGCCCTCGTTGTAGGTCTGCCGGCGATCGCCGTAATCGACGGTCATCGCGCCGGCGACGACCATCAGGCGCGCTTCGAAGTCGTGCGCGTGTTCCGGATTGACCTGGTTGGGCTGCATCGTGACGGTGACGACCTGGCGGCCTTCGCGTTGCAGTTCGGCCTCGAACGCGGTGCGGTCCATGCGCGGGTCTCCTCCGTTGGTCCCCAGGCGGCAGGCTAGGGCGCGGCGGGACCGCAAGCAAGATTCACCACAAAGACACCAAGGCACAAAGGACGGCGGAACCAGTCCAGCGCTCATGGGCGAAGCAACCGGATAGATGCTGTCTTCGTGCCTTGGTGTCTCTGTGGTGAATCTGCTGCCTGATAGCAGGCGCCCGAAACACTGACTCTCGCATGGCTGGCACGGTCCGTCCCAACCGTCATGGCCCGGCCATCTATCGCGCCACCGCGACTGCATAGATCGCCGGGTC
>JBEKNT010000499.1:0-4716 GCA_049522565.1 Acetobacteraceae bacterium
CGCCTGCCTGAACGCCGTGTCGCAGGGGCGGCCAGAAGCGGCGCTGCTCGGCCGTATTTCCGTCGATAGCGGCGGCATTACCGACGCTGCCGGCCGGTTCTCCCCGGCGCGGATGGCGACCTGGCTGTTTCACCGGCCGATCCGCCGGCTCGACGACGGCCTTGGTTGATCGGGCAATGTGGCCGCGAAAACCGTCAGTCCGTGGCAGCGAGGATGCGCAGCCGGATCACCGAACGAAGCCCCATCGCCGGCCGAGATGCCGTGCCATCTGTTGCAACAGATCCAGGACGAAGGTTTCCGCCCCCCGCGGACGGCCGACGCACCACCACGCCAGCAGCAGCGTCACGGTATAAGCCGCGGCGCCGGATGACACGCCGAGCACCAGCGTGCGCCAAACGTCCTCGGTGCTTTCGGCGGCCGGCGCCCAGCCGATGCCTTCCCACACCAGCAAGGCCGCCATCGCCGCGGTTGCCAGCATGCAGCGCCAGGTGCTGGCCAGCAGGTCGATGGGGTTCAGTTGAAATCGACGAAAGGTGACGACGAGGAACAGGATCTCCTCGACGGCGATACACGCCGCGGCGGCCAAGGCGGCGCCCAGCAGGCCGAAGGGACGCACCAGCACGGCCAGCACGCCAAGCCGCACCAGAAGCGAGAATGATATGATCCGGAACTGAACCGTCAGCATCGCGTGGGCGTTGAGCAGGACACCGCTGAAATACGCGATCACCCGAGCCGTGCCGAGCACGGCGAAGATCTGCACGATAAAGACCGCGCCGGTCCAGCGCGGGCCGAGCATCAGCCGGACAATCGGCCCCGCCAGCAGCGACAGGCCAAAGCCGAGCGGCAGGGTGAGCAGAAAGGTGGCGGAGATGGCTCGAAAATAGGCTCGCGCCACGCTGCTGGCATCGATGCGACGGGCGGCGGAGAAGCCCGAGAACAGCGCTGTCGTCAGCGACCCGACCAGTTCGCTCGAGATGAGCGAGCCAATCTCCATGCCGATCGCATAGATGCCGACGCTGGCCGGTCCAAGCACTCTGCCGATCACCAGTGCGTCGATGCGGTCGCGCACTGCTGCCACGGTCGCGGTACCCCACACCCAGAACGAGAACCCGAAGATTCGCCGCCATGAGCGCAGCGTCACCCTGGGTAGCCATGGCCGTACGACGTAGGTCAAAACCAGCGACAGCGCGCGGTTGGTGAGGATGGACAGCACCAGGGCCCAGTAGCTTCGATACACCAGGGCAAAGCTGACGGACACAATGACAGCGGCAATGCGTGGGAACAACAGGATCTGGAACCGCTTGTTGAAGGCGATGTCCCGCTCGAAGTCCACGACGCGAATGTTCTCCAGCCCGCTGAACAACAATCCCAGTGCCAGCGCCAGCAGAATCCACCTGAGCCGGTCGTCGCCATAGAATGCGGCGGCCGGCCCGGCGCCGGCGACGACGACCAGGGCGACCGCCAGGGCACGCAGCACGTTGATGGTGAAACCGGTGTCATACAGCGCGCGATCGACGTGATCCTCGCGGATCAGCGCTTGCTCCACGCCGACTGTGGAGAACAAATCCACCGCGTTGGACAGCGAGCTGGCAAGCGCGACCAGCCCGAAATCGGCCGGCACGAGCAACCGGGCCAGCACCAGGGTACTGAGCATCCCAAGCACCCGGGTCGTCATGCGCCAGGCGATGATCCAGCCGGCGCCCGTCGCGGTGCGCACGGTGAGCGAGGACGGGCTGGGGTCGTCGCTGCTCGACGGGTCGCTGAGGGATGACATCGGTTTAGCCTGTCGGTTTACACGTCATCGCTCGGCAACCATATCGCCCAAGGTATTGGGTCCGGGGCTCCAGGTGGAACGATAGACCGACATATGAAAAGTTTCGCTCATCCTCAATCCTGCAAATCAATTCGGTCTGCGGCCGGCGGTCTGCGGTAGGTCGCAGCCGGCAGGTCGGAGGTCACCCGGGGCTCCATCACATGGGCTGTTGGCGTAATCGCCGTTTGACGAGCGCAAAACCGCTCCACCGAGAGGGCTATACCACGGTCGTTCGGCTCCTGGCGCAAAAGCGTCGGACGGGCGCCGCCCGCCCGGCGTCCTGTCGGTCGGCGTCGGCCCGGTGTACCGCCATGGGTCCGAGCGGTCGCGGTAGCTATGTTGGGCGACACACCATCCAACCGAAGACGTCAGGGGAAAGCACAAACCAATGGCCGCTGTTGCGGTCGCTGCGCAAGGGTCGGGTGGGCGTCGCGGCGTTGTCGGCCCGCCCGGTCGTCGCTCGCCTGCGCACGCCACAGCCGATTCTCGGCTGGTGACGGTGGCGATGATGGTATATCGGCGCGGTGCCGGGGTCGCGGTGCCAGGGGCAGAGTGTTGGGCGCCTTCCACGCGCCAGCCGGGGATACAACAGATGCTTTTCGCGGGGTTCACGTCCAGCCATGCTGGCGGCGCAGGCCGCCTGACGATCTCGCAGGCTCCGGCGCCGCAAGCCATTCCGACCGGCGCGCGATCCTGGAGCCGCGATCCATCCAACCCTGCAACACAGTAGTTCGTATGGATGCCGCCGATGACATGCAGACGCTCATCCGCCTGAAGTACGGCCCGCCGGAAAGCCAGGGCTGGGGACCGCGCCTGCGCCAGTGGTTCGGCTATTACACCCCGGATGACTGGTACGAGGCGATGCTGCTGGGCTTGGTGGGCACGGACACGTCCTGGCTGGATATCGGCTGCGGGCGCTACATCCTGCCATACAGTCGGCCGGTCGCGACGCTGCTCGCCGCGCGCTGCCGGACGCTGGTCGGCATCGACCCCGACGCGTCGATCGAACTCAATACGCTGCTGCATCGGCGTGTGCGGTGCCGGGTCGAAGACTATTGCCCGCAGGAGCAATTCGACCTGATCACGCTCCGGATGGTGGCCGAGCACCTCGCCGACCCTGACGCTGCCGTTGCCGCATTCGCCCGGCTGGCCAAGCCGGGCGGCACCGTCGTGGTCTATACGGTCAACCGGTTCTCCCCACTAACCCTGCTCACCAGCCTGATGCCGACCTCCCTGTTGCGCCTCGCTCTCCGCCTGATCGGCGCGAAGCCGCGGAGCGGGTTGCACCCGAGTTTCTATCGCATGAACACAAGCCTGGCGCTGCGGCGGCTATTCGACCGGGCGGGGTTCCGCGAAGCGAGCTTCCGGCGCCTCGATGACTGTCGCGCCACGCTCAAGTGGAAGACACTGAATGCCATCGAGTTGTCGCTGTGGCGGCTGTGCCGGGCGGTCCGTCTGCACTATCCGGAAATATGCCTGCTGGGGGTGTATCGCCGTGACGCCGGCGTGGTTGCTCGGGGCCGCAACGACGTGGTAGACTTGCACGGATGACGTGGCGAACCCGAGGAACGCGACATGGCGCAACGGCGGATTATCGTTCTCGAATTCAATGAGCTGTGCCCCGAATTGCTACAGCGCTGGATGGCGGACGGCAGCCTGCCGAACTTCAAGCACTTTTACGACGCATCGCAGGCCTACATCGCCCATGCCGACGTCGATCTGCCACTGGAGCCCTGGATCCAATGGTATTCGATGCACACCGGCCTCAGCTATCCCCAGCACCACGTACGCCACCTGACGGACGGACCGCGCGTCAAGCATGAGCATTCGGACATCTGGCGGGTGCTGCTGGATGCCGGTTACCGGGTGGCGAACTGCGGCAGCATGAACGCGTCGGGGTTCCGCGCGCCAGGCTCGTTCTTCCTGCCCGACCCCTGGTGCACGACCGAGCAGCCCTGGCCGGAGGATCTGGCGGCCTATCAGCGTGTGGTGCTAGCCAACGTGCAGGAAAATACCAACGCGAGCGGCGGGCTGGATCGTAAGGCATATCTCGACTTTCTGCGGTTCACCTGTACGCACGGACTCAGCGCGCGCTCGGTGCACGCGGTATTGAAGCAGCTCGCCACCGAGCGCTTCAGCAAGGGCACGTCGTGGCGTCGCGCGGCACTGCTGGACAAGATTCAGACCGATCTGTTTCTGCACTATTGGCGCCGGATGAAGCCGGACTTCTCGACATTCTTCCTGAACAGCACGGCGCATTTCCAGCATGCGTATTTCCACCTTCTGGCACCGGAAAGCTTCGATCTGCCGGCAAGCGCCTTCGCCGATGACGAGCATCGCGATGCGATCCTGTTCGGCTTCCAGCAGATGGACCGCCTGCTCGCTGACTTCATGGCGTTGGAGCGCCAGGGCGTCACGCTGATCCTGGCGACGGCATTGATCCAGCAGCCGAACCCGGGTGCCGCTGCGCAATTCTATCGGCCGCGCAATATGAAGCAGTTGTTCAATACGGTCGGCGTGCAATCGTTCACCCTGCTGCCGGTGATGGCGCAGAAATATTCAGCGGAGTTCCCCAACCAGGCCGCGGCGGACGATGCACGTACCAGGCTCGAGGGACTGCTGTATGCCGGCGAGCCGGCGTTTGAGTTCTCCCCCGCGAAGCCGGCCACGCTGTATTTTGGCTTCGCCTTCCACGGTTACGTGCCAGACGATGCCGTGCTCCAGTTGCCGAGCAACGACCGACCGAGCATCCCGTTCTACGAATTGTTCTACCGTATGCCGCACGCCAAGAGCGGTGCACACCATCCGGACAGCGTCTTGTGGTTCAAGACCGGCCAGCACCGCGTCGCGCCGCAGCCGGTCTCCATCCTGGATCTGTTCCCGACCTTGCTCGACTATTTCGC
>JBEKNT010000500.1:0-4668 GCA_049522565.1 Acetobacteraceae bacterium
GGCGGGCTGACCTATATCGGCAACGCGCCGAACATGATGCTGCGCGCAATCGCGGCGCATCGCGGCGTGCGGATGCCGGGTTTCGGCGGCTTCATGCTGCGCACCGGTGCGCTGCTATTGCCAATGTTCGTGCTGCTGAGCGTCGTGTTCTTCATGTGATGCGATAGCTGGAACACCGGGAAGCCTGACGCTCGCCCCATCGTACGGCGGGAACGCGCGGCGCATTTCTCCAGACACGGTACAGCACCCATTCCACCGCCTCGACCGAGGCAGGCGGTCAGATCGATGCCGGCAGCGCCGCGGGCTGTTGCTCGCCGCCACTACCCATGCATCGCCAGCAACGCGCTCACTTGCGACACATCCACCTGCACTGCTGCCCCGAACACGGAGTGGGCGAGCCCAGTGTGCCCTGAGGGATTCGGCGCGAAGGTCACGCTGAACAGGTCCTCGGCGGTCATGTGCTGCGAGTCGGTGGCGAACACCGCCAATTCCACCGTGCCGCTCATCGACATCGGCACCGCGCCGAACAATTCGTCGGTGGCCGGATTGAAGTACAGCCAGGACGTGACATTCGGGCCGCTCATTTCATAGGCGGTGAACGTCATCTTCAGTCCCAGCGCGTCGGTGAAGGTGTTGGCCGGCAACGTCAGAGTGACCGCCTCTCCGTCGGTCCAAACCTGGTTGGGCGTCGGCGCCGTGACGGTAATGCCCGGCTTGGTGGTCGTGGCGGGCGCCTGGACGGAGGCGGCGAACTCTTCCGACGCCGCCAGCCCGCTGGTGTCCGTCGCGGTGACCTTGATGTCCACCGTCTGGGCGGCAAGCGGCGCCGTGCCGCTGAAGGTATCGGTCGTGGCGTTGAACTGCAGCCAGCTCGGCAATGCCTGGCCGTTCTCCTGCGTCGCCGTATAGACCAGGCTCTCGCCCTGCGGGTCGGAGAAGGTGTTCGCGGGCAGCGCAAGGGAGAACGCCTTGCCTTCCGTCCAGGTCTGGTTCGGCGTCTGCGCCTCCACCACGGGCGCGCCCAGGACGGTGGCCAGGAACGTGTCGGATACCGACAGCCCGCTGGTGTCGGTGGCGGTGACCTTGATATCCACGCTCTGCGCTGTGCTTGGCGCGGTGCCGCTGAACGAGTCCGTCGTCGCACTGAACTTGAGCCAGCTCGGCAGCGCCTGGCCGCTTGCTTGTGTGGCGGTATAGGTCAGCTTCTCGCCGGTCGGGTCTGTGAAGGTGTTCAAGGGCAGCACGAGGGAGATCGCGCTGCCCTCCTTCCAGGTCTGGCTCGGCGTCTGCGTCGTCAGCACCGGCCCGGGCGGGGCAATGGTCGCCACGAAGATATCCGACACCGACAGCCCGCTGGTGTCCGTCGCGGTTACCTCGAGGTCCAAGGTCTGCGCCGCGGCCGGTGCCGTGCCGCTGAACGTGTCCGTTGCCGCGTTGAAGCTGAGCCAGCTTGGTAGCGCCTGGCCGCTCTGCTGCGTAGCCGCGTAGGTCAGCGCCTCACCCTGCGGGTCGGTGAAGGTGTTCGCGGGCAGCACGAGGGAGACCGCCTTGCCCTCCGTCCAGACCTGGTTCGGCGTTTGCGTGGCCACCACCGGCGGGCCAATGACAGTGGCCGAGAAAGTGTCGGACACCGACAGACCGCTGGTATCCGTCGCGGTCACCTTGATGGTCAGGGTTTCCGCCGTCAGCGGCGCCGTGCCGCTGAACGTGTCGGTCGCCGCGTTGAAGCTGAGCCAACTCGGCAGCGCCTGACCGTTCGACAGCAAGGCCGCGTAGGTCAGCGTCTCGCTCTGCGGGTCCTTGAAGGTGGTGGACGGCAGCGCCAGTGTGATCGACTTCCCGCCCGTCCAGGTCTGGTTCGCCGTCTGCGTCTCCAGCACCGGCGGCAGGGGTGTCGTGGGCGCAGTCGCGGCGATCGTCACGCTCAGCGTGTCCCAGTCGCCCCAGTAGCTGCCGTTGTACGCCCGCACCTCCAGCGTGTCGGTCGTCGCGGTCGAGCCGGCGAGCAGGGATATCGACGCGAGCGTGGAGGCGGTCAGCGCGTCGGAGGAGGAATGGTCGCTGTAGTCGGTGCCGCCGAGCACCAGCGAGTCGCTGCTCGCCGTGTCATAGACCTGCCATTCGGTAATCGTCTTGTTGGCGGGATCCGTCGCGGAAAACAGCGAGCCCAGCGATTGCGACGTGAGGAACGCAAGCGTGTCGGCGGTGACGTCCGCGGTGACGATCGGGGTATCCAGCTCGTAGATCACCACCGTCGAGGCCGACACGCCCGACCATTCCTGGGACGCGGGGTGGGGCGCGGCGACGATGATATCGGCGCTCGACCCGTCATTGGCGCCGTTCTGCACCTGGCCGCTGCCGTTCACGTAGGTGATGTTGTCCACCAGCATGGCGGTGCTGCCGGAGCCGGAGACGCAGGTGGTGATGTGTCCGCCGCCGCCCGGGGTGCCGATGACGATCATCTCGCCGGCGGTGACCATGTTTTCCCAGTTGCCCGACTGGCCGGCCGGGCCATTGAAGGCGACGATCCACTCGCCGTTCGCCTGGCCGTCGAGGCCGATCAGCGTGCTCTGCACCGGCAGCGACGCCCCCGCCTCGGCGGATATCGTGCTCGCCAGCACCCAGCAGCCGTCCATGTTCCAGGCCTGGCCGACGAAGCTTTCCGCGACCGAGGCGATGGAGTCGGGCGTCGCCTGGGTGGGGACCGTGGCGGTGTAACCCGGCCGCGTGACGACCGTCGCACTGCCGAGGTAGCCCGACGCATCCAACTCCATCATCGAAACCGCGTTGGTGGCGTCGGTGTTGGCCAGGCTGAGGCTGTTCGTGCCGAACAGCGACAGGTTGGTCACGTCGCCCGAACTGCTGGAGGAGGTGTACGTCAGTTGGTTCAGGTAGCCGTAGGTGCTGTTGTAATACAGGCCGGTGGTGGCGTTGTAGGTGAACACGATCCCGGTGCCCCGCCCGTCGCCGCCGACGTTGCTGAGGCCCAGGGTCTTGCCGTTGCCGGACAGGCTGCCGGTGGCACCGCTGGCGCCCGCGGTATACTCGTCGCGGTCGAGCACGGTGAGCACAAGATAGGTCGGATCGGTGCTGCCGGCGGTGACCGTGAACATTTGCGACAGCCCGATCGACACCGCGGTGGAGTCGACGAAGGCAGGGTCGTTGTCGGTAATCGCCATGTTACACACCTTCTCCGCAGCGCAGTCGGGCCGCAGTTATTTGGCCCTCAATAATAAAACACCCTCGCACGGAAGCCAAGCGCGGAACATCCTGTCCCTAATTCGCGAAATGTCCTGGCGCAAATTCCTGGCGCGGCGACTGGACCGGACGGTGCCGATCAGAAGGCGCGGTGAGCGCGCGCGTGGTCGGCCAATCCGTCGGAGACCGCGGGGAATCGGAGTTCTGCTGCCCTGTTCCGTAGCGTCGGCTGGTTCCTGAATTCCTCGTTGCCGCGGATGATGACGGCGATTGGTTGCCAAACGGTTAAGCCAGTCGCCTTTTGTTCCGTGCCGTCTTCGGTTATGCCGGGCCAACCCAGCCGGAGAGCATGCGTCATGACCTACCTTGTCGCCGCCGATCTGCCCACCGCCCCCGCCGGCGAGCGTTTCCGCGCCTTGCTCCGCCGCCCCGGCATCCTGGGCATGCCAGGCGCACATAACGGCCAGGCCGGGTTGCAGGCCAAGGCCGCCGGGTTCGAGGCGCTGTATCTGTCGGGCGCGGCGATGACCGCCTCGATGGGCCTGCCCGACCTTGGCGTGATCACGGTGGACGAGGTGTGCTTCTTCGTCCGCCAGATCGCCCGCTCCACCGGCCTGCCGCTGCTGGTGGACGGCGACACCGGCTATGGCGAGGCGCTCAACGTCATGCACATGGTGCGCTGCTTCGAGGACGCCGGCGCCGCCGCGGTGCATATCGAGGACCAGTTGCTGCCGAAGAAATGCGGCCACCTGAACGACAAGAAGCTGGCCGACCCGCATGACATGGCGGCCAAGATCGCCGCCGCCGCCCGCGCCCGCCGGCACCTGTTCATCGTCGCCCGCACCGACGCCGCCGCCAGCGAGGGCATCGACGGCGCGGTGGCGCGCGCGAAGCTGTTCATGCAGGCGGGCGCCGACGCAATTTTTCCGGAGGCGTTGACCACCGCCGAGATGTTCCGCGCCGTCGCGCAACGACTGCCTGGCGTTCCCCTGCTCGCCAACATGACCGAGTTCGGCCGCACGCCGTTCTTCACCGCCAGCGAGTTCGAGGAGATGGGCTACAAGATGGTGATCTGGCCGGTGAGTTCGCTGCGCATCGCCAACAAGGCCCAGGCCGAGCTGTATGCCGCGATCGCGCGCGACGGCGGCACGCAAAATATGGTCGATCGGATGCAGACCCGCGCCGAGCTGTACGCGACGATCGGCTACCACGATTACGAGGCGCTGGATGCGTCGATCGTCACCACGGTGGTGCCGCAGGCGATGCCGCAACAGAGGTAAGCAGTGTTCCCACGCTGCCTCGTCAAACCAGTCGTTGCGCTGTCCTCGCACATTCGGCGTCATTGCGCATTCAGTGTCATCGCGCGTTGACCACCGGCCGGCGGCGGCCGACCCGCCCTGAATGAAACTGCGGAGCCCGCCAGCGGCAAGAGACTCCCCCTCCCCTTGTGGGAGGGGGCTGGGGGGAGGG
>JBEKNT010000501.1:0-4566 GCA_049522565.1 Acetobacteraceae bacterium
GGCTCGGCACCAGGATCGCGGGCGTGATCGGCCGGCCTGGTGCAGCGGCCACGCTGGTCATGCTCATCGGCATGCTCAGCCTCGGCTCGATCTATGTCGTCGGTACGACCTATTACGACGCACTGGTCGGCATGCCGGTCTTCCTGGCGCTTCTGCTGATTGCGCGCGCCGGCCCCGCGATCTTCGACGGGCCGCTCGGTCGGGCCATCCCGGTCATGCTCTGCGCCGGCATGGCGGTTGGCGCGGCGGTCGGGCTGAAGCAGACGGTCGTGCCCTTCGCCGTCGGCATCGGGCTCGCGCTGCTGTTGACGCCGGGCCCCTACCGACAGCGGCTGGCCAATGCCGCCAGCTACGGGGTCGGGCTCGGCATCGGCGTCATCGCCGTCTCGGGCTTCTGGCTCTGGCACCTGTGGCAGCTCACCGGCAATCCGCTGTTTCCCTATTTCAACGACCTGTTTCACTCGCCGCTCGCCCCGGTCGCCAGCAACCGGACCCGGTATGCCATGCCGCGGAACGCGCTTGAGGCGGTGACTTATCCCTTCGTGTTCACCTGGGCACCGTGGCGCATTACCAGCCCGGCCCGCGACCTCAAGCTGCTGGTCGCCTACCTGGTCGTGCCGGTCGGCATCGCCTGCGCGCTGTTCGGCCGGCGCCGCGGCACCGGCAACCGCCTCGCCGAGCCGCGCTTCGGCCTGTTCCTGCTGATCGCCATGGCCGCGACCTACGTGGTCTGGCTGTGGTTGTTCTCCATCTACCGTTATGTCGTACCGCTCGAGATGCTGGTCCCGCTGCTGGTGGTCGTCGCCGTGGGCTTCATGCCGCTGACCACCGGTCGACGCTTGCTCGCACTCGCCGTGCTGCTGCTGCTCGTCGTGCCGATCCAGCCGAGCAACAGCGATCGTCTGCCCTGGGGGAACCTGGCCTGGCAGCCCTTCGTCCAGGTGCGTCCGCCGGATGGCTTCGACTTCTCAGCAGCGATGGTGGTAGCGCCGAGCTGGTATCCCGGCTGGCAGCCTTATGCCTTCGTCATCCCGTTCTTTCCGCCCGATATGTCCTTCATCTACATTGTCGGACGGGAGGTGCCGGACGTCGCTCTGGTGTCGCGGTTCTTGCCGGAGATCGCGGATCGCATCGCCCGCCATACCGGCCCGCTTTACGTGCTCTACACACCGCCCGGCGAGGCCGATGTCGCGGCAAGTCTCGCCCGCCACGGCCTCGTCGCCGATTTTGCCGGCTGCCGTCCGGTCGTCGCCAATATCGGCCGGCCCTTCGCGCTTTGCCCGGTAAGCCGCGGCGCGGGCGCTATGCAGGCACCGCGGTGATCGCCACAGGATCTGGATCAACATTGAAAGTGCCGGCAATTCGGCGCGCCGCGCCGGGACCGCACCGTAGCGAATTCGGCGCCGGACCGGCCCCACCATCCGGAGGTGACGAACGCTGCCCGACTTCCTAACATACGGCCATGCTGGATGAACACACCCGGACGACGGTCCGCGAGCCCGTGCCGCAGCAGGCCTGCGAACTCACCATCCTGATGCCCTGCCTCAACGAGGCGGAGACTCTCGAACGCTGCATCGTCAAGGCCCGCGGCTTCCTGGCGCGCAGCGGCGTCGCCGGCGAGGTGCTGATCGCCGACAATGGCAGTACCGATGGATCGCAGGCGATCGCCGAGGCTGCCGGCGCGCGGGTCATACCGATCCCCGAGCGCGGCTATGGCAGTGCCCTGCGCGGCGGCATCCGGGCGGCGCGCGGGCGCTACGTCGTCATGGGCGATTCGGACGACAGCTACGATTTCAGCCGGCTCGACGACTTCGTGGCGAAGCTGCGCGAAGGTTATGCGCTGGTGATGGGCAACCGCTTCAAAGGCGGCATCCTGCCGGGGGCGATGCCGCCGCTGCACCGCTATCTCGGCAACCCGGTGCTTACCACCATCGGCCGCATCTTCTTCAAGAGCCCATGCGGGGACTTTCATTGCGGATTGCGCGGCTTCGACCGCATGGCGATCCTGTCGCTCGACCTTCAGGCACCCGGAATGGAATTTGCCAGCGAAATGGTCGTCAAGGCGACGATCCGCGGGCTGCGCATTACCGAGGTGCCGACGACGCTGTCGCCCGATGGCCGCTCGCGCCCGCCGCATTTGCGAAGCTGGCGTGACGGTTGGCGGCATCTGCGCTTCCTGCTGCTGTTCAGCCCACGTTGGCTGTTCCTGTATCCGGGCTTTGGCCTGTTCGTCCTCGGCGTGCTGGCCATGGCGTGGCTGCTGCCGCATTCGCGGCAGGTGGCGGGCGTGACGCTGGACATCCACACGCTGTTCTATGCCTCGCTCGCGGTGGTGGTGGGTTGCCATTCGATGCTGTTCTGGCTGTTCGCCCATCTGTACGGCATGCGCGAGGGTCTGGTGCCGCCCGACGATCCGCGATTCCGCCGGCTGATGCGTTGGGCGACGCTGGAATACGGCCTGATCGCCGGCGCCGTGCTGCTGGTGATAGGACTCGTGCTCGGTGTGCTGGCGCTGAGCGCCTGGGGCAACGCGGCCTTCGGCAGCATTTCGCCGGAGGCGACGATGCGCCTGGTGATTCCGTCCGGCACCGCGATCCTGCTGGCGTTCCAGATCGCCTATGGGGCGTTCTTCCTCAGCGTGCTGGAGATCAGGGCAAGCGGGCGCCAGGAATGATCGCGGCCGCCCGAGGGTGCGCAACGGCATTGCAACCACATTGAAACATCGGCACGCGCAATAGCCCGCAGGCTGTCCACACGTCGCCCGGGCTTCCTGCATGTCGATCGTCACGTCAGCTTGTGTGGTCACTGGCCCATTCGCGTTGACCGCCGACCTGTCAATTCCGGGTCACAGTGGACGCCCGAACCCACGCACCCCGCGCCCACCCGCAGCGCCAGTGTAATCCCGTTGTTATCTTTGCCGTCGTATTGGCATTCGCCGGTGTGCTCCAGGTCTGCCACGCGAGGGTTATTGAATGCTCGACCAGCTTATCCGACCCATTGCGGATCCGCGCCAGACGGCTGCGCCATCGGCTTGTGAACTGACGATCCTGATGCCCTGCCTCAACGAAGCGGAGACGCTGGCGCGCTGCATCCGCAAGGCCCGGGACTTCATCGAGCAGAGCGGAATCATCGGCGAGGTCGTGATCGCCGATAACGGCAGCACCGACGGCTCGCAAGAGATCGCCGAGGCCGGCGGCGCGCGGATCGTGCCGATCCGTGCGCGCGGTTACGGCAGCGCCCTGCTCGGCGGCATTCGGGCGGCACGCGGCCGCTACGTCATCATGGGCGATTCCGACGACAGCTATGATTTCCGCCAGCTTCAGCCTTTTGTCGCGCGCCTGCGCGAAGGCTGCCAGCTTGTTATGGGAAACCGGTTCAAGGGCGGCATCATGCCAGGCGCGATGCCGCCGCTGCACCGCTATCTCGGCAATCCCGTGCTCACCACTCTTGGCCGCGTCTTCTTCAACAGCCCATGTGGCGATTTCCATTGCGGCCTGCGCGGCTTCGACCGCAACGCGATCCTGTCGCTTGATCTACAGGCGCCCGGCATGGAATTCGCCAGCGAGATGGTCGTGAAGGCCACCATCCGCGGGCTGCGCATCGCCGAGGTGCCAACGGTCTTGTCGCCCGATGGACGCTCGCGTCGGCCGCATCTGCGAAGCTGGCACGACGGTTGGCGCCATCTGCGCTTCCTGCTGCTGTTCAGCCCGCGCAATCTGTTCTTCTATCCAGGAGCCCTCATGTTCGGCGTTGGGCTCCTCGCGATGCTGCGGCTTCTACCGGGCCCCGTGACCGTCCGCTCCATCGGCTTCGACATCAACACCCTGATGTACGCATCCGCCGCGACAGTTATCGGGTTGCAGTCGATGATCTTTTGGGTCTGTGCGAAAATTCATGGCATGCGCGAGGGCATCCTGCCACCTGACCCGTTGTTCGAGCAAACACTTGATCACGTGACGCTCGAGCGGGTGCTGTCTGCGAGCCTGGCGTTGTTCCTGTTGGGACTTGCGATCGCCATCGAGTCACTCTGCAACTGGGGCGGCGTCGGATTTCACGCACTTGATCCGTCACAAAGCATGCGGCTCGCGATCTCGGCGGCGACAGCGATGTTACTGGCTGTGCAGTTGGCCAACGGCGCCATGTTCGCGACACTTCTCAAGATCAGGCGATCAATCCCCGAGCCCGGGTGAACCGCCATGAGCGTCACGACGACGCAATCCAAACCCGTCGATCTTGTTTCGTGGCCGACAGTCATGCGGCTGCTGCTCGCCGGCATGGCAGTGGCACTGACCGAGACGCGCGTTCCAACCATCACCGGCGAGGTGGTTCCGCTGGTGGACGCCGCCCGCCTCTTCCTGGGTTTCGTTGTCGTCAGTCTTGCGCTGGACGTGGCCAATCGGTCATGGCACCTGCCCTGGCGGCGGCCCTCTTTCGCAATTGCGCTCGCATTCCTCTGCTGCCTCGTCGCCGGCTGGCTGGGAGGCGTTTCCTGGCCCAACTCAGGCGACGAATATAGTTACATCTGCCTCGCCGACACCTTCCGGGCCGGCCGCTTGTGGGATCCGC
>JBEKNT010000502.1:0-4553 GCA_049522565.1 Acetobacteraceae bacterium
CACCCGTGCGTTACGCCCCTCACCCTCGTCGCTTCGCGCCTCGACCTCTCCGGCAAAGCGGGAGAGGTGTACGGTCCTCTCCCGCGCGAAGCCCGGGCGAGGTTACGCCGGTTGCCCCCCGGCCTCGCCGCGCTCATATTCAGCCGCATGCAGACCGTCATCACCGTCATGCTGAATGGTGAAACCCGTGCCCTGGATGGGCCGCTTACGGTGTCCGGATTGCTCGCGACGCTCGGGCTCGAGGGACGCAAAGTCGCCGTGGAACGCAATGAAGAAATCGTCCCACGCTCGCGCTATGCGGAAACCTGGTTGGCCAGCGGCGATTCGCTGGAAATCGTGCATTTCATCGGTGGAGGCTGACTATGGATGGAACGCTGCCGGTCGAGGACACCTGGACGGTCGCCGGCCGCCGCTTCCGCTCGCGCCTGATCGTAGGCACCGGCAAATACAAGGACCTGGAGGAAACCGCCGCCGCGATCGAGGCGAGCGGTGCCGAGATCGTCACGGTCGCGGTGCGGCGCGTCAACCTGTCGGACCCCAAGGCGCCGATGCTGCAGGACTACGTGGATCCGAAGAAATACACCTACCTGCCCAACACCGCGGGGTGCCACACCGCCAATGACGCGGTGCGCACGCTGCGCCTGGCGCGCGAGGCCGGCGGTTGGAACCTGGTGAAGCTGGAAGTGCTGGGTCCGCCACCGCTGCTGTATCCCGACATGCGCGGCACCTTCGAGGCCGCCGAGGCGCTGATCAAGGACGGCTTCGAGGTGATGGTCTATTGCGCCGACGACCCGCTGGCGGCGAAGCGGCTGGAGGAGATGGGCTGCGTCGCCATCATGCCTCTGGGCGCGCCGATCGGCTCCGGGCTCGGCATCCAGAACCCCGCCATGATCTGCATGATGATGGAGCAGGTGACGGTGCCGTTCTTGGTCGATGCTGGGGTGGGGACGGCGTCGGATGCGGCGATCGCCCTGGAACTGGGGTGCGACGCGGTGCTGCTGAACTCGGCGATCGCCAATGCGAAGGACCCGGTGCGGATGGCGCGGGCGATGAAGCTGGCGGTGGAGGCCGGACGGCTGGCGCACCTCGCGGGGCGGATGCCGCGACGCATGGGGGCTGATCCGTCCAGCCCGCTGACCGGGCTGATCAGGTAGGCGGCGGATCGGTGCGGCGGGTTGTACGAGAACATCGCTGAATTCAGGAATCCGTAACGATGCGACCGTCCCAGGCTCTGCAACATCATCGGGAAGCGCTCCTGACGCTGTCCACCCGGCACGGCCTGCGCAATGTCCGGGTCTTCGGTTCGGCCGCGCGCAGCGAGGACCGGGATGGCAGCGATCTCGATCTGCTGGTCGATCCGACGCCGGACAGCACCACTCTGTTCGACATTGTCGCGATGAAGGAGGAAGCACAGAAGTTGCTGGGCGTGTCCGTCGATGTGCGCACAATCGCGGACATTCATGAACGGTTCCGCGCGCGAGTGATCAAGGATGCGAAACCTCTGTGACCACCGAGAAAGCCAAGTTCGCGCTCATCGACTTCCTGTATTTCATGTTGCATGCCATCGAACGCATCAAGGAAGATACCAGCGGCGTTTCCAAGGCAGAGTTCCTTGGCGACACCACGCGTGGCCGGCAATTGCGCGACGCTGTTGTCCTTAACCTCGGCACTCTGGGCGAGATTGCCGGCGATATCAGAACACACCACTCCGAGTTTGTGGCCGAAAACCCGCAGTTTCCAGTCGCGCGCATCAGCGCCATGCGCCACCAGCTCTTCCATGGCTACCACTCGATCAACTATGAGATTGTCTGGACCACCTGTCACATCATGGTTCCCGAATTGGAAAGCTGGCTGCGTGCCGGCATCGCACATTTCGAGGGGGGCGACGACAGAACGGACGAGCCGCACGGGCAAGTTTGAGTTGCCCGTGGATAACGGAAAGCGCGCCCGATGACGTTCGTGTCGTACGCGCAGAATTTCGAGGATCTGATGCTGTGGCGCGCGCTGTCCGACGTGCCTCGCGGCTGCTACATCGATGTCGGCGCCGGCGACCCTGACAGCTACACCGTCACGCGCGCCTTCTATGAACGCGGATGGTCCGGCGTGAACATCGAGCCGGACCCAACGCGGTTCCAGGCCCTGGTCCGCCGGCGCGAGCGGGATACCAACCTGCCGATCGCGCTGGCCGATGCGCCGGGCGAACGGCGTTTTTACACCCCATCGGTCCCGGGCCTCGCCACCTTGGACTCCGTCATCGCATTTCAGCATCGGGCCCGCGGCATGACGGTGCGGCGCTCCAGGGTAGACGTGCAGACGCTGGCGGAAATCTGCCGCCGTCATGCGCCAGCCGACATCCATTTCCTGAACATCGACGTCGAGGGCGCCGAGGGTCAGGTCCTGCGCGGTGCCGACTTCGCGGCGTTTCGTCCGTGGATCGTGCTTGCGGAAGCAACCTTGCCGCTGACGCGGCAGGAAACCCACGCGGCCTGGGAGCCGCTGCTGAGCGCCGCCGGTTACCGGTTCGCCTGGTTCGACGGCCTGAATCGGTTTTACATCGCCGAGGAACGGCACGCCGCGCTATCGCCGCATTTCCGGCTGCCGCCCAATTGCTTCGATCGGTTCATGCTCGCCGATGCAGAGAAGGACGCGCTGCGGGCGGAGTTGCGGGCGACTCAGGCCGAACTGACGACGGCAAAGGCCGAACTGCGCGCATTGCAGGCTCGGCTCTTGTCGTAATTGCGGAACAAACGCCGGCGCGCGATGGACCATACGACATGGGCCAGCCGGGCTTACGCCCGGCTGGCCCATTGCAGCTTGACGACGCTGCGGCTCAGGCCGCCAGGCGGCCCGGGGCGACGTCCTTGACCACGTGCTTCATGACGCTGGCGACATGGATCTCCAGCAGCGCCGGACCATCGGTCGGACGGACCGGCAGCACGGCGTCACCATCCATCCAGCGCCACATCGTCGAGGCGTTACGCTCCACCTTGTGCCAGCCTTGTGTCAGGCCGGGATGGTCGGGCGGCAACTCGGTGGTGCCGGTGCTGTCGCGCACCACGATCCGCCGCACGGCAACGCCGAGGTGGCGCCAGTCGTCGCGATAGGCCTCGAAGTGCGACGGCACGCTGGCGCGCGAGGTCAGGTGCACCGACGCGGTGCCCGCCGGCAGCGTGAAGACATAGCGGCCGGCATCGCTGGACAGCGGCCGGATGGCGCGGCCATCCACCACCAGGCGCAGCTCGGGGTCGGTCGTCGTGGCGAAGTCCGGCCGCTGGTAGCCGAGCGACTCGGCACGCTCCACGAGGCTTTGCCACACCGGCCGCACCATCTCCTGGCTTACCGCGAGCGGCGCGCAGGCGTCGGTTTCCCAACACTTCAGGTGGGCGTTCAGATGGAACTCGGGGTGCAGCACGAGGGCGAGGCCGGCGTTCGAGAAGAACGCGCGGTTGCCGGTGTCCAGGTAGCTGTCTGCCGGCAGGCCTTCCGCGAGCAATACCGAGTGGCGCTCCAGCTCGACATGATAATACTCGACCACCGGCGTGTCGCGCTCCTGCACGATGGTCATGTCGTTGATCAGCAGCTTGGCTGGGATCAGCTTGCCATCGACGAACAGGCAGTGGTCCGGTGACAGGACCAGGTCGCGGTGCGGTTGCTCGTTGCCGAAGGCGTGGCGGCGGATACGGACCGGTGCCGCGAGAGTCGGGTGTGGGTGCCTTGTGAGATCCAGGCGGCGGTATCCGACCCACTTCACCGGCTGCTGCTCGCCGGTATGCGTCACCACCAGGTCGCCTTCCGCCAGGTTCTCGACGGCAATCTCGCCGGCGGCCGTGGTTATGCGGGTTCCCGCAGCGAAGCACACCGTATTGCTGAGGAAAATGTCATCGCCGCCGTGACCGTCGCTCACGTCATCGACGTACCAGCCGGTGCCGGGGTTGGTAATGCCGGAGAGCGAAAGGGTCGATCCATCGGACAGCGTGACGGTTCCGCTGGTGCCGCTTTGGTGCTCGCCGGCGACGCCGCCGGTGATCGTAACAGTGTGGCCCTCGATGTCGATGTAGTTGGTCGGAGACGTCGGCAACGTTCCGACGTTCATGCCCACGATATTGGCGGTGAGGCTGCTTGCCGTGGTGAGGGCCAGATCGCCGGAAGAGGTCGCGAAGGTGAACGTGTTGCCGGAGCCGACCGAGCCGTCCAGTTGCAGGGTCGAGGATGCCCCGACCTGGTAGGCGATGTCTGAACTGGCGCCGACGGCACTGGTCAGGTCCAGGGTGCCGCCGCTGGCATCGACCACCGCCGATCCGCCGCTGCCGAGCAGTGTCCCGTCCACCGTGCCGGAGCCGGTGAGTTCGCCCGCGATCGTCACGCCGCCGCCGGTGGAAGCGCCCGCGTGGGTGTAGTCGAGCACCGCGCCGCCGCTCATCGCGACCGTGTCGCCGGTGGCGATGGTATTGCTGGTGTCGTTGTTGACGGTTGTCGTGGTGGTGCCGCCGGACAGGGTGAGCGTGTTGCTCGTGCCGTCAACGGTCAGGTTACTTGCGGTCAACGTGCCGCCG
>JBEKNT010000503.1:0-4550 GCA_049522565.1 Acetobacteraceae bacterium
ACCTGCAAGCTCTGCACCTGCTCCGGGCCGGCCACGCAGCGCAGGCGGCCGAGCTTCTCGCATCGGCCGTCACCGCCCTGCCTGGGCATGAGGGCGCGCGCGTCAACCTGGTGCGCGCCCTGCTGGCGGCGGGCGAACCGGATCGGACGCTGGAGGCCGCCGACGCGGCCCTGGCCGCCCTGCCCCACCACCCCGAGCTGCACTTCGCCCGCGGCACCGCGCTGAACGCCCTCCACCAACCGCACGCCGCGCGCGATGCGCTGCAACACGCCGTGGCGCTCGACCCGTCGCACGCGCCGTCGCACCTCAATCTCGGCAACGCCTGCGCCGATCTCGA
The DNA here is from genome assembly GCA_049522565.1 of Acetobacteraceae bacterium. Taxonomy (GTDB): domain Bacteria; phylum Pseudomonadota; class Alphaproteobacteria; order Acetobacterales; family Acetobacteraceae; genus JASHVB01. The sequence goes on from JBEKNT010000503.1 coordinate 338, forward strand.
CGACCTGGAAGCGGCCGAGCGCCACATCCGGGCGGCGCTGGCCCGCGATCCGACGCTGGTCGAGGCACACGCCAGCCTCGGCTTCGTGCTGACCTCGCGCGGCGGCTTGGCCGAGGCCATCGGCGCCTGCGACAGGGCCATCGCGCTGCGCCCCGACTTCGTCCAGGCGCACTGGAATCTCGCCACCGCCGCGCTGCTGGCAGGCGACTTCGCGCGAGGCTTCGCCGAATACGAGTGGCGCAAGCGGCACGATCGGTTCCGCCGCGACTTCGTCGATCTCCCCGGCCCGGTGTGGACCGGCGACGATCCGGCCGGCCGCACCATCCTGGTGCACGCGGAACAAGGCCTGGGCGACACCATCCAGTTCGCGCGCTACCTGCCGTTGATCGTGGCGCGCGGCGGGCGGGCGGTGCTGGCCTGCGAGCGGCCGCTGTTGCCGCTGCTGGGAGCGCTGCCAGGAGCGTGCGTCATGGCGACGGACGCGACGCCACCGGGCGGGTGCGTCTTGCAGGCGGACGCGACGCTGCCGGACGTGCTTGTGGTGTCCAAGGACGGCACCCTGCCGCGCTACGACGCCTGGATCGACCAGATGAGCCTGCCGCACGTCTTCGCGACGCAGCCGGACACCATTCCGGCCGCCGCCGGCTACCTGCGTGCCGAACCCGCCCGGGCGGAACGCTGGCGCTCGCGGCTGCCGGGCGGGAGGAAAATCGGGGTGGCCTGGGGCGGCAATCCGGCGCACTCGAACGACCGCCGGCGGTCGTTGCCGCCGGAAGCCGTGCCGCGCCTGCTGGCCCTTGCCGAGGATGGCGCCGTCAACCTCCAGGTCGGACCGCGCGCCGGCGAGACCGGATTGGCGGACCTTTCCCCGCTGCTGAGCGACTATGCAGAGACCGCGGCGCTCGTCGCCAATCTCGACCTGGTGCTGACGGTGGACACCTCGGTGGCGCACGTTGCCGGCGCGCTAGGGGTGCCGTGCTGGGTGATGCTGCCGTTCGCGCCCGACTGGCGCTGGACGCTCGGGCGCGACGACACACCGTGGTACGCGTCGCTGCGCCTGTTCCGCCAGCCGCGCCCGGGCGACTGGGACGGCGTGATCGCCGCGGTGAGCGCCGCGCTGCGCGATAGGATCGCCTCTCCCGCAACGCGGGAGGTCAAGGCGCGTGAGCGCCAAGGGTGATCGGGTTGCCCCGTAGGCAGCCTCGCCCTGAGTCTCATGTCACCGCTTCACACCCGAGGCGATCACCGCCGCGATCGGCAGCGCCAGCCCGTCCGCCTCGCGCCAGGCGGCGGCGTTCGAGTCGATGTCGGCAGCGATGGCGCGCAGCGCGTCGGGCGACTGCGCGTCGATCAGCGCGGCCATCCGCGCGGTGCCGGCACGCAACGCCGCCACCAGGCTCGCCGCATCGCGATGGCGCCAGACGCGGCGCTCGATCTGCGCCTGGAGCGAGGCGAACCCGGCGTCGCGCAACGCATTCAGGATCTGCTGCACCGAGCCGAAGCCACCCCCCGGCGGCGGCGCACCGGACGCGACGGCGTCGCCATGCCGGTGAACGGCATCCAACAGCAGTCGCCACGCGGTGTTCTGTGCTGGGTCCGCCCAGAAACTGACCGCGATCCGGCCGCCGGCGCGCAGCACGCGGAACGCCTCGGCCAGCGCCAAGGGCGGACGCGGCACGTGGTGGACGCCGAAATTCGCCACCGCCGCGTCGAACGCCGCATCGGGACACGGCAGCGCCTCGGCGTCGCCCTGGAGGAACGCGATCCCCGGGTGCGCGGTCCGCGCGACCGCCAGCATGGCGGGGGAAAAATCGAGGCCGGTGGCGATGGCGCCGCGCGCGGCAGCCTCGGCCGCGGCGACACCGGAACCGCAGGCCACGTCCAGCACGCGTGTGCCCGCGTGCACCGCGGCGGCGTCGAGCAGCGCCTCGACGAACTGCCCGGTGGCGGTGGCGAAGGCGGCGGCGAAGACGGGGGCCGCGCGCTCCCACCTGGCATGCTCGAAGGCACGGATCGCTGCGGGGTCGAATGCGAGGCTCATGGTCGTCCCGGGTCGGCCGGCGCGTGTGGGCGCCCTCGGCTGGTAATGGACAGCAGCATGGAGGCAAACAATGCCAGCGTGGTCGCCGCCTGGGCGATGCCGAAGGCGTTGGCATAGGCGGCCCGCCCGGTCCCGCCGTCCAGCACGGTGAAGAACAGGCTGCCGACCGCGGCCACGCTGACCGCCCCGCCGATCTGCAAGGCCGAGTTGATGACCGCGGCGGCGACTCCCGCCTGGTGCGGCGGCACGTCCCCGAGGGCCGCGTTATACAGCCGCGGCAAGGCGATGCCCTGGCCGAAGCCGGCGACCAGCACCGCCAGGAACACCGGCCAGCCGTCGAAGCCGTACCAGATCGCCAGCCCCGTCGCGCCGTAGCCCGCCACCTGGATGCCCATGCCGATCGGCAGCAGCGCATGGCGCCACCGCGCAACCATCGGCCCGCTGGCCAGCGGGCCGATGAACAGTCCTGCGCCATAGGGTAGGATGGCGAGGCCGGTGTGCAGCGGGTCGGTGCCGAGGCCCTGCTGCTGGTACAGGCTGAACGTGACGTAGAAGGCGGTGGTGAAGAAGAACAGCGTGCCGACCACGACCCCGCGGCGGAAGCTGCGAATCGCCATCAGGCGGAGATCGAGCAACGGCATGGCGCCACGCGCCGTGAGCCGCGCCTCGAAGCGCAGGAACACCGCGATCAGCGGCAGCACGGCGGCCAGCATGACGAAGGTCCAGACGGGCCAGCCCTGTTGGCGGCCCTCGGACAGCGGCAGCACCAGGCAGGCCAGGGCCACGGACAGCAGCGCCGCGCCGGCCGCGTCGATCCGCACGCGCTGCGAGGTGCTGGTTTCCGGCACCACCAGCCAGGCGGTGAGCAAGACGGCCAGCGCCACCGGCACCTTGAGCAGGAACACCGCGCGCCAGCCCAGCCCGAACGGACTCCATTCGACCAGCGCGCCGCCAAGGAACTGTCCGCACACCGCCGCCACCCCCATCATGATCCCGTAACTGCTCAGTGCGCGGGCGAGGTCGCGCTCGCTGGGGAACAAGGTGCGGATCGGCCCGAGCACCTGCGGCACCAGGATCGCCGCGGCAATGCCTTGCAGGATGCGGCCGGCAACCAGGGTGGCCGGCGAGGCGGCAAGGCCGCACAGCAGGTTGGCGGCGGTGAAGCCGGCCATGCCGAACAGGAACAGCCGGCGCCGGCCATACAGGTCGCCCAGCCGGCCACCGGTGATCAGGAAGACGGCGTAGGCCGAGGCATAGCCGGAGACGACCAGTTGCAGCTCGGCCGGGCTGGCGCCGAGCGACGTCTGGATCGACGGCAGGCTGACATTGACGATGAAGAAATCGACCGGCGGCATGAAGCCCCCGGCCAGCAGGACGATGAAGGCGATCCATCGCCCGGCGGGCGACAGGCGGGCGGCCGTTGACGTAGCGGACACGACGTTTCCTTGCGACCCGGGTGGTGCTGCCACGCCCCCGCGTCATTGCGAGCGAAGGCGCGGCAATCCCCTGGGGTGTTGGGCTTGCCCGCCGAGCTTGCTGCGCTTCCCGGCGTCTGGCAACTCGGTCCAGGCGACACGGACTGTGGGTGCGCGGTCGACTTACGCCTGGGCTCCGAGAAATTGGCGCTCCGGCATTCCCCTCCCGTCGTCATGGTGGGCGAAGGCCCCATGAGCGTTAAATTAGGGCGTTTGGGCGTCGGAACCGGCCACACCGCGTCATGGTGCGCCCCCGGGTCAAGCGCCCGGGGGCAGGCTCCGGCGCGCCATTCACGACTTGCGGTGCCGCTCGCAGGAAAGTCGTGGATGCCGACCGGAGCCTGCCGCCGGGCGCTTGACCCGGTGGTCGGCATGACGAGCGGCACCGGCCGTGCCCTCCAGCATGCTAATTTAACGCCTATGGGGCGAAGGCCCGCCATCCAAACCTTCTCCGCGCAGGCGTCACGGCCGGGGGCCTGCTGGATGGTTCTGGTGCATGAGCTTCTGCCGCCGCCGCCAGCGCCGCGCCGCACGGCCGATCGATAGCGTGCGGCTGCCTGGCCCGCGCCCGGCGTGTTCTGGTGCATGGGGTTTTGCCGCCGGTTCCGCACGGACGCTCGCAGGCGCCTCGTCCGGGGCACCCCGGGCGGGGGCCGGCGGAATTGGTGCAAGGGGTTCTGTCCGCGCTGACGCCGGA
>JBEKNT010000504.1:0-4536 GCA_049522565.1 Acetobacteraceae bacterium
GTGCGCCCCGAACCACCGGGCGCACACACCCCTCCCCCCAACCCCCTCCCTCAAGGGGAGGGGGAGAACCTATCCACATCCCCATCCCCATCCCAACCCGCACCCGCCTCGCCCGCCTCGCCCAGCTCGCCCGCCATGCTCGACCACGCCATCGACGTCCTGGTCGCCATCCAGCGCGCCGCCCCGCCACCGGGCTTGCCCGCCTGGGACGCACCCACCATGGCACACGCGGCGCTCGGCACCCTGCTGGACTGGTGGTGGCCCGCCGCCTTCGGCTCCCCCGCCCCACCCGCCGCGCGCGAGGACTTCGCCGCCGCCCTCGCCACCCTGCTGCGCCCCCTCGCCGGCGGCCCGCGCTGCTGCGTCCATCGCGACTTCTTCGCCGGCAACCTGCTCTGGCTGCCGGACCGCGCCGGCCTCCGCCGCGTCGGCATCCTCGATTTCCAGAGCGCCGCGCTCGGCCACCCCGCCTACGACCTCGTGTCGCTGCTCCAGGACGCGCGCCGCGACATCCCGCAACCGCTCGCCGACCGCGGCGTCGCCCGCTATCTGGCCGCCCGCCCCGACCTCGACCCCGACGCCTTCCATGCCGCCTACGCCATCTGCGCCGCGCAGCGGCATCTGCGCGTCGCGTGCCAATGGGTGCGCCTCGCCCTTCGCGACCACCGCCCGCACTATCTCGCGCACGGCCCCCGCACCTGGCGTATGCTGCAAGCCGCGCTGCGCCATCCCGCCGCCGCGCCGCTCGCCGCCGCCATGGACCGCTGGATCCCCCCGGCCCTGCGCGCCAACCCGCAAGGCCTCAGCCCATGACCACCCGCCCCCGCACCGCCATGTTGCTTGCCGCCGGCCTCGGCCAGCGCATGCGCCCGCTCACCGAGCACACCGCCAAGCCGCTGCTGACCCTCGGCGGGAAAGCCTTGCTCGACCATGCGCTCGACCACCTGGTCGAAGCCGGCGTGGAGACCGTGGTGGTCAACGCCTTCTGGCAGGCCGACCGGGTGGAGGCACGTCTCGCCGCCCGCGCCGCCGCCGGCCAGCCCCCGCGCACCGTCCTCCGCCGCGAAACCACGCTGCTGGACACCGGAGGTGGCACGCGGGCGGCGCTCGACCTGCTGGGCGCGGACCCGTTCTACGTCGTCAACGGCGACGCGTTCTGGCTGAACGGCACCCATCCGGCCTTGCTGCGGCTCGCCGATGCGTTCGACCCGGCGCTGGATGGCGTCCTGCTGGTGCACCGCACGTTCCAGGTCCACGCCGATGTCGGCTTCGGCGATTTCGCGGTGGACAAATGGGGCGGCATGCGCCGCCGCGCCGAGCGCGAGGTCGTCCCCTATGTTTACGCCGGCGTCCAGCTCATCGCCCCGGCCTTGCTGGACGCCATGCCAGAGGGTGCGTTCAGCATGAACCGAGCCTGGGACCGAGCGATGGCGGCAGGCCGGCTGCGCGCGGTGGTGCATGACGGCCTGTGGTTCCACCTGTCCACCCCTTCCGACCTGGCCGACGCCGAAACCGTGCTGCACGCCAGGCTGACCGGCGAGTCGCGATGACGCGGGGGGCACAGATGAGGCGGCTCTGCGCACGGCTCCCCCTCCCGCGCACTGAGTCGTCCCAGCCATGAACCTCTTCGTCCTCCCGCCGCACGTTCCCTTCCTGGACGCCGTCGCGATCGACTGGCTGCAACGCACCGCCGATCCGCTCCAGCGCGCGAACGGGCTGATCCTGCTGCCCACCCGCCGCGCCGCGCGCGCCCTGGCCGACGCCTTCCTCCGCGCCTCCAACGGCCAGCCACTCCTCCTCCCCCGCATCACCGCCCTCGGCGCACTGGACGAGGCGCCGCTGGCGCTCGCCGGCACCCTCGACCTGCCGCCCGCCGTCGAGCCGGCCCGGCGCCTCGCCGCCCTCTCCCGCCTGATCCTCAAGCAAGGCGGCGCCGACGGCGCCCCGCGCACCGCCGACCGAGCCTGGCTCCTGGCCGGCGAACTGGCCCTGCTGATGGACGAAGCAGAACGCGAGGAAATCGACCTCGCCGCCAGCCTGCCCGACGCCGCCGACCCCGCCTTCGCCGCCCACTGGGCGCGCACGCTGCAATTCCTCCACATCGTCACCGCCGCCTGGCCGCAATACCTGGCGGACAACGGCCTGATGAACCCCGCCGCCCGCCAGGTCGCACTGCTCAACGCGCAGGCCGCCGCCTGGGATCTCGCCCCCCCGGCGGGGGAAATCCTGGTCGCCGGCACCACCGCGGGCATCCCCGCAGTCGCCCGTCTGCTCCGCGTGGTCGCCCGCCTGCCGAACGGGCGCGTGCTGCTGCCCGCCGTGGACACCACGATGGACGAGGACACCTGGAACCAGCTCGACGACTCCCACCCGCAAGCCGGCCTGCGCCGCCTGCTGGCCGGCCTCGGCGCAACCCGAGGCGACCTGCGCCCATGGCCGATCCAGCAGCCATCCCCAATCCCGCCCGAACGCTTCACCACCCTCAGCCGCGCTCTGCTGCCCGCCAAGGCACTGCACGCCTGGCGCGGCGACCGGCCACCCAAGCTGGACGGCATCTCCCGCCTCACCCCCGCCGATCAGCAGGAGGAAGCCGCCGCCATCGCCCTGGTGCTGCGCGACGCGCTGGAAACCCCCGGCGCCCGCGCCGCATTGGTAACGCCCGACCGGGAACTCGCCGGCCGGGTCGCCGCCGAACTGCTGCGGCACGGCGTGGTGGCGGACGACAGCGCCGGCGAACCTCTGGCCGAGACGCCGCCGGCCGTGTTCCTCCGCCTCCTCACCCGTGCCGTCGCCGAGGAACTGGCGCCGGTCCCCTTGCTCGCGCTGCTCAAGCATCCGTTCGCCGCCGCCGGGCTTTCTCCCGCCGCCTGCCGCGCCGCCGTCCGGGCGCTGGAGCAGGCCTGCCTGCGTGGCCCGCGGCCGCCGCGTGGCCTGACCGGGCTGCGCCTGGTGCTCGACCGCTCCGCCGCCGGCCCCGAAGCCGCGGACCTGCTGCGCCGGCTGGAAACCTGCCTGGAACCCACCTTGCGCATCGCTGCCGCGGTCGAAGTCGCTCCCACCGAAGCCCTGGCCGCGCTGATCGAAGCCGCCGAACGCCTCGCCACCACCGACTCCACGCCCGGCCCCGCCCTGCTCTGGGCCGGCGAGGAAGGCGACGCGCTCGCCACCGCGCTGGCCGAGGTCCAGGCCGCGTTGCCGCTGCTGCCGGACCAGCGCCGCGCGGTGCTGCCGGGCCTGCTGGACGCCGTGCTGCAAGGCGAGGTCGTGCGCAGCCGCCGCGCCCTGCGCGGACGCGGCGGCACGGAACATCCCCGCGTGTTCATCTGGGGCCTGCTGGAAGCCCGGCTGCAAACCGCCGACACGCTGGTGCTGGGCGGCTTGGTCGAGGGCGTCTGGCCCCCGGCCACCGATCCCGGCCCGTGGCTGTCGCGCCCGATGCGGGGGAAAGTCGGCCTCGCGTCGCCGGAACAGACGGTGGGGCAGGCCGCGCACGACTTCCTGGCCGCGGCCAATGCCGCGCCGCGTGTGGTGCTGTCCTGTCCAGCCCGGCGCGACGGCGCCCCCGCCGTGCCGGCGCGCTGGCTCACCCGGCTGGAGATGTTCCTCGCCGGCCATGACCAGCAACGACCGGACCACCCGGCGGTCGCCTGGGCGCGCGCCCTGGACCAGCCCGAGGACCGCCCGCGCCCGGCGGCTCCGCCGCGGCCCTGCCCGCCTGTGGCGCTGCGCCCCCGCAAGCTCAGCGTCACCGAGATCGAGACCTGGCTGCGCGACCCCTACGCCATCTATGCCCGCCACGTGCTGAAGCTGAACGCGCTGAAGCCGATCGACGAAGCGACCGATGCGGCCGATTACGGCACGCTGGTGCATGCCGGCATGCGGCTGTTTCTCGAGCAATACGACACGCGCTGGCCGCCCGGCGCGGCGGGCCATCTGCGCCGGGCGATGGCGCGCGCGTTGGCCGAGGCCGGCTTGCGCGAGGCACTGGCGGCGTGGTGGGCGCCGCGCCTGGACCGCATCGCCGACTGGGTGGCGGAGATCGAGACCGCCCGCCGCGCCGTCCACCGCATCGCGGCCATCAAGCCCGAGGTGAAAGGCACCAGAGAACTGCCACGCGATGGCGGCCGGTTCGCCCTGGTCGGCCGCGCCGACCGCATCGAGCGCCGCGCCGACGGCGCGCTGGCCATCCTCGACTACAAGACCGGCACCCCGCCGAGCCAGAAGGAGGTCGATGCCGGCCTGGCGCCGCAGCTTCTGCTGGAGGCGGCCATGGCGGAAGCCGGCGCGTTCGGTGCCGGCCTGGTTGGGCAGGCGGGCGAGCTGATCTACTGGCACCTGACCGGTGGCTACGAGCCCGGCGAGGTCCGCTCGCTGTTCAAGGGCGACGCGACGGCGATCGCCGCGGCGGTCGCGGCGGCACGCGACAGCCTCGGGGCGTTGATCGACGCTTACGACGAGCCGGGCCGCTGCTACCTGTCGCAGCCGCATCCGGCCCGCGCCCCGCGCTTCTCCGACTACGCCCAGTTGGCGCGGGTG
>JBEKNT010000505.1:0-4506 GCA_049522565.1 Acetobacteraceae bacterium
TGCGGTGGCCGGGCTGTCGGCGAAGGACATCGTGGCGACGGCGCTGGCGGCGATCGGCGTCGGTGCCGCGCTGCCGGGTGGCCAGGCGATCACCGCGCGCTGACGGCCAGGTCCGCCGGGGGCGGCCGCCAAGGCTCCGGCCGTCGCTGCCCGCTCGCAGCCCAGCCGCGGCACACGCGGCAACACTCCCCCCGCAAAGTCCGGCAGCGACGCCGGTTCACACGAAGCGCGGCATCACCTTGGTCCAGAACGTCTCGATCGACCGCATCAGCTTCGGGTGCGGGATCAGCGCATTGTAGGTATAGCAGAACAGCCAATCCACGTTCTGCCGGCGCATGTTCGCCTCCAGGCCGCGGATCACCGTGTCCACCGTGCCGGCCAGCGAGTAGCCGTCGCGCACCGCCTCCTCCGCGGTCATGAAGCTGCCGGTCTGCGGGTCTTGCAGGCCGCGGCGGAAGCCGAACGGTTCGAACCAGGCGCGGCCGGAGAACTGGCCGGAGTCACGCCACAGCGCCTGCGCTTCTGCGTCGGTGTCGGCGATGATGACGTCGCGCAGCAGGCCGCAGCCTTCGCCGCGCGGGCGGCCGGAGACGTCCGCATACACGTCGTAGAGTTTGTTTTCGTAGATCGGCAGCATCGGCGGCAGGATCGCGGTGACGTTCTCGCGCGCCGCCCAGCGGATCGAGTTCTCCGACGATGCGAAGGGCAGGAACAGCGGAGGGTGCGGCTTCTGCAACGGCTTCGGCACCACGCCGACGGATTTCAGGATGCCGTTCTCCACGCCCTTGCCGTATTTCGCGGTGGTGTCGAGCGTCCAGGGCGTGGCACCGGCGGGGATCTTCCAGTATTTGCCGTCGAAGGTCAGCATCTCCTCGGTCCAGCATTTTTTGATGATCTGGAAGTTTTCCTCGAAGGCGGCGCGGTTGGCGGCGTCGATCTCGTCGTGCTGGTGCGGCAGGGCGCCGTGGATGTCGTGGGTCTGCTGCGCCATCACGTCCACCCAACGGCGCTGGTAGCCGCGCGCGAAGCCGGCGTTGGCGCGACCATTCGTCATGTGGTCCAGCATGGCGATGTCCTCCGCCACGCGGATCGGGTTGGCGGCGGGCAGCACGATGCCGAGTTGGCCGACGCGGATGCGTTTGGTCTGCATGGCGAAGTAGAGATCGAGCAGTACGGGGTTGTTGGAGAGTTCGAAGCCTTCGATGTGGAAATGGTGTTCCGTGAAGCTGACGGAGTCGTAGCCGAGGTCATCGGCGAGGCGGATCTGTTCCGACAGTTCGCGCAGCATGCGCTGGTAGAAGTCGCCGCGCATGCCGGCCATGCCGGCTTCGATCTCGGCGCGGCTGGCGATGGTGGGGAGGTAGAAGAGGGAAGCTTTCACGGCGGGGCTCCGGGCAGGGTGGGTTTGCGGACACGATAGACCACGGAGCGTGGGCTGTCTGCCGGGCGTGATTCCGGATGAATCGTGTCCGGCAAATGCCGCGCTTCGTGATTCTATCGGGTTGTAACCCAGACGACAAAGAAATGGCCAAACACGTGCTCTACATGATCAATAATGAATCGGGGGCTCGAATACGAGTGCAAGATGTCTCTTTCGTACAGTGTCCGCATCGCCGGAGACCATCTCGGTTCGTCCTGATCGATTCCCCCGCTCTCGTCATAAACGATGGACACGAATGTTGGCGGATTGATCGCGAGCCCTGTGGACACGTCCCAGTATTCAACGACTGCGAAGTGTCGCGGCTGCGCTGTCATCATGACCGTCGCGGCAGCTTCAAGGCGTGTCTTGTTGGATAGAACGTACCAGAAATACGGATCGCAGACACGCAAGTTTGCAATAACAAGTGTCAGCAGAAAAGCGCCCAAAGCGCTGGCGAAAGACAGCGCCTTTCGGAAGCGACGCCTGATCAGGGTCAGGCCCAAGCCGATGATGAGACAGATTAGAAATACCAAGATAGTCGAATTCACGATAGGCAGCAAGAACAGGTCCAATAGCCTTCTGGCGGCATCCGCGGTTCTGTCTTGCGGGCCCGGCAGTGGCCAAAAATCCACCGTCCGATACAGAACTTCAGAGATGAGGGCCAGCGACATTGCCCAATACGAGGATCGCCGTGAATAGCTGTCAGGCGCGGCAATCATCAAAAATGCCTCTTGTTACGCGACGAAGCCAGGTCCGCCAGGCGCCCGCCGAACCTACGTCTGCGGTTGCTGCTTGTACCGTTCGAGCATAGCCCGGCTGATGTCCGGCGATGATGGCCTGTGGCCGCGCTCCTGGCCGCCGTGAGCGGCGTAGCTGTCAAGGCGCGCTGGATCTGGCCGCACTGGGCGCCCTCTGCTGTCGAGGAACAACAGCCCTTCCTTGCCCCCCGGCATCGATCGCACGAACGCGTCGGCCTCATCCAGCACGGCACGCGGCGCGCGCGACGTTGCCGCGGCATCGATCGGCATCTCGTTCTCCAGCCGGTCGTAGTCGGCTTGTTGGTAGCGTGCGTCGCGCCGGATCTCGGCGATCAGCCCTTCCGGCGAGAAGCCGGGATTCTTGGCGCACGCGGCCCACACGACGGCGCCGAGCGGCAGGGTGCGCGCGTGAATGGCCAGAAGATCGATGATGTCGCGCGGCTCCCGCCTGCCGGCGGCGGCCAGCGCCTTGTTGGTCGCGATGTCGGCCGGATGCAGCACACAGCCGAACAGATCGTCCTGTATTGCCGGGAAGAAGCGGTAGGCGCTATCCACTACCCATTCGAGCAAAGTGCCGTCATCGCCTGCACGCACGATCGCGGTGAAGATGGTGGGGAACCGCCTTATCCACTCGATCGCAAATCCCTCCTGCTGGAGGACCGCGGTGTCTGCATTGACGGCCTCCTGCATCGCGTTTTCGCGGTCGTGGAATAGATCGATATCCTTGGAAAAACGCGAACCTTCGCGCGCGAGGGGTGCCGCTTCGGCGACGAAGCTTTCCGGATTACGATGCGCCGCCAAGAGACGCAGTAAACGCGATTGAAAGTTAGAGAGCGGCACGGCACGCCGTCACGATTTGCTCTGCCAGCCGCCGGCCCGCGACGCCGCCCTCCACGCGCAAGCTTTCGGTAATCGCCAGGATGTCGGCGATCGTCGGTTCCGCGACCGGCCGGCTGCTCCACAGAGCGCGGAGCCCGTAATCGCGGAACGCCGTCCGATAGAGCGCGCGCAAGCTCTCCGGCGCCGGCCTTCCCGCCCCGCTCCGCTTCAAATCGTCAATCGTCTGGCTCTGGCTCATGACAAAAACTATAGCGCATTTACGATGGTCGCGATATGCATATGCATGACGGTGAGTCGTCCTGGATTTCGTATAGCCGTTCCGTCACTGCCCCTGCCGCAGCCCCATCCGAGCCAGCCGCGGCAGCACCTCCTGTGCGAAGAACGGCAGCTCATCCAGGTAATTCACAAACGACAGCGCAATCCCCCGGGCCCCGGCCGCCGCCAACGCCGCAAGTTCGCCCGCGACAAAATCCGGATCGCCGACCACCGGCATCCCGCCCATGCCGTTCGCCTGATGCAGCCGGCGTTCCTCGAAATCGTCGGGAAACTTCTCCCGCGTGACGCCGCGCATCGCCATGATGCGATCCACCGCCGCCCAGTCGGCATGGTCGATGACGCTGTATCGGTAGTACTCCTCCGCCTCGCGCGTCGTCGGGCGGCAGGTCACGACTGCAACGGTATAGACGTCCAGTTCCCGTCCGCCTTCCCGCGCCTGCGCTTTCACCCCCCGCACATGCGCCGCGAATTCGTCCAACCGGCCCTTCGGCGTCATGGAGAACAGCGCATCGCAGTTGCGGATGGCGAAGGCCTGGCCGGTCGGCGAAGCGGCCGCATTCATCACGATCGGCCGCCCGCCGCCGAACGGCTTCGGCTTCGCGCGCACCTGGTGCAGCTTGATGAACTGCCCGGGAAAATCGAATTCGCCCCCCTCCGACCAGCACAGCTTGATCGCGTCCAGCCATTCCTGCGCGTAATCATAGCGTGCGTCATGCGCACGCATCGTCGCGCCGAACATGGTGAACTCGTCCTCGTTCCAGCCGCACACCACGTTCAGGCCGAAACGGCCCTCGCCGATGTGGTCGGCGGTGACGAACTGCTTGGCGGCGATCACCGGATGGATCAGCGGCGCGTGCACCGTGCCGAACACCGTCAGATGCCGCGTCGCCGCCAGCAGGCCGGCCGCCCAGGTGACGGTTTCCAGCGTCTCGCCCTGGTAGTCGGTGTCGCCGCCATAGCCCTTCCAGCGGCCGACCGGCAGCATGAACTCGATGCCCATTTCGTCGGCCAGGCGTGCCAGGCGCAGGCAGTCGGGCCAGGTGCCGCTCCAGCGCTCCGGCACCGTGGTGACGGCGCGGCCGGACGAGCAATTCGCCCCGAACAACCCGAGCTTCAATCGGTTGCTGCTGTAGAGCGCGGACCGGTCGGATTGGGCCGGCATCAGGATGGCTCCGCGGCGGTCAGTCTATCGAAGACGGCCGAGGCAGCGAT
>JBEKNT010000506.1:0-4803 GCA_049522565.1 Acetobacteraceae bacterium
GAGCAGCGGTTCGCGAAGGAAGAATGGAAGCGTCCGGGGCTGGAATTGCCGGAAGAGACCCGCGACGGCATCCGCCGCGTGCTGGGCTTCCGCATCGGCGAGCCTCCGGTCTGGCCGTTCGCTGTTGTGGCAGCACCGGGGGCGGGGGTTGTCGCCGTTGCGACCGGGCCGCCGTGAGCGGTGGGTGGCGGGTGTTCGAGTGTGACGCACACGGGGCCAGAGCATGGCTGGCCCCGCTGTTTCGATTCGTTGATCCGGCGGGTTGGGGCGGGAAGGAAAAAAATGTGGGGGTGCGTGCCGACCCGATCACCCTCACCCTCGGTGCTTCGCACCATCGACCTCTCCCGCTCCCGCGGGCGAGGTTAGCTTTATCCCTTCACTCGACCCGCAGCGCCGCGCGCAGATCGGCCACCATCGGCCACCCCGCCGGGGTCCTCCAGCGCCGCCAGCCGCCCGGCGGCCAGCCACGCGAAGCGCTGCATCAGCGCCCGTCGCCGAGCGCCCGGGAGCGGATGCGACGGCGCCTCGCGCAGCAGGTCGGCCTCCAGTCCGGCGGCGACGATCAGGCCGGTCTCGGCCGGCAGCAGATCCTGCGGGAAATCGACATCCACCGCGAAGAACAGCGCGTCGGAGAACGCCCGGTAGTCCGGCCATTTCAGGTCGGTCAGGAAATCCCGTGGCCCCGACTTGACCTCGATGCAGGCGAAGCAGCCGTCCGGGCGCAGCGCCAGGATGTCGGCGCGGCGGCCGTTCGGCAGTGGCACCTCGTGCAGCGGCGCCCAGCCGAGCCGGCCGCACAGCCGGGCGGTGGCCCGACGGATCGCCCAGGCGCGTTCCGGGAAGCTCGCGTCGCTCACGCCAGCAAGCCGTCGATCGCCCGCGCCAGCGCCAGGTCTTTCGACGTCAACCCGCCGGCGTCGTGGGTGGACAGTTCGATCCGCACCGTGGCCCAGACGTTCGACCAGTCCGGGTGATGGTTGTGTTGTTCCGCCAACAGGGCGACGCGCGCCATGAAGCCCCAGGCCTGGCTGAAGTCCTTGAACCGGAACTCGCGGCGGATCGCGTCGCGGCCTTCGGTCGCATTCCAGTCGGGCAGGCTGGTGCGCAAGACGGCACGTTCCGCTTCGGTCAATCGTTGCGCCATGCTGTCGCCTCCTGTTGCTGGCGGAATGCGCTGCGCTTTGCCGCCCTGCGATCCGGTTGCCGCGTCCGGCTTGACGGCGTGCCGGACGGGCCGCACCAGACACCGTCATGAGCAATGCGCGCAAGTCCAAGGTGGCATTCGGGCCGCCGCCAAGCCTCGACGACATCGCGGACATGGCAGAGCAGGCGCTGGCGGCGATCCCGGCCCGGCTGGCGCGCCACGTCGCGGGCACCGGCATCACCGTCGAGGAGATGCCCGACGACGAAACGCTGGACGAACTGGGGATCGAGTCGGCGTGGGACCTCACCGGCCTGTATCGCGGCACGCCGCTGACGCAGCGCAGCGTCAGCGACATCGCGCGGCAGCCGGATTTGATCTTCCTCTATCGCCAGCCGATTCTGCTGGAATGGGTCGAAACCGGCGAGGACCTGTTCCGCCTCGTCCGCAACGTGATGGTGCACGAGATCGCCCATCATTTCGGCTTCAGCGACGCCGACATTGCCGCGCTCGAAAAGGAGATGGAGCCCTGAACTCCCTCCTCCCTTGCGGGGGAGGGTCGGGGAGAGGGGTTCGTACCGCACGGACATTGCGGTCCGCACCCCCCACCCCACCCCTCCCCCTCAAGGGGGGAGGGAGTCTTGCCTGGCGGCGAGCAATGCCGCGGCCAACTCGCGATCCGCCCCGTCCACGTGGCGGAACAGCCACTCCTGGAGGTAGCGCAGGATCAGGCTGGCGCTGACGCCCTCGCCTTCCAGCGCAAGGCCCGAGATATCGGCGAGCAGCCGCTGGTGCATGTCGCAATGTCCGGCGGCGCCGGAGAAGCCGGCCTGCGCCATCAGGCGTTCCTCGTCGGCAAAATGGAACGCGGCGTAGCGGATGAACTCCCCGAAGGCCGCCCTGTAGTTCCGGCCGTTATGCAGCGCGGCCGCCAGTTCGTTCAGCAAGTCCGCCAGCCGCTCGTGCTGCACGTCCATCTCGGCCACGCCGACTTCGTGCGCGACGCTCCACACGATCGTCGGTGGGGCCACGTCGGCCGGCAGGTTCTGCACCGCCCAGGCGCAGTGGCCGCCGCCGCTGTGCTTTGCCGTGTAGAGCGCCGTGTCGGCGGCAACGAGCAGATGCTCGACCGTGTTGCCATGCTCGGGAAACACGGCGATCCCGGCTGTGGCACTGAGCATCAGCCGGGCGTTGCCGACCGCGACCGGTTGCCGGATGGCGCTGAGCACCCGCTCCGCCACGGCGGCGGCGCTGGCGCGCTGTTTGATGCCGGGGAGCAGTACGGCGAACTCGTCGCCGCCCAGTCGGGCGACGGTTTCCGCCGCCCGCAAACAGCCCAGAATGCGTTGCGCGACCTGCTGCAGCACGGCGTCGCCGGTGGCGTGCCCGTGGCAGTCGTTGATGGGTTTGAAGCCGTCGAGATCGAGCATGAGCAAGGCGAAGCTGCGGCCGTCGCGGCGGCCGTCGAGTGCCGCCTGGCGCAGCCGGTCGGCGAACAGCGCGCGGTTTGCCAGGCCGGTCAGCGGATCGGAGAACGCCAGCAGATTCAGCCGGGCCGCCGCGCGCGACCGGTCGGTGACATCCTGCGCGAAGATCGCGCACAGCGCCTCGTTCCCGGCGGTGAGTTCGCGGGCATGCAACTCCACCTCGACCATACGGCGATCGTTGCGCAGCGCTTCGGCAACGCAGATGGCCGGCTCGCGGCCGGCGGAGCGCAGGACCGCGGCGACGCGGTTGCGATGGACCGGGGCGACCAGGGCGGCGATCGGCGTTCCACTCAGGTCGTCCGACCGGCCGAACAGGCCGCAAAACGCGGCATTGGCGAACAGCAGCATGTCGCCGCGGGCCAGTGCCAGCGCGATCAGGTCGCTCTGGACCAGCAAGGCGGCGAACGAACCCGGATTGGCCGGTGGTTCCGCGAGCGGTGGGGGGGAGACGAAGGACTGCATCCCGCATCTGTGCCGCGGCAAAGTTGCCGGCCGGTTAATGCCGCCGGCGCGGCGCCATCAGCCGCGCAACAGTTCCTCGTAAACGTCGAGCGTCGCCTCCTGCATCGCCCGCACGGTATAGCCGCGCTGCACCGCCTGCCGCGCGCGTTGGCCGAGCGCGTGGCGGTCCGCCTCGGGCAGCGCCAGCGCCGCATCGATGGCGGCGGCGAGCGCGGCGGGATCGCCGGGCGGGACGCGCCAGCCGGTCTCGCCGTGCCGCACCGTCTCCGCCGGACCGCCGAGATCGGCGGCGATGACCGGGCGGCCCATCGCCTGCGCCTCGATCACCACGCGGCCGAACGCCTCCGGGCGGACCGAGGCATGCACCACGACGTCGGACAGCATCAACGCGGCCGGCATGTCGTCGCAGTTGCCGACCAGCCGCACGCGTTCCGCGATGCCCAGCCGTTCGGCCTGGCGCACAAGCTGCGCGCTGTAGCGCCGGCGCCCCTGGTCGGAGCCCACCAGCACGCAGCACACGTCGCGGCGCGCCAGACGGGCGATGGCGGACAGCAGGACGGTTTGGCCCTTCCAGGCGGTCAGGCGCCCGGGCAGCACCACCGTCGGCACACCATCGGGCAGCCGCCAGGCACGCGCCAGCCGCGCGAGGCGGTCCGGCGCCACGGCGGCGGGATCGTACACGGCGGGATCGACCCCGCGCGGGATGACGCGGATGCGCGTGGGATACAGGTTATGCCGGGCGACGATCAGTTCCGCGACATAGCGGCTGGCGGCGATGACGATTTCGCCCCGCGCCATCACCGCGTTGTAGCGGCGCTTGAGCGGCAGATCCTCGTTGTAGACGCCGTGGTAGGTGGTCACGAAGTGCACGCCGGTGCGGCGGCAGGCCAGCCAGGCGGACCAGGCCGGCGCGCGCGAGCGGGCATGTACGATCGTGACATTCTCGGCCCGGATCAGCGCTTCCAGCCGGGCCGCGTTGCGCCAGATGGCGAACGGGTTCCTGGCGTCGAGCGGCAGGGCGACGTGCCGCCCGCCGGCGCGCTCCACGGCCTTCACCAGCGGGCCGCCGGCGCTGGCCACCAGGGCGACGCCGTCCGCCTGCGCCACCGCCTGGGTGATCTCGACGGTGCCGCGCTCGACCCCGCCGGTGACCAGCGAGGGCAGCACCTGGAGGACGACGGGCTTGTCTGAGTCGCTCGGCATGGCACCGCAATATCCGTTGCGGCGGCACCGGTCACCCCCACGCAGCGAAACCCCCGATGAACCGGGTTGGCCGCGCGCCCGAGCCCTGGCATGCTGGACGCAACAACGCATAGGAGAACGACATGGCGGAGGCCGGATGGGTGCGCGTGGCGGCGCGGTCGGACGTGGCGGAGAATACCGCGATTCCGGTCCGCGTCGGCGACAAGGAAATCGCGCTGTATCACCTGCCGGGGGGCGAGTTTCGCGCCACCGACAATATTTGCACCCATGAATACGCCCAGTTGACCGATGGCTGGCTGGAGGACGGCTGCATCGAATGTCCGCTGCACGCGGCGCGGTTCGACATCCGCTCCGGCAAGGCACTGTGTGCGCCGGCCGACGTGGACCTGGCGGTGTTCGAGGTAAAGGCCGAGGGCGACGACCTGCTGATCAAGCTCTGAGCGAGCGCGACCGGCGTGCCGCCTGTCATTGCGCTCCTAGCACGCAACACACTGCCCCTCCCCTTGTGGG
>JBEKNT010000507.1:0-4466 GCA_049522565.1 Acetobacteraceae bacterium
CGCAGAATTCTCCCCCTCCCCTTGAGGGTGGGGGTTGGGGGGTGGGGTGCGTGCCGCCACGTTGGTGGGCTGCACGCACCCCTCCCCCCAGCCCCCTCCCTCAAGGGGAGGGGGAGGATCACCCTATCCACGCGCTCGCTTTTGCCGACGTCGCCGATAATCCCGGCGGCGGCGGGCGCGGCACCACGATGTGGATCCTCGAAGCATTCCATCGCGCCGGCGTGCGCAACGCGCTGATCGGGGTGATCCACGATCCCGCGCTGGCCGCCGAGGCGCACCGGCTCGGCGAAGGCGCGCAATTCATCGCGCGCTTCAACCGCGACGGCGGCGACGAATTTTCCCACCCCTTCGCCGCGCCTGCCGAGGTGTTGCGCCTGCTCTCCGGTACGGTCCGCGGCCGGCGCGGCTACTACGCCGACAACACGCTCGATCTCGGCCCATCGGTGGCGCTCGACCTCGACGGCATCACCGTGGTCGTGTTGTCTAACCGTTACCAATGCGCCGACCCGGTGTTCTTCGAAGCCTTCGGCCTCGACATCGCCGCCGCCCGCATCGTGGTGGTAAAGTCGCGTGGCCACTTCCGCGGCGGCTTCGACGAGTTCTTCCGCCAGGAGGACATCGTCGAGGTGGACGCTCCCGGCCTCACCAGCCCGATCCTGTCGCGCTTCGCCTGGCGCCATATGCCGCGCCCGGTGCTGCCGATCGACGACACCGCAACCTGGACACCGCCCTTATGAACCTCGCCGACCTGCCCACCCCCTGCCTGGTGCTCGACCGTACGATCCTCCGGCGCAACATCGCACGTATGGCGGTCGCCGTGGGACGCCACGGCGTGGCGCTGCGGCCCCACATGAAGACCGCCAAGTCGATCGACGTGGCGCGCCTGGCGTTGCAGGGCCAGCCCGGCGGCATCACCGTCTCCACCCTGGCCGAGGCGGAGTATTTTGCCGCCCACGGCATCGCCGACATCCTCTACGCCGTCGGCATCACGCCGCAGAAACTGGACCAGGTGGCCAAGCTGAACGCCGCCGGGGCGCATGTGACGGTGATCACCGACGATCCGGAGACGGCGAGCGCCATCGCCGCGCATCCGCAGCCGCCGCGCACGGTAATCGAAATCGACACCGGCGAGTCGCGCGGCGGCGTCACGCCCGACGACGACGACCTGCTGGAGATCGCGTCACGGCTGGGGCCACGCCTGGCCGGAGTGATGACCCATGCCGGGCACTCCTACAGCGGGCGCTCCATCGGCGACATGGTGCGCATCGCCGAAGCCGAGCGCGCCGGCGTGGTGCGGGCGGCGGAGATTTTGCGTGGTGCGGGACACGCGGCGCCGATCGTGTCGATGGGCAGCTCGCCCACCGCGCTGCACGCCGAGAGCCTGACCGGCGTCACCGAAGTCCGCGCCGGGGTCTACATGTTTGGCGATCTGTTCCAGGCGGAGATCGGCACCAACGGGCTGGACGACATCGCGGTCACCGTGTTGACCAGCGTGATCGGCCGGCGGCCCGGCCGGCTGCTGGTGGATGCCGGCGGGATGGCGCTGTCGAAGGATCGCAGCACCGAGGCGGCGCCGCGGGACTACGGCTACGGCCTCGTGCTGGACCTGGCGGGAAGGCCGCTCGGCGATGCCATCGTGCGGCGTGCCTACCAGGAGCATGGCGTCATCGAACGCCACCCGGGCGAACCGACGGACCTGCATGTCGGGGACAAGCTGCGCATCGCACCCAATCACACCTGCATGACCGCGGCGGCGCATGACCGCTACCATGTCATCGACGGGGGCGACCCGGTGGTTGCCGTGTGGCCGCGGGTCAACGGCTGGTAATTGCCCTTTTGAATCGTGGTCTGCCGACCTACATGCGTTTGGTCCGTCCACCCCTCGCAGAAGGATGCGTGTCTTCCAGCAGACCGGTCCCGAAGAATGGGGGTCCTATCCGGGATCATCCAAACCGGTTTCCCCGATCCTGGCGCTGGTCGGGTTCGTCGGCCTGTGCCTGCTGGTCGGCGGAGCGGACGCCGCGCTCGTCACCGGGGCGGTTCACACGTGGTATCCGTCGCTGACGGCACCGCCCGGGACACCACCCAACTGGGTCTTCGCGCCGGTCTGGACCACGCTCTACGTGATGGTCGGCGTTGCCGGCTGGCTGGTCTGGCGCCGCTCGGGCGCGGCGCGTCCGTTGCGGCTCTGGGGGTGGCAACTTGCGGCGAACGCATTGTGGTCGCCGGCGTTTTTCGGCCTGCACAATCCGCCGCTGGCGCTCGCCGTCATCCTGGTGTTGCTGGTGCTGATCGCAGTCACCATGCACAGCTTTGCCCGGCTGCACCGGGCCGCGGTTTGGCTGATGCTGCCCTATTTCCTCTGGACCGGATTCGCCACCTATCTCAACGCCGGGTTCTGGTGGTTGAATCCGGCTTGAGCTATAGTGCGGCCATGCAGAATCCCATCTTCCGCAGCGTCGCGCTGCTGTTCGCCGTGGTCATTTCGGCCGCAGGATTTACCTCGGGTGCCCGCGCGCAGTCCGGTGGCCCGATGGATCCCGGCTCGGCGCTGTCACGCCGCGCCCAGCAAACGCCGGACCTGACGAAGCAACCGGTGGTGCCGCCGCCCGCCCTGCCGGGTGCCGCGTCGCGTGCCGACACGGTGGCGCCGGCGACCCGGCTGCCGACCGACATGTCGCCGAACGAGGCGTTGTTCGATGCGATCAATCGCGGCGACATCGCCGCCGCGCGCGACGCGCTGAGCCGCGGCGCCGAGTTGGACAGCCACAACCTGCTGGGCATGACGCCGATGGAGCTGTCGGTCGATCTGGGCCGCAACGACATCTCGTTCCTGCTGCTGTCCTATCGTGGGTCGGACAGCGCGCAAGGCGCCCGGGGCCAGGCGCCGGCCGCCCAGACTCAGGCCAAGGCGGCGAAACCGGATGTGGCGGCCAAAACGCCGGGGGCGAAATCGGCCGCCCGCGAGCCGGTGGTTCCGGTCAAAGCAGTCGTGCCGGCGGCGCCGCAGACGCCGCGCCTGTTCGCCAACGACGGAGGCTCGCCGGTGCCGGGTGCCGGGTTCCTGGGCTTCGATGCGGGACGCTCCGAGCGGTAGGATATCTCTCCCGCAGCGCGGGGTCGCGCCGCGAGGCGGTTCGACGCGGCTGGTCCGCCTGGCGACCCGACAGCGTCGATCCGCTTCGGCGACGCCCGACAATTGCCGCGCCAGATAACGCACGGGGCCCGCCCAATGCGTCATGGCGGGCCCCCGGGCGCTTGACCCGGGGGCCCGCCATGACGCCGAGGGCGGTCGTGCGCGTCACAAGATGACCCGTTTGTTCCTGGGCGTCGCCTTCGCGGCGCAATCCTACTGCCCGGGAGCGGCCGGCTTTACCGTGCAGCCAGGTCTATGATGGCCGCGACCCCCTGCTCCGTGCCGAACGCCAGCCATGCGCCGTCCGGGCTCCAGGCAAGTGCCGAGACCAGGCCGTATTCCGGCGGCGCGACCGGCAGCACGCGCGAGGAACCGATATCGGCCAACACGACCAGCCCATCGGCGAAGCCGCCCGCCACCATCTCCTGCTGCGGATGGCAGGCGACCTGGGTGCACAGGATGCCGTCGCCGCCGGCCAGCTCCAGCGGCGCCTTGCCCATCGGCCCGCCGCCGAAGAACGGCCATAGCACCATCGCGTCGGCGCCACTGGTCGCCAGCCATTTGCCGTTGCGCGTGAAGCTGAGAGCCGAGGTCTTCGACGGATAGCCGCTCATGCGCATGTGCTGCCCGTCGGACAGGCGCCAGCCATGCAGCGCGTTCTCCTGCATCGCGGTGACCACCGCGTCGCCGTCCGGGTGGATTGCCAGGCCGGTGTGGCTGCCCTTCCATTCCAACAGGCGTGGGGTGTCGGTCTTTGCCCCGACGAACCGCAACGTGGCGCCGTTGTAGTGCGACGCTCCCACCCGCTTGCCCTTGGCGTCGAAGGCAAGGCCGGTCACCGCGGACGGATGCACGAACTCCTTCAGCTTCTGCCCCGTCGCGTCGAACAGGTGCACCACCTTGCCGATTGCGCAGGCGAGCAGACCACCCTTTCCCTTCGGGTCGGCGAAGCTGGCGACTTGCTCGACCCATTTCATGCCGAAGCGGGCGATGTCGGTGACGCTGCCATCCGCGGCGATGCGGCGGAACGCGCCGTCGTCGCCGCCGGAAACGAAGCCCGCCGGGTCGGTGTCCGTGGCAAATGCCAGCACCGCGCCGTCATGCGCCGGCACCGGATGCCAGGCGGCGGTATCCGCCAGCCGCACGATCTGCACCGTGCCGTCGCCCAGCGCAAAGGCGACCGAGGCGCTGTCGCGCGAGAAGCGCACGGCGACGACGAAGGCGTCCAGGTCGCGGAAGACGCCGCGGTCTTCCAGGAGGAAGCGGGCGGTCGTGGTTTGGCTCATGCGGGCACTTTCGGAGATAAGCGGTCGTGCGAACCACCCCACCC
>JBEKNT010000508.1:0-4433 GCA_049522565.1 Acetobacteraceae bacterium
ATGAGCGTCGCTCGCTTCCCTTAGGCGACGCCCAATATTAATCGAATCAGAGGGTGCGCAGCGGGCAATGCCGGCTGTCCTGTGCCGTTGGGGTCAAAGCAATCAAGCGGACACGGAGTTACACAAAGTTCGCACGGAGTTGCTCGGAGTCAGGATTTCAGTCGATCGCGCCTGGTGCATCGATACGCCCCGGTTGGCACGCGCCAAGCATAACCCAAGGATCAGACCCGAGAATGTCAAATAGATTGCCTCCGTGAGACTCCGTGCGAACTCCGCGTAACTCCGTGTCCGCTTGATTGCTTCGCTGACCGCCGCACCGGAGCTGCCGGCGCCCCGCACCGCCTTCACTCGGGCAGACACACAAAGGGATGGCGCACAAACGAAGCGACAATTGTTGGGCGTCGCCTTACGGGGCCCAGCAGGGAAGCGGCAGCCTGAGACGCTCCGTCAGGACTCGCCGAGCACTCACCGAATCATTGACGGGCGGATCGCAACCCTCGTGGCATGGCCGGCCCACGGGTCGGCCCAAAGGGTCGCCCGAGGACAGGCTCCGGCCATGACACGGGGTGTTGCCACGGGGTGTTGCCACGGGACCGCTTGGAGCACTGGTTTCCCCGCGCGTCCTCAGCCGCCGCCGAACCCGCCGAGGAACCGTCCCAGCAGCGTGCCAATGAGCGCCAGGTTGTAGCCGCCCTCCTGGACGATCGCCGTCGGCAGGCGCAGTGCGCCGATCGCGGCGCCGGCGCGGGCAAAACCGTCCGCGCTGACCGTCAGCGCGTTCAGCGGTTCGTCGCGCGAGGCGTCGAACCCGAGGCTCACCACCAGCGCCTCGGCACCGAAGCGGCGGATCGCGGCAATGCCGGCGTCGATCGCCGCCAGCCAGCCATCGTCGCCGGTGCCCAGCGGCAGCGGCAGGTTCAGGTTGCCCCCCTCCCCGGCCCCGCCGCCGCGCTCGTCGGCATGGCCGGTGTACCAGGGGTAGTAGCGGTTCGGATCGCCATGCACGGAGACGAACAGCACGTCGGGCCGTTGCCAGAACACGCCCTGCGTGCCGTTGCCGTGATGGCTGTCGATATCCAGCACCGCGACGCGGGCAGCGCCTTTCGCCCGCAGCCGTTCGGCGGCGATCGCCGCGTTGTTCAGGTAGCAGTGGCCGCCGGACCGCGCGGCATAGGCGTGGTGGCCGGGCGGCCGGGCCAGCGCATAGGCACTGTCGCCCGACGCGGCGGCATCGGCGGCGGCGATCGCGCCGGCGGCCGCGGCCGCGGCCGCCTCCCAGGTGTGCGGTCCGATCGGACAGGCAAGGTCAGTGCCGTACCAGCCGATCTGCCCGACCAAGCCGGCGGGCAGTCGCCCGCCACTCGCCAGTGCCTCGGGGGAGGGGAACGCGTTCGGCAATACTTCCTCCCCGGCATCCGGCAGCGTCGCCCACGCCGTCGCGGCCTGCCGCAGGAAGTCGAGATAAGCGGTTGCGTGCACCGCGTAGAGCGCCGCCGGATCGGCGTCCGGCGGGGTCGTGATCGTGAGTCCCTGCTCGCGGCAGGCGGCGAGCAATACCTCGGCGCGGGCCGGCACCTCGAAATGCGGGCGCACCTGGCCGCGCAGGAGGAAAAAACGCGGTGCGTGCCGGAGCTGCACCTGGTTCCAGAACGCCAACATGTGCGGCCTCGCGGTCGATGGGACGCCGGAGGGCAGCGGCGCCCGGATGGAGGTTCGGCCGCCAAGCCAAAGGCGACTTTTGCCCGCATGTCAAACCGCCGCGATGGCCGCAACGGCAGGCATGCCGTCCGGGGCGGCATGGCCGTGACGTTTGCTACCTCGTCCCCGATCAGCCCGACTACCATGCCGTCTGGGGCGGTATGGCCGTGACACTGCGCGCAGCGCCACCGCCGGGGCAGCGGCCGGCACGATCGTTGCGCCGCAGCGCTGCCGCGCCGCTGTTGCGGGCGCCAGCCCGGCCCGCCTTGCCGCGCGGCCGTGCCGGCGAGCAGCATGACGTGGAAATTCCGCACCGCGGCACCCGCATCGCAGCGTCGCGGCACTTGGCAGAACCCGGTGGCGCACCAGTTCCATTGGCGGCCATGGTAGCGGAGCCGGCGACCTGATGCGGTATGCGATCCTGTTCGGCGTCCTGGCGCTGCTACTGCCGCGGCACAGCGCAGCGGCGGATGTCAGCGTCGAGCTGTTGCCGGGCCGCAGCGCCATCGCCTTCCGCGCCTACGGGATCGGCCTGCTGCCGCTGGACGGCCAGTTCACCCACTTCCATGGCCGGTTCAGCTACGATCCCGAGGCCCCGACCCACTGCGCCGTCGCCTTGCAGGTCGATGTCGCCAGCCTGGCCGTGGCCCCCGCAACGGTCGGCGAGACCGTGCTCGGGCCGGATTTCCTCGATGCGGCAGAATTTCCGCGGCTCGCCTATGACGGCGTATGCGGCATCGGCGGGCTGACCGGACGACTGACCATGCACGGCGTGACGCGGCCATTCGCATTGACGCTGGACTGGGCACCGGACAGCCTGGTGGCGGCCGGACAGTTGCGGCGCACCGACTGGGGGATGACAGCAATGCCCATCCTCGTGGGGTCAACGGTACGGATCGAAGTGTCAGTGCGTCTGGCAGGAGCGCCGCACGCCGGTCCATGATGCGTTGACGCACGATCGCGGGGGTCGCCATGCCGAACGCGACGATCGAAACCCGAACCGGCCGGATCACCGATCCGGCCGCGGCGATCGCGGCGGTGCGGGACGGGCTGCGCGCGGCGCGGCACCGGCCGGACCGGGATCGCACGCTGCGGCTGGTGGAACATGCGCCGGGCCATTGCGAGGTGCCGCCCGGGCGTGGCGAACGCGACACGCTGGTGGAGCTGCCACGCGTGTGAACGAGAAAGCAAAAGCAGTCGCCGCGGCGCAGGAGACCGAGGCGAGCATCCGTTATGACCGGCGGCGCGGACATTCGGCCTCTGGTCAGGGCGACTGACCGCCATACGGCGAGGCGGCTGCCGCGCGGGAACCTCTCGCGCTGCGCCAGACGTTTGGTGAGGCGCCGCAATACCCTCGGCCGCCGCTCCTCGTCTCGAGCTCTCCCGCTCTGCGGGAGGGGCTTTTTGGTCAGAAGCTGACGCGGCCGAACGCCGCCCGCAACGCGGCATACAGCAGCCCGCCGACCAGGAACCCGACCAGCGTGCCGTTCACCCGCACGTATTGCAGGTCCTTGCCGACGCGCAGTTCCAGCCGCTCGGTGATCGTTGCGGTGTCCCAGCCCGCGACCACCTGGGCGATGAACTCCGACAGCCTCTCCTGCGCTGCCGGCAGCAGTGAGGCGACCAGCGCCTCGACGGCGGTCTGCACCCGCGCTCGCGCCGCAGGATCGCTCTCCAGCAGCGCCCCCAGGTTGGCCAGGGCCGCTTCCAGGTAGGCTACGGTGCGCCCCGAGGGGCGCCCGGCATCGGCCTCCAGCGCCAGCCGCAGCCGCGCCCACACGTCCCAGATCCAGGCCTGCACCGTCGCGTGCGCCACCACGCGTCGGATCGCCGCACCGATCTCAGCCGAGCGCTGCGGGTCCTCCTCCATCCGGGCGATTTCCCGCCGCACCCACTCGTCGAACGCGGCGCGCAGCTCCGAGCCGTCCGGGCTGATCTTGTCCAGCTCGGCATTCACCGTCGCCAGCACGCGCCGCGCCACCGACGCGCCCAGCGCCCATCCGACCAGCCGCCCGCCTTGTTCGCGCACCCGCTCCTCGATGGCGGTGCGCAGGGCGTCCTCGCGGCGGGCGAGCAGTGCCTTGAACTCGGCCAGCACGAAGCTGAGCACCTCCTGGTGGCGGCCGCCCTCCACCAGGCTGGCCAGCGCCCGCGCCACCAGCCGGCTGGCGCCGGGACCGCCCATCAGCCGCGGCACCAGCCGGGCCACCAACCGCCGCGCCCGGCCGTCCTCCACGGTTGCCAGCAGCTTCGGCAGCATGCCGGCGAGCGCCACGGCCGCCGGATGCGCCGCCTGCGGATCGGCCAGGAAGCGGTGCAGGATGCCCGGCATGTCGAGGCGGCGCAGCACGCCGGCCACCTCGTCGCCGGTGAAGACATGGGTGGCGACGAAGCGGCCCAGCGCCTGCCCGAGGCGTGCCTTCTGGTGCGGGATGATGGCGGTGTGCGGGATTGGCAGGCCCAACGGATGGCGGAATAGCGCCGTCACCGCGAACCAATCGGCGATGCCGCCGACGAAACCGGCCTTCGCCGCGGCCTCCAGCAGATCGGACCACCAGCCTTGCGGCAGGGCGAAGCTGGCCAGGGTCAGCGCGCCCATCAGGACCAGCAGGGCAGTGGCGAAGGCGCGGTGCCGGGCGAGGTCACGGCGCGCTTGAACGTCAGGATCGGTCATGCGGGGGTTATGCACGGTCTGGCGGGCAAGGTGCACTGACGGCGGCGCAAGCATCCCGGGG
>JBEKNT010000509.1:0-4396 GCA_049522565.1 Acetobacteraceae bacterium
GTGCCGCGGTGTACGCCCAGTCGCCGATCAAGGCGAGAAAGCGGGCGTAACGAACGACCGAGTCGAATTCGTCGCCATGCATCACCAGCAATCGCTGGCCCGAGGCGGTGACATGCACCGATTCGCGGCGTAATTTGATGCCGGAGATTTCCAACCCCAGCGGCAGCCAGGCGCGGAACATCTCGTCGTGGTTGCCGGGGATGTAGGTGACAGCGGCACCGTTGCGAGCATGCCGGACGATCAGGCGCAGCACCTCGTCGTGGTGCTCGTCCCAGTACCAGGACTTGCGCAGGCGCCAGCCGTCGATGATGTCGCCGACCAGGAACAGATGCTTGCACGTCGTGCGGCGCAGGAAGTCCGCCAGGAAGTCGCTGCGGCAGCCGCGCGTTCCAAGATGCGTGTCCGAAATGAAGACGCTGCGGTAGGTGGGCCGCGCGCCGGGTGTGGATAACGCGTTCATGACGTTGCGGGAGATAGGGTAGTTCCCCTGTGGATGGGGTTAAGATTCCGTGACGAAACCAAATCTTACGCGAAAATATGAAAGTAATACCTTAATAATGAAACTGTCATGCGACTGACGCCCAACTCTGCCACCAAGGCAGCTTCGCAGGATAAGGTCCGCGTCGATTCGCTCCTGTTCGTCTGCATCGACATCGTGTCCGCCATGATGATCGTGTTCAACCCGGTTGCCGGTCGCCGCCGTGCCACGCTGTTGTGGCGCGTGCTGGACGTGCTGGTGGCGAACGGCGTGCGGCTCGACGTGGCCGAGACGCGGTACTCCGGCGACGCCGCGTGCCTGGCGCGCGAGGCGGTGGCGCGCGGGGAGAAAATGGTGGTGGCGGCAGGCGGCGACGGCACCATTGCCGAGGTGGCCAGCGGCTTGCTGGGTAGCGGCGCGCGACTGGGTGTGATCCCGCTTGGTACCGCCAACGTGCTGGCGCACGAACTGGGGCTGCCGTTCGACGCGCGGGCCGTAGCGGCGGCGCTGGCGTTCGGGCGGACACGGCGGCTCTGGCCCGGCATGGCGCGCGGCGCGGACGGCTCGCGGCTGTTCGTGCAGATGCTGGGCGTCGGGTTCGACGCGCATGTCGTGCACCGGCTGCCGGTGCCGCTGAAGCGGGCGTTCGGGCGCGGCGCCTATGTGCTGCAAACGCTGCGCGATGCGGTGTCCTACCGCTATCCGCCGATCACCGTGCGGCTGGATGACCAGGAGACGCAGGCGGCGAGCGTCATTGTCAGCAAGGGCCGGTTCTATGCCGGCCGCTATCTGCTGGCGTCCGATGCGGTACCGGCCGATCCGGGCTTCTCGGTGTCGCTGTTCCGCCACGGCGGCGCCTGCGCTGCCCTGATGTACGGCGCTGCCCTGCCCCTCGATTTGCTCCAGCGCGCGCCCGGCGTGCGGCACGTGCGGGCGCGGCGGGTGGACGTGGTCGGCAATTGGGCGATCCCGGCCCAGGCGGATGGCGATCCGGCCGGCTATGCGCCGCTGTCGGTCGTGGATGCACCGGCGCCGATCGAGGTGGTGATCGGCGGGTGAACGGTCGCAGCGTCACGCGGGCGGCAACCCGTTCGGGTGCCGACAATAACGCGTCGCTCCTGGTCGTGGCACGCCGGGTGGGCGGATTGCCGCGTCGCTGCGCTGCTGGCAACCGACGAACTCCCCCTCCCCTTGTGGGAAGGGGGAGCCGCCTTCTCTCGCGCGACCGCCGCAGCTCCGCCCAACGCAGATCGGCCGCCGCCAGCCGGTGGCCAACTCACAGCGACGCGGAGCAGTGACGCCGAACGGTCAGACCGTCTCTTTCAGTTCCTTCGAGGCGCGGAAGGCGATCTTCTTGCTCGCCTTGATCTTGATCGCCTCGCCGGTTGCCGGATTGCGGCCCATGCGCGCGGCGCGCTTGCGCACCTGAAGGATGCCCAGGCCGGTCAGGCGGATGCGGGCGCCCTTCTTGAGGTGGCGGGTGGTGACCTCCACCATGTCGTTCAGCATCGCCTCGGCCTGCTTCTTCGGCACCTCGTGCTTCTCCGCCAGGTCGGCGGCAATCTGCTTGAGTGTCACGGTCGCCTGGGCGGGGGCGGCGGCCTTCTTGGCTGGGGTTGCTGCTTGCTTGGCCATGGGCTTCCTCATTGGATGCGAATCGCAGTCGGAGTATCCTGCCGAAACACCGTGGATTCGGGCAATATCTGTCCGCAGGCCGACGCTGCAATCGGCAACCGGGAGAACGCCACCCATGTCCCTGCCGCGGCTCGGGCGCCTGGCCCGGGTGTGTTGCCTCACCAGCATGCTCGCCGGCTGCGCCGCCCCGCCGCAAGCGGTCCTGGCTGGAAGCTGCCCGGCCACACAGGGCGCGCCCATGCTGATGTTCGAACTGTTCTTCGGGCGCAGCATCCAAGGTCAGGGCGAGGTCAGCGACGGCGCCTGGGACGACTTCCTCGACCATGTGGTTACGCCAAATCTGCCAAATGGTTATACGGTGTTCGATGGCACCGGCGCGTGGTTGAACCCGGCCACCAGCCACACCATCCACGAGCGGACGAAGGTCCTGCTGGTGGCGCTCCCGGACACCGCCGCCAGCGCCGCCGCCATCGCACGGATCAGGCATGCCTATGCGGAGCAGTTCCGTCAGACCCTGGTGGGAATGACGGTCGCACCAGGTTGCGGCGCGTTTTAGGCGCGGGTGTCCATGTGCCGGCGGAATTATTGCCGTGCTTTTATCTGTC
Organism: Acetobacteraceae bacterium; assembly: GCA_049522565.1. GTDB lineage: Bacteria > Pseudomonadota > Alphaproteobacteria > Acetobacterales > Acetobacteraceae > JASHVB01. Next base: position 2,719 of record JBEKNT010000509.1, read on the forward strand.
GCTTCACAGCATTGTGATAGGCTTGCTACGGGCGCCGTGGTCTGTTCCGCAACGCAGCACTTCCCGGGCTCCTACGGCGGAGCTGAGTGACGGCCCTTACCCGGGCTGCCCACGACGATCCTGCGATATCAGGACAGGCACCGGGCGAGGGAAGTTGACGTCGGCGAACGCCGATGGAGGCGCACATCGCACAGAACGCCATGGCAATGACCGGCCGGCCCCCGGCCAAGCGGCTGTCGTCACGGCCGGGCCGCCGGCTGGCGCCGCTGCCCGTCATCGCTGCCTTTGTCCTGGCAGGCACGACGCGCGCCGCCGCCATGGGGGACCTGGCCGACTGGGAGCGCGGTGCCCGGATCTTCGGCGGCGGCGGCCTGATCGTGCTGCTGGTGCTGGCGGTATTGCTCCGTCTCGACCGGCTGATGCGCCGGGGCGTGGCCCGGCACCGCCAGGAAGCCGGTTCGTTGGCGGACAAGACGGCGCAGCTTGAAGCAACCCTGGCCGGCATGAGCGACGGCATCATGATGGTCGACGCGTGTCTTTGTCTGTTGGCGTGGAACGACAAGTTCCCCGACTTCACCGGCGTGCCGCGTGAAGTCCTGCGCGTCGGCATGACGATGGAGGAAATCCTGCGTGCCCAGGCCGAGGCTGGCGAATTCGGCGCGGTGGAGGTGGAAGCCGAGGTGGGACGGCGCATAGCGCTGCTGCGCTCCGGCGGCAGCACCGGCACGATGCAGCGCGCCCGCCCGAACGGCCGCGTGCTGGAACTGCGCCGCAATCCGATCGCCGGCGGCGGCTTCGTCACGCTGTACACCGATGTTACCGCGCGGCACCAAGCCGAGGAGCGGCTGCGTCAGGCGGAGAAGATGGCGGCGGTCGGCCGGCTCACCGCAGGCATCGCGCACGACTTCAACAACCTGCTGTCGTCGATCATCGGCAACGCCGATCTGCTGGAGCGCGATATCGGGGCGGATGCGGCGCTGGCGCGGCGGCTGGCCATCATTCAGCAGTCGGCGGAACGCGGCGCGGACCTGGTGCAGCGGTTGCTTGCCTTCGCCCGCAAGCAACCGCTCGATCCGGTCGCAGTGAACCTGAACGAGCTCGTCCGCGGCATGCAGGATTTGCTGCAAGCCACGCTCGGGCATGCCGTGCGGGTGGAGACGGTCCTTGGCGGGCAATTGTGGCCGGCGCTGGTCGATCCGGTGCAGATCGAGCATGTGGTCCTCAACCTGGCGATCAACGCGCGCGACGCGATGCCGCAGGGCGGTGTGCTGACCATCGCCACGGCGAACCTGGCCGAGGCCGGGTGTGGCGCGGAGCTGCCGGCGGGCGACTATGTCAGCGTCGCGGTGACCGATACGGGCAGCGGCATGACTGAGGAGGTCTTGCGCAACGCCTTCGAGCCGTTCTTCACCACCAAGCCGGCGGGACATGGCTCCGGGCTGGGGCTGAGCCAGGTGTATGGTATGGCCACCCAGTCGGGCGGCGGTGTGCGGATCGACAGCGCGCTCGGCCGGGGGACCACGGTAACGGTGTTCCTGCCGCGGGCCGAACGGGACGCGCCGGAAGGGCGGTCGGTTGAACGAAGCAAGGTCAGGGCTCTGCCCTGAAACCCGCCCGGGGGCTTTGCCCCCGGGACCCCCAGCAAAGGCTGAGCCTTTGCAATCCATCCATTGGCGTG
>JBEKNT010000510.1:0-4395 GCA_049522565.1 Acetobacteraceae bacterium
CGAATGACCTTCGTAGGCAACGCGACGCCCCGGGAAACGGCGACACCCCAACCAGTCAACGTTTACGAGAGCTGGTTGCGGCTGCCCATCCCGCAGGACTAGCTTTCATTCATCGCACCATTGGGAGGATCGCATGCGCCGCTTGCTTCTACTCCTGTCGCTTTCACTGTTCGCCGCCTGGTTCCCGCAGTCACCGGCCCAGGCGCAACCAGCCCCGCCGGGCGCTTACCCGCCCGGGTCACCACCACCTCCGCCGCCCTACGCCGGCCAACCGGGACCGCCCCCTGGCGGTGCAGCGACCGGCGGGGAAAACTGCGGCACGCCGGACGAGCCAAAGCCGTGCCCGCCGCTGCCACGCCATCCTCTGCCGTACTATCCGCCGAATAAGCAGTAATCTGCTCGGCTTCAGAACGTCCGCCTGACCAACGGCCCTCGGCTTGTCAGGCGGAAGATTGCTTCGTCGCTAGGCTTCTCGCAATGACCGCGAGCGCGCTGCGCTTCTCGCAATGACAGCAAGCGCGCGACGATCCTCGCAATGACGGCGAGCGGGTGACGCTTCTCGCAATGACGGCGCGCGCGTGACGATCCAAGTCACGCCAAAAATGCTCGCGACACAACCCACAGCGTCGCGTCGCCCACCCCGGTGGTCAGCGCCGGCGCCCGCCTCTCCCGCCAAACCGCGAACCGGTGTACACACTGACCGCATGGAACCCGCGCTCATCCCCTACTCGCCGATCCTGCACCGCCCGCCGTTGCGCTGGCCGAACGGCGCCCGTGTCGCCCTGTGGATCGTCCCCAACATCGAGCACTACGAGTACCTGCCTAAATTCGTCCGCACCCGCGATCCGTGGCCGCGTTCGCCGCACCCGGACGTGCTCGGCTACGCCGCGCGCGACTACGGCAATCGCGTCGGCCTGTGGCGCCTGTTCCAGCTTACCGACGCGTTCGGCATCCGCTGCACCGTCAGCCTGAACATGACGGTCATCCAGCACTACCCCGCCATCCTCGAGGCGATGGAAGAGCGCGGCTGGGAGTACATGTCGCACGGCATCTACAACACCCGCTACCACTGGGATTTCTCGGCAGACGAAGAACGCGCGGCGATGCTGGAATCCCGCGCGATCCACCGCGCGCTGACCGGCCGCGAGCAACGCGGCTGGTTCAGCCCGGCGATCACCAACACGCTGCGCACCTTCGATCTCGCCGCCGAGTGCGGCTACGACTACACCGCCGACCTGTATCACGACGACCAGCCGTTCCCGCTGCGGGTGAAGACCGGAAAACTGCTGTCGATCCCGTATTCCATCGACCTCAACGACGTCATCCTGCACCGCCGCGGCGAGGAGGTCGGCGATTTCGTCCGCCAGATCCGCGACTATTTCGACACGGTCTACGAAGAAGGCGCGGAGCAAGGCCGGGTGATGTGCATCGCGCTGCACCCCTATTGGGTCGGCCAGCCGCACCGCATCCGCGTGTTCCGCCAGGCGCTGGAATACATCCTGTCGCACCCCGGCGTCTGGGTCACCACCGCCGCCGAAATCGCCGACTGGTACAACGCCCAGCACCTCCCGGCGATCGAGGCCCATCTCGCGGCGCGGGAGGCGGCCAATGGCTGAGTTCGTCCCGTCCAAGACGCCCCCCACCGACGAGGTCCGCGCCTCCGGCATGGACCACGCGCACTACCCGTTCCGCGCCCTGCCCGACTCGCCGCGCTTCGCCTGGCCGGACGGCGCGCGCCTCGCCTTCACCGTGACGCTGATGCTGGACTACTGGGAGCTGGACCCGCCGGCGGGGGGAAATCCCGATCCCCGCATCGTCTCCCCCCTGGGAAAATTCTTCCCCGACTGGCTGACCTGGAGCCACCGCGAATACGGCCCCCGAGTCGGCATCTTCCGCGTGCTGGACGTGCTGGACCGGTTCGGTGTGACGCCCAGCGTGGCGCTCGGATCGGCGGCGGCGCAACGCTACCCGGAACTGGTGGACGAGCTGCTGCGCCGCAACGCCTGCTTCCTGGCGCACGGCAGCTACGCCACGCGCCGTATCACCAGCCGGATGAGCGAAGCCGAGGAACGCGCCTTCATCGGCGAGGCGCGCGACGCCGTGGCCGCGGCCACGGGCGAGGCGCCGCTCGGCTGGTGCGGCCAGGATTTCAACGAATCGGCGCACACCCCGGCCCTGCTGGCCGAAGCCGGCTTCGGCTACACCACCGACTGGCCCAACGACGACCGCCCCTATTTGCTCGGCCCCTATAACGGGCGGCCGCTCCTGGCGCTGCCGCCGCAGCCGGAGTGGAACGACCTGGAATGCATGTGGCTGCGCCGGGTTTCCCCGCCGATCTGGGCCGACGGCATCGCCGAGGCCTTCGCCGTGCTGCACGAGGAAGGCGGCGGCGCGTTCAACCTGACGCTGCATCCCTGGATCGCCGGCCAGGCACACCGCATCCGCTGGCTGCGCGAGGCGCTGCAACGCGTGTTGGGCAAGCCGCACGTCTGGCGCACCACGACGGACGAGGTGGCGCGGGTTGCACGGGAACAGCTCGACGGTTGAAGACGCATCGCCGCCTCAGCCCGGACGACGCGACCCGCCGTCACGACAGAACGCAACCAGGGCGGTTTTGACCCTGGCCACCACGCCGGCCCACCCCCTGGCAGGATCCCAGCGGAACAATCGCGCAGTCGGATACCAGGGCGCATCCGCCTCGCCCGCCAGCCACCGCCAATCCGCCGCGGCCGACAGCAGCACCCAGACCGGCCGCCGCAGCGCCCCGGCGAGATGCGCCACCGACGTATCGACCGTCACCACCAGGTCGAGCAGGTCCAGCACCGCCGCGGTGTCGCCGAAATCGCGCAGCTCGTCGCCCAGGGACCGCACGCCCGGCGTTGCCGCCAGCAACGTCCGGTCGGCCGGCGACAGGTCCTTTTGCAGCGCAATCAGCTCGGCGCCGCACCCAAGCAGCGGCAACAGCGCCGGCAGCCCGGCCGAGCGCTGGTCATCCAGCGTGTTCAGCTTGTTGCCGGCCCACACCAGGCCAACCCGGAGGGAACGCGCGGGTCCGAGTCGCTCGGCCCAGTGCCGCACCGATTCGGGCGCCGCGCGCAGATAGGGCACCTGGCGCGGCACGGTCTCCAGCGCGGTGCGGAACGCCAGCGGCAGGCTCATCAGGGGACAATGCCGATCGAACGGCGGCAACGCGTCGCCCGCCGCCACCAGGTGGGCGACGCCCGCCAGCCGCGTCAGCGCCGGCACCAGGGCGCGCTGCGCCTCCAGGATCACCCGCGCGCCCCGCGCCGCCACCAACGGGGCATAGCGGCAGAACATGATACTGTCGCCGTAGCCTTGCTCGGCATGCAGCAGCACGGTCTGGCCGGCGATGTCCGCCTCGCCAAGCCACAGCCCTTGCGCAAAGTTCCGCCGCGGCCCGGCACCGGGGACGAGCCAGCGCCATTCGGCCAGCCGCCAGCCCTCGGCGTAGTCGCCCAGCCGGAGCCGCAGCACCGCGCGATCGAACTGCACGTCCGCGCGGTCAGGATCCAGCGCGGCCGCGCGATCGAAGCTCGCCAATCCCTCCGTCATGCGATCGAGCGCCCGCAGCACGTTGCCCCGGTTGAAATGCGCATCGACGTAGTCGGGCGCCACCGCGATCGCCCGATCGAAGGCCGCCAGCGCCTCCAGCTTGCGGCCGAGCGCGAACAGCGCATTGCCGCGGTTGTTGAGCAAAGGCGCGTGCCCGGGCCACAGCGCGACGGCGCGGTTGTAGCTTGCCAGCGCCTCGGCATGCCGCTTCAGCGCGAACAGGGCGTTGCCGCGGTTGAACAGCGCCAGTTCCTGGTTGCGGTCGAGCTTCAGCGAGGCGTCGAACAGCCGCACCGCCTCCTCCGGCTGGCCGTTCTGGGCGATGACCGTGGCGAGCAAGGTCATCGTCGGCGCGTGGCGCGGGCTGGCGGCGAGCACCGCGCGATAGGCCGATTCGGCGGCGGGCAGCGCGCCGGCCTGGTGCAAGGTCATGGCTTGTCCGAACAGCGCCTCCGGAAACGGTTGCGCTGGCGGGGCCGCATGCCTGGCGGCCGGTGCCGCGGCGCGCGGCGCATGGCGGGACATCAGCGGCGCGGTCCCCAACCGAAGCAAGATGCGACACGGGGCAGGTGCATGGCCCGATGCTTAGCCAGGATTCGGCCATGGTGGCGAGAGGGATCCGGCATGCGCATCGCGAATGACCGGCTGCGGCCAAAAGAAAAGGCGGCGGGGATGTCCCCGCCGCCCAGTCGGATCGTCCAGGTTTGCAACCGATCAGAAGCGCAGTGCGATACCCAGCACCGCCATCTGCTCCTGCACCTTGTTGTTCGCCGGACCGACGGCGGAGGTCAGGAAGTTGTAGTCGCCCTGGTAGTTGTAGCC
>JBEKNT010000511.1:0-4392 GCA_049522565.1 Acetobacteraceae bacterium
ATCTCCGGCAGCGGCAAGCGCCAATCGAGCCAACGCGGGAAGCGACCTGGAGCCGGTCTTCTTCATGATCGAGGCCCGATGATTCTCGACGGTGCGTTGGCTGATATGGAGATCCGCGGCGATATTCTTGCTGGGATGGCCCGCAAGGACGAGCTCCATAATTTGGCGCTGCCGCGGTGTGAGATCCGCGACGTGGCTCGCCGCGGCGTCGTGCCAGGCCAGCAGCTTGCTCGAATCCCGCGACTGTTCCAGCGCGCGTTCGACGCAGACCAGCAATTCGCCGCGGCTGATCGGCTTTTCGATGAAGTCCGAGGCGCCGGCTTTCATCGCTTCCACCGCGATCGCCACGTCGCTGTTGCCGGTGATCATGATGGCGGGCAGGTGATGGCCCGCATCCTTCATCCGCCGCAGCAATTCGAGCCCGCTCATTCCCGGAAGGTAGGCGTCGATCACCAGGCAACCCTCGCGACCGGGGCGATACGCCGCGAGGAATTCCTCGCAAGCCGCAAAATCCTCGACGATCTTACCATCATCTTCCAGCACGGCGCGAACCGCGTCGCGTACCTCCCCGTCGTCATCGACAACGAAGATGACGGGCGGCCCAAGCTCGCCGGCCGCCTCGGGCGGGTGCTGCGCGCGTGGCTCCTTTGCGGGTGGCGATGCCAGAAGCAGGCGCTGGATGGCCTGCGTGAGCTCCTTCAACTTCATCGGCTTGTTGAGCTGCACGCAGTCCTGTAGCGCGATGTGACGCAACGTGCCGGTCGATATGTCGCCGGTCAGAATGATCACCGGAGTTTGGCAATGCAGCGTTTCCCGTAGCCGTGCCGCAAGCTGCAACCCGTCCATGCCCTTTGGCAGGTTATAGTCGGCAAGAATCAAATCCGGCCGGATGGTTCCTCGCGTCACCAGTTCCAATGCCGCGACACCGTCAGGTGCCGTTATTGCGCGATAGCCTTCACCCTTCAGGAACATTTCGAGCAGATCGCGCACCTCGGGATCGTCCTCGACGGCCAGAACCGTACCGGAATGGCGAACCTCGGCGAGCGGTCCGGCACCGGCACGCTGCCAATCGGGTACAGTCTGTGGCGCTGTATCGCCCGATGGCAGCATCACGTCGACCGCGAAAACCGAGCCCTTGCCGGGCTGCGAACGCACGCGGATCCGGTGGCCGAGCAAATTCCCCAGGCGTTGCACGATCGAAAGACCGAGACCCAGGCCACGGCTGCGTTCGCGCGCGGCATTGTCGACCTGATGGAACTCCTCGAAGATCTCCTGTAGTTCCTCATTGCGGATGCCGATGCCGGTGTCCCACACCTCGATGCTCAGCATCCCCTCGTGCCGGCGGCAACCCAGCAGCACTTTGCCTCGCTTGGTGTATTTCAACGCGTTCGACAGCAGGTTACGAATCATCTGCTCCAGCAGGCGCGGGTCGCTATGCACTGACAGGCTGCACGGCACCACGCGCAAGGCAAGCCTGTTGGCGTTCGCGTGATAGGTGAATTCGTCGTGCATTCGTGACAGCAAATCGTTGATTGGGAAACTGGCCATGTCGGCCTGGACGATCCCGGCCTCAATCTGGTTGATGTCGAGTAGCGTGTTCAGCATGCCCGACATGGCGCTCAACGTTTCGTCGAGCCGTACGACCAGCTTCTGTGCGCGCTCTCCCTCGACCAGCTTTGCCAACAACCCTTGCAGCAGAGCGAGCGTTTGCAGCGGCTGACGCAGGTCATGGCTTGCGGCGGCAAGGAAGCGCGATTTCGCGGCACTCGCCAGCTCGGCTTGCCGCTTGGCTGCCCCCAACTCTTCCGCTATCCGCCGCCGTTCGGTGATGTCGGCAAAGCTGATGACGACGCCCTCAACATCGCCTTCCTGGGTGCGATAAGGCAATATGCGACGGACGTACCAGACGCCGTTCCGCGCGTCGATCTCGCGCTCGAGCGCGGCGTGGTCGCGCAGCACCGTTGCCGCATCGGTCAGCAGCGCGCTATCCATAGCCAGCGATGACAGGTCCGCCAGCGGCCGGCCGACATCGCTGGGAATGACATGGAAGAATGCCTCAGTGGCGGGTGTGAAGAAGCGGATGTTGAGACTGGCGTCGAGAAACAGCGTCGCCACATCGGTGCTGTACAGGACATTTTGCAGATCGTTGGAAATCGTGCGCTGCCGCTCCAGGGTTTCCTGAAGCTGGCTGTTGAGGGCGGTCAGCTCCTCGTTGAGCGACTGCAATTCCTCTTTCGACGTCAACAACTCCTCGTTTGTCGACTGGTATTCTTCGTTGACCGACAAGGCCTCCTCGTTGATCGCCTTCTGCTCTTCGCCGGAGATTTCCAAACTTCTTATGGCGCCTTGCAGTTCGGCTCGCGTGGCTTCCAGCTCCCGTTCGAGCTCGGCAACCCGCGGCACCTCTGCCACGCCGACAGGACCACCAGCCCGCGGCTCCCGTTGCTGATCGCCAACAAAGCAGACGAGCAGCAGCTCCTCGCCGTCGCTCTGAGTCGGCCTTACGTCGATGCTGAAGGCATGCGCCTCGCCGTTGTGGGTTATCCGTCCGCCCGGGACGACGATGCGGGTGTTCTGCTGAATGGCCTGTTGCAGCGCCGACCGGAGCTTGTTGCGGATGTCCTGGTGGGCCATGGCGAGCAGATCGTACGTGGGGTGTCCCGGCGCCACGCGCAAATAGCGATCGGTTGGCCCTATCGAGTACAGACATTCGTGCTTGCGATTGATCAGCACCGCGGCCGGCGCGTAGTTCTCCATCACCAGCCGTCGACATAGCTCGGCAAGAGCGGCCTGGGGCGAAGCCGGCTGGCCCGGGCCAGGCCGAGCTGAAGCGCGCACGACTTCGCCGGAGCTTCGCAGCAAGCCCAGTTCACCGGGCCGACTGCGGCCGATATGGCGATAGATCCGCTCCGGCTTGGAAATCACTTCGAACCGGCCATCGTCGGTGCCGATCGTTTCCGAACTGCCAAGCAGGAGAATGCCGCCCTGGCGCAGGGCAAAGTGGAACAGCGACACAACCTTGGCCTGCGCCTCCGGGCCCAGGTAGATCAGCAGGTTTCGGCAGGATACCAGGTCGAGACGGGAGAATGGTGGGTCGGCCAGCACGTCCTGCACCGTGAAGACCACCGACGCCCGCAGCTCCGGCGAGACCCGGTAACTATGATCTTCCTTCGAAAAGAATTGGGCAAGGCGTGCCGCCGACAGGTCCGCCTCGATCGCCGCGGGATACAAGCCTTCTCTGGCGCTTGCGATCGCATCCGGATCGACATCGGAGGCGAAAACCTGCAGCTTGATGTTGCGCCTGGACGCCGTGATTGCCTCGCGGAAGAGCATTGCCAGGGAATAGGTTTCTTCTCCCGTGCTGCACCCGGCAACCCAGATGCGGAGCGGGTGGTCATCTTCCCGGCGTTCAACCAGTTCAGGAATGACCTTCGCCGCCAGCAGATCGAACACCTTCTGGTCGCGGAAAAAGCTGGTAACGTTGATGAGCAGATCGCGCGAGAGCAGATCGAGCTCGGTTGGGTTGCCTCGCAGCATATCGAGGTAGCGGGCCATGTTGCCGGTCTCGATCGACGCCATCGCCATGCGCCGTTCTATGCGGCGCTGAAGAGTACCCGGCTTGTACAGCGTGAAATCATGGACGGTCTTGGTGCGGAGAAGGTCGATGATCTCGGGCAGCCGGTCCCGCCCCTTGTCCTTGGGAACTGAAGCGTCGTCGGGGTGGGTCAATACCAATTGCTGCCCGTGCCTGGCGAGCGCATCAGGAATTTTCGCCACCGGCAGCACAAGATCGACCATGCCGGTCATGATCGCACTGCGCGGCATGCCGTCATAGCCGGCCTCATCGGGATCTTGCGCGATGACGAGTCCACCTTGTTGCTTCACGGCTTGCAGCCCGAGGCTGCCATCGGCCCCGGACCCGGAAAGGATCACGCAGACCGCACGCTCACCGCAGTCCTGTGCCAACGAGTGCAGCAGGAAATCGAACGGCAGGCGCGCACCATGTCGTGCCTGGGGTGTCGAAAGGCTCAGGGCACCGCGAACGACGGAAAGATAGGTTCCAGGCGGGATGACATAGAGATGCTCGCGCTCGATCGGCATGCCGTCCGTGGCCTGCCGCACGGTCATCGAGGTGTGGCCGGCCAGCAGATCCACCATCATGCTTTCGTGGGTCGGATCGAGATGCTGCACCAGGATGAAGGCCATGCCGTTTCCGGCTGGCAGTGCGTCCATGAGCTTCCGGCAGGCATCGAGTCCTCCCGCCGAGGCGCCGATTCCGACCACCGAGTAGATTGCGGATGCGCGCGGCGCCCCGCGCGCCGGCGTGGGGCGTGCGTTGGGTCGCGATCGGGCCGCTTTTGGCTGGCGCAGATGGTTTTGTGGCATTTGCCT
>JBEKNT010000512.1:0-4372 GCA_049522565.1 Acetobacteraceae bacterium
CCCCCACCCCCCTCCCTCAAGGGGAGGGGGAGGATCACCTATTGCATCACTTGCCGCATTACTTATCCGCGTCCAGCACGGCCTTCAGCTTTTCCGGCGGCACCGCGATCCGGTCGATCCCCGCCCGCTCCTGTTGCAACAGCATGCCGACCCGCGAGTCCCGCGCGCCCCAGCCGCGGCCCAGCGCCTCGGTCAGTTCCTGCTGCGCCAGATTGGTCAGCCGCATCGGCACGCCGACATCGCGCGCCAACTGACACGCCAGCGACACGTCCTTGTGCAGCAGACGCAAGGCGAAGTCCGCCGGCTCGTAGCTGCCGGTGAGGAAGTGGTCGGCCATGCGGTCGAACAGCCGGCTGCGTCCGCCGGCGCCCATCCGGATTGCCTCCCACAACGCCAGCGGCTCGACGCCGGCCTTCACCCCCATGGTGAACACCTCGGCCACCGCGATGTTCGCCGCGGCGCCGGCGGCGTTGTGCACCAGCTTGGCAATGGTGCCGGCGCCGGTCGGCCCGATATAGCGCGCCGCGTCGCCCATCGCGTCCAGCACCGGCTTGTATTTGTCGAACACTGTCCGGTCCCCGCCAACCCAGATCGCCAGCCGTCCGCTATTGGCGCCGCGCGGCCCGCCGCTGACCGGCGCATCGAGGAAATCCACGCCGCGTTCGCCGAGCATCGCATGCAGCGCGCGCACCACGTTGACCGCGTTGGTGGACAGGTCGAACCACGCGGCGCCCTGGCGGAAGCCATCGATCAGCCCGTTCTCGCCGGTGCCGACCTTCTCGACATCGGCCGGCGTCGGCAGCGACGTGAACACCAGGTCCACCGCCTCGGCGACCGCGCGCGGGCTCTCCGCCCAGACGGCGCCGTTGTTCAGATGCCGTGACGCGGCCTGGCGCGACAGGTCGTGCACGACAAGCTCGTGCCCGGCCTTCTGCAAGTTGCTGGCCATGCCGGCACCCATCATGCCCAGGCCGATGAACCCGATTTTCATGTGCGTTCCCCCGCTGACTTTCGCGGAGACAGTGTGCGACGGCGTCTGCGCTCTCTCAAGTCACGCCGAGCCGGCGGGGGCGCGGCGCGCTGGGTAGGGGGATCACGTAGAGCAGAAAACCGATAATCCCTCTCCCGCTTCGCGGGAGTGGGTTGGGTGTGGGTGCAGCGGGGCGCACGCATCACCCTCCCCTGACCCCTCCCGCAAGCGCGGGAGGGGGATTCGCTGTTCTGCTCTACGTGATCCCCCGCCGTTCCACCGCGTGCCCCGCTACCCCTCTCCCGCTGAACGGTCGAGGCAACTAGACTGCGCCGATGCGCTACATCTCCACTCGCGGGCAGGCGCCCGTACGCGATTTTGCCGGCGTGCTGCTGGCCGGGCTGGCCGAGGACGGCGGGCTCTACGTGCCGGAAACATGGCCGCGCTTCAGCTTCTCCGACTGGCGTGCCATGCGCGGGCTGCCCTATGCCGCGCTGGCCGCACGCGTCATGCAGCCCTTCGTCGGCGATGCGATGCCGGCCGAGACACTCGCCGCAATCTGCCGCGACGCCTATGCCGGTTTCGGCCAGCCGGCCGTCGTGCCCTTGCAGCAGCTCGACACCGGCCTGTTCGTGCAGGAGCTGTTCCACGGCCCGACGCTCGCCTTCAAGGACATCGCGCTCCAGGTGGTCGGCCGGCTGTTCGACCACGTCCTGGCAGAGCATGGCGAGCGGATCACCATCGTCGGCGCCACCTCCGGCGACACCGGATCGGCGGCGATCGAGGCCTGTCTCGGCCGCGAGCGCATCTCCGTCGTCTTCCTGCATCCGCATCATCGGGTCAGCGAGGTGCAGCGGCGGCAGATGACCACCGTGCATGCGCCGAATGTCGGCAACGTCGCCCTGACCGGCACGTTCGACGACTGCCAGGACCTGGTGAAGGCGATGTTCGCCGACGCGCCGTTCCGCGCCGAGATGCACCTGTCGGCGATGAACTCGATCAACTGGGCGCGGATCGCGGCGCAGGTGCCATATTACGCCGCCGCTGCCCTGGCACTCGGCGCGCCAGACCGCGAGGTGGCGTTCAGCGTGCCGACCGGCAATTTCGGCAACGTGCTCGCGGCCTGGGTGGTGCGGCGGATGGGGCTGCCGGTGGCGCGGCTGATCGTGGGTTCAAACCGCAACGATATCCTGACCCGGTTCCTGACGGCCAACGACATGTCGGTGGCGCCGGTGGAGCAATCGCTGTCGCCCAGCATGGATATCCAGGTCAGCTCGAATTTCGAGCGGATGCTGTTCGAGCTGCTGGATCGCGATCCCGCCGCCACCGCCAACGCGATGCAGACGTTTCGCAGCACCGGGCGGATGACGGTGCCGGACATGGCCTGGCGCCGGGCACGCACCGTGTTCCATGGTTTCCGCCTCGACGATGCGGGGATCGAGGCGGAGATCCGCCGACTCTACGAGACCACCGGCTATCTGGCCGATCCGCACAGCGCCGTCGGCATTGCCGCGGCGCGCGCCCTGCCGCCGGCGCCGGCGGTGACCACCGTGGCGATGGCAACGGCGCATCCGGCCAAGTTTCCCGATGCGATCGAGCAAGCGGTCGGCTGGCGACCGCCGCTGCCGCCGCGGCTGGCGGATTTGTACGACCGGGCGGAGCGGTTCCTGGTGCTGCCGAACGAACTCGGCGCGGTCGAAGCCGCCGTCCGTGCCCTGACGCGGCGCAACATGCCATGAGCCGCGGTTGACCCGAGACCCGGCCCGCCAGGCGGGCCGGCGCGCATCAGCCAACGGACCGGCGCGCATCAGCCAGGCGGCTGCCGGTGCCGTAGGCCGGCACCGGCCCCGCCTGCGGTCATCGGATGGTGACGCCGAAACTCACGCCGGGCGGAGCGGCGGCGTAGGCCGGCGGCGGCGCATAATACGCGCCGTAAGCCGGCGGCGCGACCACGAGCGGCGGGGCGTAATAGCCGCGATCCCAATCGTGGTGGTCGCGCCAGGCATGCGCATGCTCGTCCTGCCGGCGCCAATCGTCGCGGTCCGCGAAGGCGGGCGCGGTGGCGGAGAGCATGAAGCCGGCGCCGAGAGCGGCGAAGATCCAAGAGCGTGGTCGCATTATCTGCCTCCTTCCGACGGGTCAGGCCCATCGTCAAAGCCCAGGTGGCGATGCTCCGTGGCAACACCGGGGCGCTTTCTGGGCATTTCGGTTCACCCATCGGCGAGCGCGTTGTATGGTGCCGCCGAGTCGGAGGGCGCCATGGCGGTGGGTCGAGAACTGAAGCGCAGGGCCAAGGGGGCGATCGCGCCGCTGGTCTTCCTTGCGATCACCGGTTACTTCGGCTGGAACGCCACGCAGGGCAATCACGGCCTGGTGGCCTATGCGCAGCGGCAGGCACTGCTGCGCCAGGCCGAGGCAGAGCATGCCACCGCGCAGGCCGAGCGCGACGGCTGGGAACGGCGGGTTGCCGGCCTGCGGGCCAACCATCTCGATCCGGACACCCTCGATGAGCGCGCCCGGGCGATGCTGAACCTCGCCGATCCGAACGACGTGATCGTACCGTACATCGCCAAGGACCGGCTGTTCTAACGGTCTGACGCTGACGCTTCGCGGCCGGCCTTTTCCCCGCCGCTGCCAGCGCGCCGCCGTTGCGAGTTGACCATCGGCCGGCGGCGGCCGACCCGCCCTGAATGAAACCGCGTCGGCTGCGGACGAGAAAGAGGCTCCCCCTCCCCTTGTGGGAGGGGGAGTTTGTTTCTTGCGAGCGAAGCGAAGCAATCTCCCCTGGGATATCGCACAAACGCACGCGGGAAATTGCGCCGCTTCGCCCGCAACGACGGCACCGGGCAACAGGGGCGAACCGCCGGGTCACCCCGTGAGGGCACCGCTGGTCTGCTGTCGCGGGGGTTTGCAGCGCGCAGGGCGGGTGCCATATCCGGTTATGCTGCACCGCAATAGAGAGGATGCCCCCATGCCCCTGACCAAGGCCGCGGCGCGCGAGAAGCTGCATACGCGCGACATCCAGATTTGCGGCTACCGCCGGGCCGACGGGTTGTTCGACATCGAGGCGCAGCTTGCCGACGCCAAGAGCTACGGCTTCGTCAACCAGGATCGCGGCTACGTGGACGCCGGCGAGAAGCTGCATGGTATGTGGCTGCGGCTGACGCTGGATGAGACGATGACCATCGTCGCGAGCGAGGCCGCCACCGACTACGCGCCCTACGCGGTGTGCCCGAGCGCCGCGCCGGCCTTCGACCGTCTGGCTGGGTTGCGCATCAAGCCCGGCTTCCTGCGCGAGGCGACCCAGCGCGTCGGCGGCACGGTGGGGTGCACGCATCTGCGCGAGTTGCTGCAACAGATGGCGACGACGGCGTACCAGACGATCAGCCCGTACCGTGCCTG
>JBEKNT010000513.1:0-4372 GCA_049522565.1 Acetobacteraceae bacterium
AGGGTCGCGTCGATGCCCCAGACCGGCGCGAAATCCTGCGACACCTGCTTCTGCAACGCGGCGACCAGCGCCCGGCATTCGTCGTCGGTCACCACGGTGCTGGCGTTGATCACGGAGACGACGATGTCTGGCATGGCTCCCCCCATACGGCAGCGCAACAATAGCGCCGCGGCGTTGCCCCGTCACGCGATAACCGCCGCGTGTCCGGCCGGGCCGCCGCGCTGCCGGCGCAGCAACGGCAACCGTCGCAGCATCGGCAGTGTGGTCAGGGCCATCAGCTTGCAATCGATGGAGACCACCGGGCGGGAAGCCATCTATCGGCACCGAAACGCTGTTCAGACGAAGCCGGCCACCTCTGGTGAGGCGGCCATACCGCTCGCCGTGGTGATCTTCGTGGTGATTCCCCTACGCCACCAGCGCCGTCACGACACCTTACGCGGCTGCACCGCCGTTTCGAGCGCCTGCCGGATGAAGCGCTGATACGGAACGCCCGCCTTGGCGGCCGATGCCTTCACGGCGTCCAGCAGCGGACGCGGCAAGCGCATGTTGACCCGCTCGCTCTTTGGCTGAAATTCGAAGCGCACCATCCGCGTCCCCGAAAGGTCGTATTCCGTCAGGTCGGACCAGGCAACGAACTTCTCAGCCTCCTTGTCGCTGGTCAGCGGCGGCAATTGCTTTTTCATAGCACTCAAACTCCGCGGGCCATTTCGTGCCACGCCCCTATCGTTTGTGCGCTTCCATGAAGGAGCGGAGAACGGCGTTCATCCGACTCAGGTGCCCCCGGCCTTGGCCCCGGAACCATTCCAGCACGTCGGCATCGAGGCGCAGATGAACCGACGCCTTGCCGGGCGGCGGCATCACCACCCGGGCATTGCGCCAGAAATCCTCGTCCACGGGATGCGCAGGCGCGTCCGCGCGGGTGCGGGTCTTACCGCGCGCACGCTCGGCCTTAAGGCTTTCGAGCGAATATCGCCTCGTATCGTCGCTTGCCTTCATCGTCCACTCTCCACGCGCTGATGATCCGGCGGGCCTGACCGCGCCAGGTAAAGGCAACCATGAAATAATCGTCGCCGACACGGCCCAAGGCGCGAAAGCGTTGCTCACCGTAGTCGCTGCGCTTGTCTTCGGCTTCGAGAAAGACGCCTTCAAAGATCAGGGCCGCATCCTTGAAGTCCACGCCGTGATCTTCAAGGTTGCTGGCTCTTTTTGGTTCGTCCCACTCGACGAGCATCATTGTTAATACACAAATGTGGACACAAGAGCAATCGTCAGGACCGGTCCGGCGATGACCTTCAATCCACCGACCCCCCACCCCCTTGCATCCACCCCACCAGGGGTGAAAACACCCCCCATGGACCTCCTCCGCATCCTCGCCCTGTGGCGCGGCCGAGCCGGCTGGCTCGCCGCCGGCCTTGTCATCTCCCTGGCCGCGCTCGCCTGCGGCGTGGCACTGATGGCGGTATCGGGCGCGATGATCGGCACCGCGGTCGCCGCCGGCGCGCTGGTGGCCCCCGTCGCCCTGCGCGGCCTCGGCGGCGCGCGCGTCGTGCTCCGCTACCTCGAACGCCTGGTGACCCACGCCGCCACCTTCCGCGCCCTGGCCGACCTGCGCGTCTGGTTCTTCCGCCACCTCGCGCGCACCGCCGCCGGCGGCCTGGGCTTCCGCCACGCCGGCGACGTGCTGGCGCGCCTGGTCGGCGACGTGGAGGCGCTGGACGGTCTCTATCTGCGCATCGTGGTGCCGCTCGCCGGCGCGATACTGCTGCTGCCGGTGCTGCTGGTGGTGATCGGCCGGCACGCGGCCGGGCTCGCGGCGGCGGTCGCCGTGCTGTTCGCCGTCGCCGCCCTGCTGCTGCCCTGGCTCGCCGCGCGCGCCGCCGCGGCATCCGGCGGCCGCCTCGCCGCCGCCGCGAGCACCCTGCGCGTCGCCGCGCTCGATGCGTTGACCGGCCTGCGCGAGGTGCGCGCGTTCGGCGCCGAGGGCCGCATGATCGCCGCCGTCCAGGCCCGCGAGGCCGCCCTGCTCTCCGCCCAGCACGACCTGGCCCGGCGCACCGCGCTGGCCGGCGCCGGCGCGTTCCTGTGCGGCCAGGCGGCGATCTTCGCGGTGCTGCTGGCGGCCGGCGCCAACCCCGTCGGCGCAATCGCCGCGGCCTTCCTGGTGACCGCGGCGTTCGAGGCGGTCGGCGGCCTACCGCGCGCCGGGGCGCTCGCCGGTCACGCCACCGCCGCCGCACGGCGCGTGCTGGAAGCGGCAGAAGCGCCCGTCGCGGTGCCGGACCCAACAACCCCGGCACCGCTGCCCGGCAGCTTCGCGCTGCGCTTCGAGGGCATAAACTTCCGCTGGGCACCTGATCGCGCCCCGGTGTTCGACGGCCTGACGCTGGAAATCCCCGAGGCCACCCGCGTGGCGGTGCTCGGTCCGTCCGGCGCGGGTAAATCTACCCTCGCCGCCATGGCGCTGAAGGTGGTGGCGCCACAACAGGGCTGCATCCGCCTGGGCGGCGTCGACCTCGCCACGCTGTCGGCTGCCGAGGTGCACGCGCGGTTCGCCTGGCTCAGCCAGGCCACCCACCTGTTCGACGACACCATCCGCGCCAACCTGCTGCTCGCGCGTCCCGAGGCGGACGAGGCGGCGCTGTGGCAAGCGCTGGATGCCGCCCGCATCGGCGACGTGGTGCGCGCATTGCCGGACCGCCTGGACACCTGGGTCGGCGAGGGCGGCACGCAGTTTTCCGGCGGCCAGGGCCGCCGCCTGGCGCTCGCCCGCACGTTGCTGTCGGAGGCGCCGATCCTGGTGCTGGACGAGCCGTGCGCCGGGCTGGACGCGGAAACCGAACGTGCGTTCCTGGCCACGTTGAACGACGTCGCCGAGGGCCGCACCCTGCTGCTGATCGCCCACCGCCTGACCGGGGTGGAACGGCTCGACCGGATCTGGCGGCTGTCGGGAGGGAAGGCGGTGGCAGCGGCGGCGTAGCCGGGCCGCTATTTCAGGATCGCAAGTCCCGCGAGTCCGCAGGCGTATGCCGTCAGCAACACCGCGAGGATGCCCCACATGTAGGCCTTGCCCGGCTTGTCGCCGTCGAGCCTGGCAATGTCGGCTTTCAGTTCTGTCTTCAGGTCGGCCAGGTCGGCCTTGGTCGCGAGATGCGGCAAGGTCGCGGCCAATGTCGTCGCGATCCGAATGATCGCCGCCTCCATGCGCGGCCACGCGGCCTTCACCTCGCGCATGTCCTCCTCGAGCTGCGAAACGCGCGCTTCCATGAGGGGATCGTAAGGGCCGCCATCACGCGGCGCAACAGGCGTATCGGGCATGTCATGCGCTCCTGCAACGCCACCGGGATCGCCGCGGTTGGTTGAGATTCCACCGCATGCCGCATCGCTGTTGACGCCGCGTTCACCACTCGGGCAGGAGGATGGACAATTCCGCCTGCGAGGGAATCGGCCATGCGCCGCGTCGTATTTTTGTTCCTGTTGTGTTTCGCGATCGTGCGCGCCGATGCCGCGGAGCCACCGGCGCCGAAGTTCGTCGTGTTCTTTCAGGAATGGTCGGCGAAGCTGGACGACGCGGCCCTGGCGGTGATCGGCCAGGCCGCGGACCATGCCAAGGCTCATTCCCTCGTCGTCGTGCATGTCGAGGGCTTTGCCGATCCCACCGGCAGCCGCAACGCCAATGCGCTGCTGACCGATCTGCGCGCGCAGGTGGTGATGGACCAGTTGCAGGCCGATGGCGTGCCTCCGGCGCGCATCCTGGGACGTGGCCGTGGCGCGGTGCATTTCGCGCTGTCATCGCAAGAGAGTCGCCGAGTCGAGATCAGCCTCGGCGGCCGCTGATCGTGCTGCAATCGTTACTGGAGCAGCCGACCGCGTCCGATCCGCAGGAAGTGCTGCGCCGGGTCTTCGGCTTTCCCGGTTTTCGTGGCGCGCAGGAAGCGGTGATCCGGCATGTGCTGGCGGGCGGCGACGCGCTGGTGCTGATGCCGACCGGTGGCGGCAAGAGCCTGTGTTATCAGGTGCCCGCATTGTGCCGGCCGGGCACCGCGGTGATCGTTTCGCCACTCATCGCGCTGATGGACGATCAGGTCGCGGCGCTGCGCCAGGTCGGCATCGCCGCCGGTGCCTTGCATTCCGACCTCGATCCCGCCGAGGCGCGCAGTGTCACGCGTGACCTGATCGAGCAGCAATTGGATTTGCTGTATGTATCGCCGGAACGGCTGCTGGGGAACGGGACGCTCGATCGGCTGTCGCGCCTGCAGATCGCCTTGCTTGCCATCGACGAGGCGCATTGCGTCTCGCAATGGGGCCACGAGTTCCGTCCGGAATATCGCGAGCTGGCTTGTCTGCCGGACCGGTTTCCCGGCGTGCCGCGCAT
>JBEKNT010000514.1:0-4351 GCA_049522565.1 Acetobacteraceae bacterium
CCGAGCAGGTCGAGCGTGCCGCTTTCCACCGCCAGGGTGGTGGTGAGGCTCAACGTCGCATCGACGGACAGCGTGCCGCTGGCATCGTTCAACGTGATCGAGTGCGCCGATTCCGCCGAATCGACCGTAACCTCGTAGGCGCCGACGACCGCGATCGTGACATCGGACGAACTGCCGGGGATCGCGTTGTTGCTCCAGTCGGCCTGCGTGGACCAGTCGCCGCTGATCGCACTTTTCCAATTAACTGCCGTCATTGTTGACCTCCCCCGGATCAAGCACGCAACCGCCCGCCTTGGCGATCCGCTGTCTTGAAGCACCACGCCGCACGGCTCACTCAAGAGCAGCCCGTGACCAGAACGGCTTGCATACACCGTTGCCGGGGGTGTCACCCGACGGGAACGGTCCGCCATGTCGGCGTGCTTTGCCCTTACACCACGAAAGCCAGCGCGACACCGTCGTTTTGGGAAGCGTAGCATTGGGGTTCCGACACGGCAATCCGGCGGCTTGTCCTAAGATTTGGATTCGTAACAAGGCAGTCGATCCGCCGACAGAACGGCGGTCATTCCAAAAAAAAGATACATATTGCAACAATACGTTACAATAGGGGATTGTGACGTTTGCGACGCTTTGCTCGGAGGAGTTGGCCCGCAGTCGTTCCGCGTCTGCCCCGAGCTTTCCGCCCACACGGGAACCTATGCGAGGAACGCGCGATGCCGACGTCCGACCGCCGCTTCCCCTATTAGTCGATGTTGTTCCGATTTGGCAGCAACCCCGGTTGGCAAGGGTATCGCGCCGGCCATCGGGCCAGAAGCAAGCCGGCGGCGGCTTGAGTGTTGTGGCCGGGCCGTTGAACCGGTGCTGTCACGCGGTCAGGGTTTGGCTTGGCGGCGTCGCCAACGATGCATTGTCTCACCAGGCCGACGAGGGCTTGCGGGGTCAGGACGGTCTCGTAGCGATTTTGGCCACGTGGCGGGGCTCAGGTGCGAGGTGTCGAGCATGGCGGACGATGGGGGATGGCGAGAAAACGTAGCCAAACCATCCCGCCACGACGTCCCTGGGTGTCCCGGCGCCGGTGAAGCCCTGACTGGTCGAGTGGTGCCCCGCTCAACCGCGCAATGGACGATAAACTGTTGATTTCGCCTGGTGGAGCCAAGGGGAGTCGAACCCCTGACCTCCTGAATGCCATTCAGGCGCTCTCCCAACTGAGCTATGGCCCCGCGCAGGGAGGCGGCATATAGCCCCGGCCCTCTGACCATATCAAGCCCATGCCCCGCCGCCGCAGGGGGCGTTCCCGGAAGCCCGTGCAGAAAGCCATGCGCCTCGGCAGCCTCGCCATTCTGCTCGCCGCCCTGGCGGCCTCGGCGGCCTGGTTTCGCGCCCATCTGCCGCCCGGCTGCACCGATCCTCGTACCGTCGCCCTGGTTCGCCAGAGCCTCACCCTGCACTACCACCTGCCCCCCGCGACGACCCTGACCAGCATACGCACCGTCGCCGGCGGCTGGCTGGCGTTGCGCTTCGTCTGCACCGCCGATCTCGCCGGCTTCGACCCGCATGACCTGCCGCAGGGCATGCCGCTCCCCGGCCAGGTGCGCTACACCTCCCGGTTGACGCCGGACCGCAGCCGCCACGACGTCACCGTCGACCTGCAACCGTTGCTGATCTGGGAGAAAGCACAGTGACCAGCCGCACCATCACCGTCGCCGCCGCGCAGCTTGGCCCGATCCAGCAGGCCGAGCCACGCTCGGTTGCCGTCGAACGCATGATCCGCCTGATGGAGCATGCGCATAAGCGCGGCGTCGAACTGGTGGTGTTCCCCGAACTGGCGCTGACCACCTTCTTCCCCCGCCACTACCATGCCGACATCGCGGACGCCGACACGTGGTTCGAACCCGCGATGCCGTCGAACGAAACCGCCCCGCTGTTCGCCGCCGCGCGCAAATACGGCATCGGCTTCCATCTCGGCTACGCGGAGCAGACGATGGAACCCGACGAGACGGGGCAGGTGCGCAAGCGCCGGTTCAACACGTCTATCCTGGTGAATCCGGATGGCGAGATCCTGCTGAAATACCGCAAGGTGCATCTGCCCGGCCACGCCGAGTATGATCCGCGCCGCAAGGTGCAGCATCTGGAGAAACGCTATTTCGAGGTCGGCAATCTCGGCTTCCCGGTGATCCGCGCGCCGATGGGCGGCCTGCCCGGCATCAACATGGGCATGCTGATCTGCAACGACCGCCGCTGGCCGGAAGCCTGGCGTGTGCTGGGGCTGCAAAGCGTCGAACTGGTCATGCTCGGCTACAACACGCCGAGCCTGAACATGGAGGCCGGCGGCTTCGAAGCGCATCATCTGCGGGTGTTCCACTCGCATCTGTCGATCCAGGCGGGCTGCTACCAGAACGCCTGCTTCGCGGTGGCCACCGCCAAGGCCGGCATCGAGGACGGCTGCGAACTGTTCGGCCACTCGATCATCGTCAACCCGCAGGGCGAGATCGTCGCCATGGCGACAAGCTGGGACGACGAGCTGATCACCGCCGACTGCAACCTCGACATGTGCACGCTGGGCCGGACGACGATCTTCGCGTTCGACAAGCACCGGCGGCCGGAGGCGTACACGCGCATCACCGGCCAGGTGGGTGCGGTGGAACCGCCGGTCTGGACGAAGCGGGCGGCGGAATAAGGTCAGCGCCACCGCGAAACAATCGGTTCGATCGGCGCCACCCCACGCGCGGCAATCCCATGCTATCGTCCCACGCCAATGGAAACGTCCGCCGCAATCGCCGGCCCCGACCCGCGAGTCGCCCGCCGCCACGCCATCACCTGCGTGCTGAGCGCGTCCGCCACCTTCGCCGTTGGCTCGGCCGTGGTGAAGGCGCTGACAGCGGATTTTCCCGTCCTGGAGATCGTCGCGTTCCGCAGCTTCGTGGCGTTCCTCGCCCTGCTGCCGGTACTCTGGCGACATGGAGGCATCGCTGCGCTGGCGACACGGCGGCCGCTCGGACATGCGTTGCGCACACTCTGCGGGTTCATTGCCACCGCCACCACCGTCTATGGCTATGCCGTGCTGCCGCTGGCGACGGTCACCGCGCTCGGTTTCGCCATGCCGCTGTTCCTCACCGTCCTCTCGGTGCCCCTGCTCGGCGAACGCGTCGGCCCCCGCCGTGGCGGCGCGGTGCTGGTGGGGCTCGGCGGCGTGCTGCTGATGCTGCGCCCCTGGCAATCCGGCGGCGCGCTGCCAGCGGGTCCGGTGGCGATCGTCCTCGCCGGCGTCGTGACCTGGGCGCTGGCGATGATCAGTATCCGGCGCATGGGCGCCGCCGGCGAGCGCAACGTCACCATCGTCGCCTGGTACAGCCTGGGCACCGCCGCACTGGCGGCGATCGGCGCCATGCCGCACTGGATCGCGCCCACGATCCCACAGCTCGCCGCGCTTGGCGCCGCGGGACTGCTGTCCGGCGTCGCGCAACTGCTGATGACCGAGGGCTATCGCAGCGGCGAAACCACTCTGGTCGCGCCGTTCGAATATGGCGCCATTCTCTATGCGACTGTCCTCGGCATCGCCCTCTGGGGCGAATGGCCGGACGCGTGGAGCCTGCTTGGCGTCCTCGTGCTGATCGGCGCCGGCCTGTATATCTGGCACCGTGAAGTGACGCTCGGCATTCGGCGATGATCTGCCGACGTGACCGGTCATTGCGCCGCCTTTCCGCGACTGCCATGGTTACGCGGCGCAAACGCCGTTCCGCCGGGCCATAACAGAGCGAGGCAAAATGCCATGAACGCCGACGCGACGTCCGATCCGCAATCGGCCTCCCGCATGACGACCTCGGATCGCATGAGCGCCTTGTTGGCGCGCAACTGGTGGGCCGTCGCCTTGCGCGGTCTGGCGGCTGTGGTGTTCGGCCTGATCGCCTTGTTCGTTCCGGGTGCTGTCTTGCTGACGCTGGCGCTGCTATTTGCCGCGTACCTGGTGGTGGACGGCGTGCTTGGCATGATCGCGGCGGCACTCGCAGCGAGCCACCACGACCGCTGGGGGTTGCTGTTGTTCGAGAGCCTGGTGAACATCGCTGTGGGCGCGATCGCCGCGGTGTTTCCGGCAGCGGCAGTGCTCGGCTTCGTGCTGCTCGTCGCCGCCTGGGCGCTGGTCACCGGAGCTCTCATGATCGCCGCCGCCTTCCGCCTGCATGTCAGCCATGGGCGATGGTGGCTCGCTTTTGCCGGCGTCGTCTCGGTGCTCTGGGGCGTGCTGCTGCTCATTGCGCCGCTGATGGGTGCCGTGGTGCTCACCTGGTGGCTCGGCGCCTATGCGATCATCTTCGGCATCATGCTGCTGGTGCTCGGCTTCCGCCTGCGCAAGCAG
>JBEKNT010000515.1:0-5252 GCA_049522565.1 Acetobacteraceae bacterium
AGCCAGCGTCAGTCGAACGCCCGGCGCAGACGGGGCAGCACCTGCTCGCCGTACAGCTTCAGGAACCGCGCCTGGTCCGGACCGGGCGCGTGGAACACCAGGTGGCGGAAGCCGAGTTCCACATACGGGCGGATCTTCTCGACATGCTCCTCGGGATCGGTGGAGACGATCCAGCGGCTCTCCGCCCGCTCCACCGGCAGCGCGGCGGACAGCTTCTCCATCTCGCGCGGGTCTTCGACCGACACCTTCTCCTCCGGTGTCAACGCCAGCGCGGCCCAGTGGCGGGTGTCCTGCCTGGCCCGCTCGCGATCGGTGTCGAACGACACCTTCATCTCGATCATCCGGTCATAGTCCGGCTTCGGCGCGGCGGCGGCCTTGATGCCCTCGGCGACGTTCGGCAGCAGGATGTCGGTATACAGGTCCCACTTCTTGCCGCTGGTGCAGATGAAGCCATCCCCCGCGCGGCCGGCGTACTTCGCCACCGCCGGGCCGGCCGCGGCGACATAGATCGGCACCGGCTTGCCCGGCTTGTCGTAGATCGTGGCGTTCTCGGTGCGGTAGTACTCGCCCGCGAAGCTGACATGGTCCTCGCGCCACAGCCGGCGGATCAGGCCGACCGCCTCGCGCAGGCGGGCGAAGCGCTCCTTGGTCTCCGGCCACTTCATGCCGATCGCCGGCACCTCGTTCAGCGATTCGCCGGTGCCGACGCCCAGCACCACGCGGCCGGGGAACATCGCACCCAGCGTGCCGAACACCTGCGCCACCACCGAGGGATGGTAGCGGAAGGTCGGCGTCAGCACGCTGGTGCCGATCACCACCCGCTGCGTCCGCGCTCCGAGCGCCCCCAGCCACGCCAGCGCCGAGGGCGCGTGCCCGTCGGTATGCTTCCACGGCTGGAAGTGGTCGCTCACGAATATCGAATCGAACCCCACCTGCTCCGCCAGGGTGGAAAAATCCAGCAATGCGGTCGGACCGAATTGCTCCGCCGACGCCTTGTATCCGAGCTTGAGCACGAAGCACCTCCGCCGCTGACCGCGCCGCAACGCTACAGCCGGCAGCAGGGTGCGGCAATCCGACGCGGGGTCGTCAGTTCGGCAAAAGAGGCACCAGGGGCAAAGCCCTTGGCCTCGTTTCGTTCACTCGGTCGCCAGCCGCGCAACCAGCGCGTGCCGGTCGATCTTGCCGTGCGGTGTCATCGGCAGGTTGACGATCCGATGGATCATCTGCGGCACCATATAGCGCGGCAGCCGCCGTTCGAGCGCCGCGCGGATCTCGCCCGACGACGGCAGCCGGTCGCCGGCCGGCCCGGCGACAAACCCGACGATCCCGACGGCGCCGCCGTTGGCGAACGGCCAGGCAACCGCCGCCGCCAATTCGGTGCCGCACACCTGCCGCAGGTGGCTTTCCACGTCACCGAGTTCGACCCGGTGTCCGCGCACCTTGATCTGGTCATCGAAGCGACCGAGATGGTGAACCCGTCCATCGCCATCCTGGTAGGCTTTGTCGCCTGTGAGATACCAACGCGTGCCGTCGATGACCGGGAAGCGTGCGGCGGTCAATTCCGGCTGGGTGAGATAGCCGGCCGCAAGCTGCATCCCTGAAATCGCCAGTTCGCCAACCTCTCCCGCCGGCACAACGTTCAATGCGGGATCGAGGATTGCCACGGCGGTGCCGGGATAGGGCAGGCCGAGCGCGAGGCTGCCGCGTTCGCTTGTCACCACCGGCGGATAGGTGAGCCGGTAGTGCAGGCACTCGATCGTCGCCTCGGTCGGGCCATAGACGTTATCAACCGTGCTGCCCGGC
This sequence comes from Acetobacteraceae bacterium, assembly GCA_049522565.1. Classification (GTDB taxonomy): domain Bacteria; phylum Pseudomonadota; class Alphaproteobacteria; order Acetobacterales; family Acetobacteraceae; genus JASHVB01. Next base: position 1,804 of record JBEKNT010000515.1, read on the forward strand.
GCGGCGCGCTGCCACGCGACCGCCGCCTCCACCGTCAGCGTCTCGCCGCCGAAGATCGAAGCGCGCAGACTTGGCAGGATACCCGGCCGGAGCGCGCCAAGCCGCATCAGCAGGCCGATCACCGTGGGCGCCGAGTTCCACACCGTCAGCGCATGTTCCTGGATGAAATTGATCGGCACGGTCAGTTGCGAGCGCGCCACGACATGCAACGAGGCGCCGACGTTCCAGGTCATGAACATGTTGAGGATGGACGGATCGAAGGTCAGTTCGAAGGCGAGCGAAATCCGGTCCTCTCGGGTAAATCGGTAGATCTCCTGGATCACCGCCAGATGACTGGTGATCGCACCGAGGGCGATCTGCACCCCCTTCGGGGTGCCGGTGGTACCTGAGGTGAAAATGATGTACGCGATATGCTCGTCCGGAAGCGCAACGGGTGCCAGGTCCGGTCTGTCAGCGAGCGCACTCAATACCTGGAAGCGCCCTTGATCGAGCCCGACCAGGCCCGGGTCGGCCAGCAGGATCGCCCCCGGGCAGGCAGTCAGAACAAGCGGCGACAGCAATCCGACGGCTTCCGCATCGAGGATCAGCGCGTCGAGCAATGTCGCCCTGAGCGTGGCGAGCAACCGCTCCTCGGGCCAACTCACGCCGAGTGGTACGTAGGTTGCGCCGGCCCAGCACGCCCCGACGACCCCGGCATAGGCCGCAACGCTGCGCCCGGCGAGAACGCCGACACGCCCAGCCCGGCCATTGCCGGCAGCGAGCAACCATCCGGCGATGGTCCGCGCGAGCCGCGCCAGATCCCCGTAACCGATCTCGCTGCCGGCAACCGACAACGCCAATCGCTGCGGCCAGTGAACGCTGTTGCGGTATAGCTGCCGGGTGAGATTGTCGCTCATCGATCCACTCCTCGGCGACGCAATGAAAGCTGCCTCCCGAACTCGCCGCGTCGCATAAACCGTCTCTGCCCAGGCTCATTGGGCCACGGCATTGCTCCCGCGAAACCGGGGGCTCGGCGCCGGGATCACCGGGACGCAACAGCCTGGCCCCAGCTTGCGCGGGGAAAAAGTGAGTCATCGCCTCAGGCGATTGGTGTTAGTCTGAAACAATCCGCGATTGGCTGTCAATCGAAACGACGGCCAGGCGTCAGTTCGCTGGATCGGTAGGCAGGGCGGAAGCGCGCAGCGTCTTCCGCCATCGCCCGGACGCGCAGTCCGCGTCCGTCGTGGTCGGACGGAACGGCTACGCCGAGGGTGGAACACGCGCGGCCTGAGTGACCGGCGGACGTATCCTTTCGAGCCGGCGGGCGTGAGGTAGCCCGTCGGACCATCAACGAACGGAGACCACCATGTCGCCACTACGTACGCGGATGATTGAGGACATGATCCTGGCCGGGTTGGCTCCGGGGAACGCCGAGGCCCTGCGCCCGGGCGGTGCATCAGCTCGCTGCGCAGTACCGTCGCTCACCCGATCAGCCTAGCGAGGATGAGGAGGTACGGAGCTACTTGCTCGGCTTACGCCAGCGCGGGGTGGCATGCGGCACCTTCCAGACCAGTCATGACGGCATTCGCCTCTTCTACCAGCACACGCTCGGCCGTGCCTGGGAGTTGTTCGGGGAAAAAAGGATCGCCTCGCCGCGGCAGAAGCGGTTGCCTGACGCGCTCTCGGGGGAGCTGTTCCGGCACCTGCTCAATGCCATCTGCAACCCGTGCCACAAGACGTGCCTCGCTGTCATGTATGCGTGCGGTCTGCGCATCAGCGAGGCCACCGCGCTGAAGTCGGTGCCATCGACCGGGCCAACCAGGTGTTGCGCATCATCGGCAAGGGCCTGCCACGGCGGAGGCCGGGGGCGACAGGGAGCGGCGGGCGCAGCCAGTCCTCGACGAGCTGGGCGGCTTGTGGCTGACCCATCGCCCGCCCCGCTGGCTATTCCCTAACCACTACGGCGATCTCGAAAGCGCCGGTCCCGACCGTGATACTGCGGTCATGCCATACCGACCACACCGGCCGCGCCGGGTGGGCCGCGATTATCAACCCAGGCACCCAGCCTCCTGCGTGAAATCTGCATAGCGCCCCAGCTTTACGCAACGCTTCGCGTTCGTCCAACGGAGCCGTTGCGGCGGCTTCGCGCCGTACAGGCTCTTGGGTCGTTTGCGGCCTCCCGGGTCTTCCCCGTTCGGTGACCCGGCGCCCGCCAACGGGCGGGCCGTTACGTCGGATCGCGGCTCATCCCCCGCACAGCCAGCGCTTCCAGATAGCTCGCCCAGCGCCGCGCCTGCTCGCGCCCGAGTTGATGCAGGTACTCCCACGAATAGATGCCGGTATCGTGCAGGTCGTCGAACACCAGGCGGACCGCGTAATTCCCCACCGGCTCGATCGCCATGATGCCGACATGCCGCCGTCCGGCAACGATCTGCTTCTGCCCCGGTCCGTGGCCCTGCACCTCGGCACTCGGGCTCTCGACGCGCAGATACTCGGCGGGCAGGCTGAACCGGGCGCCATCGTCGAACGCCACCTCCAACACATGCTCTGCCTTGCGCAGGCGGATTTCCGTTGCAATCGCCATCACTCTTCGAGCTTGCGCGCCTCCTCGGGGAGCATGATCGGGATGCCGTCGCGCACCGGATAGGCGAGACCGGCCTTGCGGCTGATCAGTTCGCTATTCTCCCGGTCGTACTCCAGTGGCCCCTTGGTCAGCGGGCACACCAGGATCTCCAACAATTGCGGGTCGATCGGCACGGCGCGGCGCGGCCCTTCCGGTGTATCGCTCATGGCGCCCTCGCTCAGCTCACCGGACGGCCGGATGGCAGATCCGTCTCGGCTGCGCCCATCTGCAACAGCGCCAGCAGCGTGTTCGCGCGGTCGGCATCCGTGGTGGCCTCGAGCAACGCCTGCTTCTCGGCCGGCTCGAAGGGGCAGATCATCGACAACGTGGTCACCAGCGCCTCGTCCGGCATGCGGCGGACGGTGTCCCAGTTCGCCTCGAAATTCCGCCGTGCGAAGTAACCCCGTAATGCGGTCAGCAACGCCTCGCGTTCGACGCCGATCGGTCCCGGTGCGGTTTCGAGATCGGCCAGATAGGGCGAGAAATCCGCGCGGACCCGGCGGTAGCCGCGCCCCATGGCCAATTCCGCCGCAACCGCGAAGCGGATCAGGCCGGTCAGCGAGATCAGATAGCGCCCGTCATCGGTCTCGCTGAACGACGACAGCCGCCCGAGGCAACCCACGCGGTACAGCCCGGGCCCCGCTTCGCTTTCCGCATGGTGCGGATCGGGCTGGATCATGCCGAACATGCGGCCTGCCCCCAACGAGTCCTCGATCATCGCCAGATAGCGCGGCTCAAAGATATTCAGCGGCAGACGGCCGCGCGGCAGCAGCAACGCGCCGGCCAGCGGAAAGACCGGAAACTCCGACGGCAGATCCTGCGGGCGCGGATGGAACGCCGTCATCTA
>JBEKNT010000516.1:0-4308 GCA_049522565.1 Acetobacteraceae bacterium
GGGTGGGGGGGAGGGGTGCGTACTTCCGTTGGCCGGGGGATGTGCGCACCCCTCCCCCCAACCCCCTCCCTCAAGGGGAGGGGGAGAAGTGACTCCGCTGCCCTCCTGGCTTGCAGCCGTGATCGACGCGGAGCATGACCGCGTGGCGCTGTGGCTGCCGGTGTTCATGGCGGCCGGCGTGCTCGGCTATTACGACCTGCGTTTCGAACCGCCAGCCTGGGCTGGAGCGGCGGTGGCTTGGCCGGCCCTGCTGGTGGCGTTCCGGCTGCGGCACGTGGGCTGGCAGCGAACGGCGGCGTCAGCGCTGGCGGCGGCAGCCATCGGCTTTGCCGCCGCACAGTTCGCCACGGCGCGCGCGCCGCCACCCGAGACCGCACTGCCCACCCATGCCACCCAGGTGACCGGCACCCTGCGCGCCGTGGAGGCGCTGCCGGACGGCAAGCGGATCACGCTGGAGGCGGTGCGGCTGGACGATGGCAGCGCACCGCTGGCGCGGTTCCTGCGTGTCCGCCTGCGACACGATGACCAGGCCGCGCTTGGCACCGGCGATACCGTGCGGGTGCGGGCTCTGGTGCGCCCCCCCGGGCCGCCGGCTTATCCCGGTGGCTGGGATCTGCAACGCGACGCGTTCTATGCCGGCCTCGGCGGCTCCGGCTTCGCTTTAGGTCCGGTCGAGCTGCTGTCGCCGGGCTCGCCCAGCGCGCCGCTGCGCCTGGTGCAGCGGCTGCGCGAGATCATCGCCGGGCGTGTCTCGGCGGCGATTCAGGGCTCCGCGGGGGCGTTTGCCGTCACCCTGCTGACCGGGTTCCAGAACGCCATGCCGGTTGCCGACCACGACGCCTTTCGCGCCGCCGGCCTGGCGCATTTGCTCGCCGTGGCGGGACTGCATATCGGCATCGTCATGGGCTTCGCCATGCTGCTGGCGCGGACCATCCTGGCTGCCTCCGAGCACGCCAGCCTGTTCTGGCCGGCCAAGCAGCTTGCCGCAGTGGCGGCACTCGGCGCGGGACTCGGCTACGCGCTGCTGACCGGGCTGCACGTGCCGATCCAGCGCAGCTTTCTCATGGCGAGCCTGTTCACGCTGGCGGTGCTGGCGGGGCGCCGGGCGATTTCCCTGCGCGGCCTGGCGCTGGCGGCGACCGCGCTGATGCTGGCAGAGCCACAGGAGGTGCCCGGGGTCTCCTTCCAGATGAGCTTTTCCGCGGTGCTGGCGCTGATCTCCGGCTACGCCGCGCTGCGACCCTGGCTGAGCAGGTTGCGGGGGAAAAGCCTGGCGCGGCGCTTCGGCGGGTATCTGCTGGCCCTGGCGCTGACCAGCGCGCTGGCCGGCACCGCCTCGGCGCCGTACGGGGCCTATCATTTCGGCCGTGTGCAGGTCTATTTCGTGATCGCCAACATGGCGGCGGTGCCGCTGACCGCGCTGTGGGTGCTGCCGGCAGGGGTGCTGTCGCTGCCGCTGATGCCGTTCGGGCTGGAATTCCTGCTGCTGAAGCCGATGGGATGGGGCGCCGAGGCGGTGGTCTGGGTCGCGCGCACCACCGCATCCTGGCCGGCCTCGACCGTAGACGTGCCGCATATCCCGGCCTGGGGGCTGGCGGTGCTGTCGCTCGGCATTGCGTGGCTCGGGCTGTGGCAGACGCGGTTGCGGCTGGCCGGGCTGGCGGCGATCGCGCTGGGCCTGGCGTCGCCGGCGCTGGTGCGGCCGCCCGACCTGCTGGTGTCCAACGACGCGCGGCTGATCGCGGTGCGCACCGATGCCGGCGTCTGGCTGCAGTCCGGCTCCGGCGCGTCGAAGTTCACCCGCGACGCGTGGCTGCAATACTGGGCGATGGGCGCGCCGCATCCGATGCCGACCGAAGGCACCGTCGCGGACGGCACGATCGTCTGCGCGGCCGAGCAATGCCTGTTGCGGCCACACGCGGATACGCCGGCGGCGATGCTGGTGCGCGGGGCGACGCATCCGGACGGCTGCGCGGCGAGCTCGGTGATCGTTGCCGCCGAGCCGGCGCGCGGGTTGTGTCCGAAGCCCTGGCCGAAGCTGGTCGATCGCTTCACCGTGTGGCGCGACGGCGCCGTGGCGATCTGGCTCGATCCCGGCAGCGCCCGCGTGCTGACCGATCGCGCCGAACGCGGCGCGCGGCCATGGGTGCCGCCGCCGCCGACCCCGCGCAGCCGCGTGAGCCCCGGCCTGGTTCCGGCCCTCAGCGACCGGCCCTGAGGAACTGTGCCCGCCTGTTGCGCGTTGCCGCCGGACACCACCCGCGGGAGCCAGTGCATGTTCTTCCATCGCAAAGAGACCATGATGCCGGTCGAGGTCGACAAGCCCGACCCACGCTATGGCCAGTACCTGTTGGAGCAATTCGGCGGCGCGACCGGCGAACTGACCGCCGCGCTGACCTATTGGGTGCAGTCCTTCCACATCACCGACGCCGGCATTCGCGACATGTTGCAGGACATCGCGATCGAGGAGTTCAGCCATCTGGAGATGGTCGGCAAGCTGATCGAGCAACATACGAGCAAGCTGGACCAGAAGGACGTGTATGCCGCGCCGCTGTTCCGCATTCGCGGCATGGGACCGCATTTCGTGGACAGCCAGGGCCACGCCTGGACCGCGGCTTATATCAATGAAGGCGGCAACGTGGTGCGCGACCTACGCTCCAACATCGCGTCCGAGGCCGGCGCGCGGCAAACCTACGAAGCGCTGATGAAGCTGTCCAAGGACGCAGGCACCACCAAGGTGCTGCACCACCTGCTGACCCGCGAGATCACTCACGCGCAGATGTTCATGGCGGCGCTGGACCGCATGGGCAAGCTGGACGACCCGTATTTCGGCACGGTCCAGCCGGACGAAACGGTGGATGTGGTGTTCAACCTGTCGCATGGCCAGGACGAGCGCGGGCCGTGGAACAGCAAGCCGAAATTCCGTTACGTCGAAGACCCGCAGCCGAAGGGCGGCCTGCCGCCTGCCCCGGTCAATCCCGACGACGAGAAGACGCAAAAGCTGGCCGCGGAATAGCCGTACACCTCTGCCGCGCCACGCGCGGGAGAGGTCACGTCGCGCAGCGGCCAGGGCGAGGGGCGATCCGCGCCGATCTTCGATGCGTTCCGCCGCCCACCCGGCGCTACGCGGCGGGTCGATCCGCTGCGCGGCGCAACCCGTTTCCCGGGAGAGGTGGAGGCGACCGGATTTGCCGCCGGGCTGCGACCGTAAGCGGAGCGAAAGGAATGCCCACAAGCCCGGCACGATTCTCGACGATCGAGACGCACCGTCCTTGCGGAAGGGAATAGTGCTCTCGCATGATGGGCGCCTGGCGCGTTCGGGTAGGCGGATCATGCGAATTCCTGGGGTTGCATTGCGTGTCCTGGCGGCTTGCGCCGCGCTGGCGTTCGCCGGCATGCCGGCCGGTGGCCGGGCGCAATCCGGCCCGCCGCCGCCCGGGGCGGTGGGCATGGATAACGGCCCGGCAAAACCGGATACCGATCCGGTGGTGGCAGAGGTCGAGGGCCAGACAATCCATCTGTCGGAGGTCGGCGACGCGATCCGCGCCATGCCCGGGGGCGGCGCCGGGAACTCGCTCGAGACACTTTATCCTGTGGCCCTGCGCGGGGCGATCGAGCGCGAGGCGTTGGTGGTCCGCGCGCATGCCGGCGGTCTCGCCGCGGATCCCACCGTGGCGCGCCACATGCGGGAGGCGGCGAACCGGGTGCTGGAGGACGCTTACCTGCACCAGGAGACCGCCAAGCGGGTGACGGATCAGATGCTGTCGGCCCGCTATGACGCGGAAATCAAAGGCAAACCCGGCCCGGAGGAGGTGCACGGCGGGGTGATCCTGGTGCCGACCGAGGCCGAGGCACAGGACATCATCGCCAGGCTCGCGGCCGGGGGGGACTTCGCCGCCTTGGCGCGGCAGTCGAGCAAGGACGGGACATCCGTCAAGGGCGGGGATCTCGGGTTCGTGCGCCGCGATGCGCTGGGCCCCGAGGTGGGCGCCGTACTGTTCGCGCTGCGGCCGGGCGAGGTGACGCCGTTCCCGGTTCGCACCGCCGTCGGCTGGTTCGTGCTGCGATCGGAGGCGCGGCGGCCCGGCCCCACCCCGACCTTCGTGGAGGTCCGCAACCGGCTGCTGGCGGAGAGCGAGCGGGCCAATGTGCCGGCGGTCGTGGAGGCGGCGCTGAACGGGCTGACGGTCCGGGCCTACGACATGACCGGGCACTGAAGCGGCGGACGCGGCGGCAGGGAAGGTCCCGGCGCCAGTCGCGGGGCCGGCTGGCGAGATGCGCCGTGCCGCTTTATTTCACGATACCGTC
>JBEKNT010000517.1:0-4301 GCA_049522565.1 Acetobacteraceae bacterium
GACATCCCGGCGGATGGCGTCTCGAATCGTCCAGCCCACGAGGTCGACGCAATCGTCCCGATCGTCGCCAGTCATACCGCTCATTGGACCACCTCATCGCAACAGCCATGACACAGCCAGACACACAGCTTTGTACGCCGGCCCCCGGCGCCACGCGATCCGATGGCAGAATGCTACAGCACAGACACGAACCGGTCAATACGGTTGGGGTACTTTTTCCACGATCGCCGAGGCACCGATCGCGCGCGCTATCGTCCGCGCTGCACCCGCGCCACCACCGCCAGCAGCACCGTCACCAGCGCCACGATCACCGTCGCCAGCGCATAAAGCTCCGGCGTGGGACCCAGCTTCAGCGTGGAAAACACCACCATCGGCAGCGTCGAAGCGCCCGGACCCGAGGTGAAACTCGCCACCACCACGTCGTCCAGCGACAGCGTAAATGCCAGCAGCCAGCCGGAGATCAGCGCCGGCGCCAGCAGCGGCACGGTTATCAGCGCAAACGCCCGCCAGGGCGGAGCGTAGAGATCCGTCGCCGCCTCCTCCAGCGTGGTGCCGGCATCGGCCAGGCGCGCGCGCACCACCACCGCGACATACGCCACCGAGACCGAGGCATGCGCCAGGGTCACCGTGATCGCACCGCGCTGCGCCGGCCAGCCGATCGTTTGCTCCAGCGTGACGAACAGCAGCAGCAGCGACAGGCCGGTGATGACCTCCGGCAGCACCAGCGGCGCGGCGACCGCGGCGGCGAAGGCGGCGCGCGCGCGGAAGCGGCCGAAGCGTGCCAGCGCGTATCCCGCCAGCGTACCGACGATCAGCGCCAGCGTGGCGGACAAGGCGGCAATCCGCAGCGACAGCAGTGCCGCGTCGATCAGGCCGCGGTCGTGCGCGAGCGTAACATACCAGCGGGGCGAAAACCCCGCCCAGGCGGTGACCAGGCGCGAGGCGTTGAAGCTCAGCACGATCAGGAACGCGATCGGCGCGTAGAAGAAGGCGTAGCAGGCGATCAGCCAGGTCATCAGGAAAAAGCGAGGACGCAAAGCATCACTCCCCTGTCATTGCGAGAAGCGCGGCGACGGAGCAATGTCCTGCATGGCGAGCATCGGCTCCCCAGGCGGGGGATTGCTGCGTCGCCGCGCGCCTCGCAATGACAGGAAGAGCCGCAGCCCGCAGGCGGGAACAAGCAGCAGGACTACCAGCAGCATGCAGGCCAGCGCCGCCGCGGTCGGCCAGTCGCGGTTGGCGAAGAACTCGTCCCACAGCACGCGGCCGATCAGTTGCGCCTGCGGGCCGCCGAGCAATTCCGGGATGACGTATTCGCCGACTGCCGGGACCAACACCAGCAGCGCGCCGGCCCAGACTCCGGGCAGCGACAGCGGCAGCGTCACCGACAGGAAGGTGCGCCATGGCGGGGCGCCGAGATCGCCGGCGGCCTCGAGCAATGTCGGGTCGAGGCGCGACAACCGGGCGTAGAGCGGCAGCACCATGAACGGGAGATAGGTATAGACGATGCCGATATACATTGCGTTGTCGGTGTACAGCAGCTGGACCGGCGACAGGTGACAAAACACCAGGGCGGCGTTGATCCAGCCGTCGTCCTGCAACAGGCCGATCCAGGCGTTGATGCGCATCAGGAAGCCGGTCCAGAACGGCAGCATCAGCGCGAGCAACAGGGCGTTGCGCCGATGCTCGGGCGCGCGCGCAATGGCCAGGGCCATCGGGTAGCCGGCCAGCAGGCAGACCAGCGTCGAAAACCCGGCCACGCGCAGGCTGAGCACGAAGGCGTCGCGATAGAGCGGATCGTTGAGGATGAGCGCGAAATTGTCCCAGGTGGCGTCGAGCTGCGGGATGCCGCCGATCCAGTGCAGCAGCGGCGTGTAGGGCGGCACGCCGTCGGCTGGCGCGGACAGAGCGATTTTCAGCACGACGGCCGTGGGCGCCAGCAGAAACAGCGCCAGCCAGGCCCAGGGGATGACAAGAACAAGCGTGCGGGTGCGCAGCATGGAAGTTGCCGCAAGCCGCTACTCCCCCTCCGCTTGAGGGAGGGGGTTGGGGGGAGGGGTGCGTACACCCTCTGTCGTCGGCTGTACGCACCCCTCCCCCCAACCCCCTCCCCCAAGGGGAGGGGGAGTCACGTCCACATTCACATCCACACCCAAACCAATCTGATACCGTTTCATTCGCGCAACACGATGCACGCATCCGGTTGCCAGGACAGCGTGACGCTCTCGCCCATCGCGGGATGTACCGCACCCAATCCGTCATGCAGCGCCTGGGTGACGCGCAACACCGTATCGTTGGGCAGGCGCACGCTGTGGGTCAGCGTCTCGCCGGCGTAGGAACGTTCCGTCACGACGCCGGTCAGGCGGTTCGGCGCCTCCGTCGGGCCAATACGCAGACGTTCCGGACGCAACGCCAGCAACGCCGGCCCGGGCGCGGCCGGTGTCGCCGTGCGCACCGTTACGCCGAGCCCCGGCAGCCGCAACCCGTCCGGTTGCGCAACGGCCGGCAGGATGTTGGCGGCACCGAGGAACTCTGCGACGAAGCGGCTGTTCGGACGTTCGTAGACCTCGGCCGGCGAGCCGACCTGGGCCAGGCGGCCGCCCTGCATCACGCCGATACGGTCGGCCAAGGTCAGCGCCTCCTCCTGGTCGTGGGTCACCAGGATGAAGCTGGTGCCGAGACGCCGTTGCAGCCGCGCCAGTTCGCCGCGCGTTTCGATGCGCAGGTTGCGGTCGAGCGCCGATAGCGGCTCGTCGAGCAAGAGCAGCCGCGGATTGGGTGCGAGACAGCGTGCCAGCGCCACGCGCTGCTGCTGACCGCCGGAAAGCTGGTGCGGACGACGGTCGGCGAAATCCTCGAGGCGCACCAACGCGAGCATCTCGGCGACGCGCGCGGCGATCTCGGTGCGCGGGCGGCGCTGCTGGCGCAGGCCGAAGCCGATGTTGGTCGCGACGCTCATATGCGGGAACAGCGCGTAGGACTGGAACATCGTGTTGACCGGCCGCCGGTGCGGCGGCAGCGACGCGAGTTCGATGTCGTCGAGCAAGATGCGTCCGGCCACCGGCTGCACGAACCCGCCGATGGCGCGCAGCAACGTGGTCTTGCCGGAGCCGGAGACGCCGAGCAACACGAACAATTCGCCGTGGCGCACGGTCAGGTCGAGTCCGTGCAGCGCGTCGGTGGCGCCGTAACGAACGGTCAGGCCCTCGATGCGCAGCAGTGGCGAGGCTGATTCTCCCCCTCCCCTTGTGGGAGGGGGCTGGGGGGTGGGGTTCAAACTGCCAAGAACCGTGGCTGTAAGCACCCCGCCCCCCAACCCCCTCCCACGAGGAGAGGGGGAGATCATTGCGACCCCGCTTTGACCCGGGCCCACATGCGCGTCCGCGCGCGTTCGGCGGCGAGCGGCACCGGGCCGATCTGGAACAGGTGCGCCATCGCCTCGGGCGTGGGATAGACCGCAGGATCGCTCAGCAAATCCGGACGGATCATCGCGCGGCTGGCCGGCACCGCGTTGGGATAACGCACCGTGTTGGTGATGCCGGCCATCACGTCCGGCTGGAGCAGGTAATTGATGAACTTCAGTGCGTCGTCCCGGTGCGGCGCGTCGGCGGGAATGGCCAGCATGTCGAAACCGATCTGCGCGCCTTCCTTCGGTACCACGAAACGCACTGTGATTCCGCGATGTGCCTCCGCCGCGCGCGCCGCCGCCTGCGCCACATCGCCGGAATAATCCAGTGCCAGGCACACCTCGCCAGCAGCCAGCGCTTCCAGCGTGCCGCCGGACGCGAAATTGCGAATGTAGGGACGGATGCGCATCAGCACCTGTTCGACCGCTGCCAGGTCGCCGGGATCGGTGCTGTCGGGGCTTTTGCCGAGATAATGCAGCACCGACGGGATCACGTCGATTTCCGAATCGAGCATGACGATGCCGCATGATGCAAGCCGGCGGGCGTTTTCCGGCTTGAACAGCAGATCCCAACTGTCGAGCACCGCATCCGGCGCCAGCGCGCGGATCTTGTCAGGCTCGATGCCGAGGCCGGTGCTACCGAACAGATAGATCGCGCCATGCGCATTGCCGGGATCGGCGCGGGCGACACGCTGCATCAGCGCCGGATCGAGGTTGCGCCAGTTCGGCACGCTCGCATGGTCGATCGGTGCCAGCGCGCCGGCGCGGATCAGCCGGGAGAAGCTCGGTTCGTCGCTGGGCACCACGATGTCATAACCGGAATGGCCGGTGAGCAGCTTGGCCTCCAAGGTTTCCAGGCTGTCGTAGACGTCGTAGTTCAGTTTGACGCCGGTTT
>JBEKNT010000518.1:0-4299 GCA_049522565.1 Acetobacteraceae bacterium
TCGGCACGCGCGCGCGTCACGACGTCGCGCGGCATCAGCGCCGCGAGCACCAGGCGTGGTTTCATGGTTGGCCTCCTCGTTGCCCGATTTATGGCCAACCAGGCGCGGTTGCGGAAGGGGTGGGGGCGGCGCAAGCTTCCGACGTGATGCGGAGGGCCAGCATGCGCACCAACCTCACTCCCGATGTCGAACTCGCGGCACGGCTGTTCGATGCGTTGCGCGCGAAAACCTTCGACGGTGTCGGCATCACGCGCGAGGCTTACGGGCCGGGCGAGCAAGTGGCGCATGCGCTGGTAAGAGCAGAAGCCGAGGCGCTGGGCCTGGAAACCGGCAACGACGCCGCCGGCAATCTTTACATGACGCTGCCGGGTGCGGATCGGGTAGCGAAACGTATTGTCCTGGGCAGTCATTTGGACTCGGTCGCGCAGGGCGGCAACTACGATGGCGCGGCCGGCGTGCTGGCGGGATTGGCGGCGGTGGCGGGCATGCGCGCCGCCGGTTTCCAGCCGTCGCGCGATATCACCGTGCTGGCGATCCGCGCCGAGGAAGCCGGTGCGTGGTTTCCCACCAGCTATCCCGGCAGCCGCGCCGCGCTCGGCCGCCTGCCACCGGAGGTGCTGGCGGTTCGCCGTATGGATACGGGCCGTACGCTGGAGGACCACATGCGCGCGCTGGGTTTCGATCCCGATGCGGTACGCGCGGGCAAGGGAAAACTTTCGGCGGCGAATACCGAAGCCTATCTCGAATTGCATATCGAGCAGGGGCCGGTGTTGGATGCGGAGGAGATTCCGGTAGGCGTGGTCAGCGGAATTCCCGGATCTCGGCGATTGCGCGCGGCCCGGGTGGTGGGCGAGTACAACCACTCCGGCGCCACGCCGCGGCGTTATCGGCGCGACGCCGCCATTGCGCTGGCGGAACTGGCGCACCGGCTGGACGAGCATTGGGCAGTGCTGGAAACGCAGGGTCATCGGCTGGTCTGCACCTTCTGCGTGCTGGCGACGACGGAGGACGCCGGTTTTACCAAGATCCCCGGCGAGGCGCGGTTCCAACTCGATGTACGCAGCGTGCGGCCGGCCACGGTGGATGCGATGTTCGCCGAACTGCACCGGCTGATCGGGTCGATCGAGGCGCGCCGCGGCGTGCGATTCGAACTCGGCGAGGAGACCGGCAGCCAGCCGAGCCCGATGGATGCCGGCGTGCAGCAGGGTCTGGTCCGCGCGGCTGAGGCACTGGGTGTCGCCTATCGCGTCATGCCATCCGGCGGCGGCCACGATGCGGCGGCGTTCGCTCAGGCTGGCGTGCCGGCCGGGATGCTGTTCGTGCGCAACCAGAACGGCAGCCATAATCCGCACGAGGCGATGCGGATGGAGGATTTCGCCGCCGGCTGCGCGGTGGTGACGCGCTGGGCCGCGGACATGGCGGGGTAATCAGCCGGCAAGGTTTTACAGGTCTATGGATCGCCCTGGCGGGCGTTCCCCATGCCGCCTCACTCCTGCGTCGCCCGCAGATACCACTCCATGATCTGCCGCCCCTGCCAGAACAGCGTTCCCTCCCGTTGCGCCATATGCGCCAGCGCCTGTTCGAACCAGCCGATGCGGTGCGGCACGCCGCTGATATACGGATGCACCGCCAGTCCCATCACTTTGGCGCCCTGCGTCTCCGCCTCGGTATACAGCCGGTCGAACTGCGCCACCGTGCGGTCGAACATTTCGCGCGCCGCATGGTGCTGGATCATCATCATCGGGATGTCGTTCAGCTCGACGCTGTACGGCATGGTCAGCAGCGGCCCGTGCGCGGTGCGCAACGTGCACGGCAGGTCGTCCACCACCCAGTCGGCACAGTAACGAATCCCCGCCTCCGCCAGCAGGTCGGGCGAGCCCGGCGTCTCGGTCAGGCCGGGCGCCAGCCAGCCGACCACGTCGTGCCCGCCGGCCTCGCGCAACGCGTCCATGGTGGAGCGGATCATTGCGCGCTGGTCCTCCACGAGGTGCGTGGCCATCTGCCGCCAGCCATGCCCCATGAATTCCCAGCCCGCCTCGCGCGCCGCTCGCGCCACGCGCGGATACGCCGCCGGCACCGTGCCGTTGATCGTCATCGACGGCGCGATGCCATGCGCATCCAGCGCTGCCTTCAACCGCCAGAAGCCGACGCGCATGCCGTATTCGTGCCACGCCCAGTTGGGCAGGTCCGGCAGCACGGAAGCCCCCTGCGGCGCGGTCAGCACCTGTCGCGGCATGGCGCGTTCGATTTCCCAGTGCTCCACGTTCACGACGATATAGACGGCGACGCGTTTGCCCCCCGGCAGCGCCAGCCGAGGCCGGTCGATGCTGGCTTCGTAGTCCAGCCGCGCGGCAGGCTTCAGCGGATCTTGCATCGTTCTCACCATCCGATCGCGTAGGCCGAGCGCCGCGGATCGGCCCCCGCCCATTTCACCCCGGTGCGCAGATCCGATTGGATCGTCGTCACCGAACCCGCGGCGTATTTGCGTTCCGGCCACCATTCCACGTGATGGCCCAGCGCTGCCAGGGCCGCGCCGGTCGCCTCGCCGATATCGCGTTCGACGCGCAACACGCCCGGCAGGTAGCTGTGTGGCAGCGTCGATTCGGGCCAGGAATAGCTGGCGAAGCGCGGCGCCTCGCAGGCGGATTGCGGGTCCATGCCGAACACCGCCTGGTTGAGGAACGCCTGCACCATCGCCTGCCCCAACACCTCGCTGCCCGGCGAGCCGAACGGCATCACCAGCTTGCCTGGCTGGATGGCGATCGCCGGATTGGCCGACATGCGCGGCCGGCGTCCGGGACCGACCCGCCCCGGATGGTCGCGTCCGCTGTAGCCACGCGAGCCCCACATCGACGGCAGAATGCCGGTGCCCGGCACCACCGGTCCGCCGATCGTCCCGTCGCTCGGTGTGGCGGCGAACACGTTGCCCGCCCGATCCGCCACACACAGAAACGACGTTGCCGGCTTCGCTCCCACCTGCTCTGCGCCGGAACCGGCGGAGGGGTCGGGTCGCCAGGGCGGTGGTGTCACCCCGCCGACCGCTCCCGCCGGCGGCATCTCCGGCCAGGCGCGCGCCGGATCGATCAAGCCGCGGCGCCGCGCGGCATAGTCCTTCGCCAACAGCGCCGCGAGCGGCACGGGGGAAAAATCCGGATCGCCGAAATACGCCTCGCGGTCGGCGGCGGCGAGCTTCAGGGCCTCGGTCACCGCATGGATATAGGCCGGCGAATTATGGCCCATGCTGCGCAGGTCGATGCCTTCCAGGATGTTCAGCGCCTGCAACACCATCGGTCCCTGCGACCAGGGGCCGCAGCCGTACACATCGAATTCTCCGAAGCGCGTGCGGCACGGCGGTTCGACGCGGGCGCGGAACGCCGCAAGGTCGTCGGCACGCAGCCAGCCACCGTTCTCCGTCTGATGCCGCACGATCGCCGCGGCGATGTCGCCGCGATAGAACGCATCATGCGCCGCGGCGAGCCCGGCCAGCCGGTTGCCATGCGCGGCCTGTTCCTGGTCCGCCATGTATTGCAGCGACCGCGCCAGATCGGCCTGGACGAATTTTTCCCCGATCTCCGGCACCCGTCCGCCTGGCAGGAAGATCGCCGCGGTGGTCGGGAATTTCTCGAACTCGTGCCGCTTGTCCGCGAGGATTTCGACGAAGAACGGATAGGCGGGAAACCCGTCGCGCGCGAAACGGATCGCTGCCGCGGCGACGTCGCTGAACCGCATGGTGCCCCAGCGCGCCAACGCCTCGATCCAGTTGGCGGGCGCTGCCGGCACCACGGTGTGCAACAGGCCATCGGGGATGCGGCCGCCGAATGCGCGATGGAAATGCTCGAGGTCGGCGGCTTGCGGCCACGGGCCGACGCCGCTGATCACCTGCACTGTGTCGCTATCGGCGAGATGCACCATGATCGGCGCGACGCCGCCGAACCCGACGAACTGGCTTTCCAGCACGTCGATCGCCAGGCCGACCGCGACCCCGGCGTCGATCGCATTGCCGCCGGCTTCCAGGATTTGCAGCCCCGCCAGCGACGCGTAGTAGTGCCCCGACACCACCACGTGCTGCTGCGCCATGATGCAGGGGCGGTGTGGGCGCGCGGGGCCGAACAGCCAGGCGGGATCAGGCATTGGCGTTTCCTTTGTCGTGTCTCACTGCAAGGAGCGAAGCGGTGGCCGGGTTTGTCCGACGTGCCGGGCCGCGTCTCTCGTGCCTGCGGCGGGTCCGCAAGATTTTAACACGGAGGAAGTGCGGAGAGCCACGGAGGGCCACGGAGCAGAGTTTCAACGTGTATCGCA
>JBEKNT010000519.1:0-4277 GCA_049522565.1 Acetobacteraceae bacterium
GCCTTATCGGACGCCCTGGCCGCCTGCCGTCCCAGCGTCGCGCGCGGTCCGTGTCGGCAGGCGTCCAGGGCGTCCGATAACTCTTAACGGTAGCAGTCGAAGCGCTCGTTCGACGCTGGTGCTTTTGGGTCCGCAGGTAACGTCCAAACTCACCGACTGCCCGTGGCCCCGCCAGCCCCGCATCCGGTCCGGCCAATTCCCGCCCCACGCGTCACCGTCTGCGTTGCCAGGAAACGAGACGTCCCTGCGACGCCTCGGGCGAGTTCCGCCCTACGACTCCGCCCGCAACCGGTTCGGCAGCAGTTCGCCCTGACCCTCCAGCACCGGATAGGCCGCCGCCGCCACCAGGTGGCTGTTCACCCGCTTCAACTCGCGCAGCAGGTCCAGGTTCAGCGCGCTCGCGTCCGCCCCCGCCGTGCCGCGCAGCCGGGCGAAATGCGCCGCGGTGGCGGCGCTTTCGATCTCCCGGAACGCCTCCTTCTCCGCCACCAGCAGCCGGGCAGCCCGCGCGTCCTCGGTCATGAACACCGCGGAGGCGGCCCGCACCGTGCCCGCCAGCCGCCGCAGCACCTTGCTCACCTCCGCCTGTTCCGCGGCCGACAGCGGGATCCCGCGCTTCAGGCGGCGCGCCACGTAGCCCATGATGGAGCGGTCCACCACGTCGCCCGCCGCCTCCAGGTTGGTGACGAACACCAGCACCTCGGACAGCCGCCGATCGTCCGCCTCGGTCAAGGCATCGGCGTCGAGCGACGTCAGGTACGCCCGGATGGCGCCGTTCAGCTTGTCCAGCACGTTGTCCAGCCGGCGCACCTGGGCGATGCGCTGACGATCGGTGCCGGTCAGCGCCTCGGCCGCGCCGGTCAGCATGGTTTCCAGCGCATCGGCCATGCGCAGCGCCTCGCGCGCCGCCCCCGCCAGGGCGATCGGCGGAGTCTCCAGCGCCGCCTGATCCAGGTAGCGCGGCTGGCCCGGGTCGTCCGGTTCCACCCGGGCCGGCAGCAGCCGGCGCAGCAGCCCCGCCCAGGGCCCCAGCAACGGCAGAAAAATCACTGCCAGCAGCAGGTTGAACGCGGTGTGGAAGTCGGCGACCTCGCGCACCGGATCGGGGTCGAGCGTCACCCACAGCGGCGCCAGCCGCGGCAGCAGTGCCAGTGCGACGACCACCCCGAGCAGCCGGTTCAACAGGTTGCCGATCGGCAGCCGCCGCGCCACCGGGTCGTCGCCCGACACACCCTCCAGCACCGGGTTGATCGCGGTGCCGAGGTTGGCGCCGAGCACCAGGGCGAAAGCGGCCTCCGGCGGCACGGCGCCTTTCGCCGCGAACGACATCACCAGCAGCACGACGGCGACCGAGGAATGCGCCGCCCAGGTCAGCCCCGCCGCCAGCAGCACGTCCAGCGCCGGCTGAGTCGCGACCGCACCGAGCACCAGCCGCATGCTCGGCATGTCCTCATAGGGCGTCACCAGCGTGACCAGCGTGCGCAGCGCCATCAGCATCAGGCCGAGGCCGATCGCCACCCGCCCCAGATCGCGCGCGCGGGTCGATCCGGCGCGGCGGAACAGCACCACGCCGAGCAGAATCAGGGCCGGCGCGACGCCCGCCACGTCGAAGGAGAAGGCCTGCACGATCAGCGTGGTGCCGACATTGGCGCCGAGCATCACCGCCAGCGCCGGCTGCAACGCCACGGCGCCGCCGGCGGCGAAGCCGGCGACCATCAGGCCGGTGGCGGTGCTGCTTTGCAGGATTGCGGTCACGCCCAGCCCGGCGGCGAAGGCGGCCAGCCGGTTGTGCAGCGCGGAGCCCAGCCAGCGCCGCAACTCCGGGCCGAAGGCGCGCTGGATGCCGGTCTGCACCATGTGCACACCCCACAGCAGCAACGCGACGGAGCCGGCCAGGTCGAGCAACGTCCAGGTCATGACCGTTCCTCACTGCGCCGGAGGACCGCACGAAATCAACTGTTTGTAGATGAAATCACGGAGGATGGTGGGCGCGACAGGGATTGAACCTGTGACCCCCGCCATGTCAAGGCGATGCTCTCCCGCTGAGCTACGCGCCCATCCGCCGCTATCGAGGCGGTTTCTAAGCGCCCCACCGCGCCTCCGCAAGCGTCGCGGGTGGCCTTGGCAAGCTTCGGGTGGCCTCCGCGATCCGGCCCGGGGAGCTTCGCACGCATGTTGTATGGTTTCGGCACGCTTGCCGCGTGACAGAGCGCCGCGGCACCGCTTGAATAGGGAAATGGACCTGCCCGTCGCCCCCGCCCTGTCCCAGGAGACCGCCCCGGTCCTGGTATCGCGTCCGGCGCGCCAGATGGTCCCGGTGATTTTCGCCTCGCCGCATTCGGGGCGTGCCTACCCCGCCGACTTCCTTGCCGCCGCGCGGCTCGATCCGCTCAGTCTGCGGCGCAGCGAGGACGGGTTCGTGGACGACCTGTTCGCCGCCGCGCCGGAGCATGGCGCGCCGCTGGTCGCGGCCACGTTTCCGCGCGCCTTCTGCGACGCCAACCGCGAGCCCTGGGAACTCGATCCGGCGATGTTCGCCGACCAGTTGCCGCCCTGGGTGAACACCACGAGCGCGCGGGTCGGCGCCGGGCTGGGGACGATCGCCCGCATCGTCGCCTCGGGCGAGACGATCTATCGCGGCAAGCTGCCCTTCGCCGAGGCCGAGCGGCGGGTGCACCAGTTCTGGCAGCCGTTCCACGAGACGCTGGAGGCGCTGATCGCCGGGACGCGCGCGATGTTCGGGGCGTGCCTGCTGGTGGACTGCCACTCGATGCCGTCGTACGGCGCCGGACGGCCGGGCGGCAAGACCGATTTCGTGCTGGGCGATGCGCACGGCACCGCCTGCAACCCTCGGGTGACCCAGTTCATCGATCGCACCCTGACCGAGCTGGGCTACGTGGTCCGCCGCAACGACCCCTATGCCGGCGGCTACATCACGCGGCATTACGGGAGGCCCCGCGAACAGGTCCACGTGGTGCAACTGGAGATTGCGCGGGAACTCTATATGGACGAGGCGCGCATCGAGCGGCTGGCTCGTTTCGCTGCGGTCCAGCAGGACATCACCGCGCTGGTCGCGGCGATTGCGCAGACCGCCGCCGGGCTGCTCCCCCGCTGATTCGCCCGGCCCAACCGCGGGCAGCCAGGGCAAAAAAATGGCGACCCTTGTGGGGCCGCCAAGTTTAGGGAGGAAACGTCCAAGAAAGCAGACAGCGCGGCCAGGGGCCGCATTGCTGCGACGCACAACCTAGGCCGCCGGTCATTCGTCTGCAAGCGATTTTTTGCAACGCAGCATTACAGCGGGATGTCGGGGAGCGCCGACCGGGAAAAGGGGCAAGAGGAACGTCAGGGCGGCAAGGATCTGTTCATCTTTGCACCCTAGGCTCCGGGCATGCGCCTCCTCGTGTTTGCCTTACTGCTCTGCCTGGCCGGTCAGTGGGCCTCGGCCGACCCGATCGCCCTTTCCGGCGGCCAACCCGGCTTGCTTTGTCAGCAGGCGATCGAGTCGGCAGGACGGGCGCACGCCATACCTCCCGGCCTGATGGCGGCGATCGGCCGGGTGGAAAGCGGGCGGCACGACCCCGTCAGCGGGGCGCTGCATCCCTGGCCCTGGACCGTGGATGCCGAGGGTCAGGGCGCGTTTTATGACAGCAAGGAACAGGCAATCGCCGCGGTGCGGGCATTGCAGGCGCGCGGCATGCACTCGATCGACGTGGGCTGCATGCAGGTCAACCTGTTGCACCACCCGACCGCCTTCAACAGCCTGGAGCAGGCCTTCGATCCGATGGCGAACGCCGACTACGCGGGGCGGTTCCTGGTGGAGCTGCATGGCCAGACCGGGACATGGCCCGCGGCCACCGCGCTGTATCACTCCGCGACTCCCGACCTGGGAGCGGCGTATCAGCAGAAAGTGATGGCCGTCTGGCCGGAAGAGCAGCGACTGGCGGAGGCGGCGCCACGGATCGCCCTGGCGCAGGCCTGGGGGGCAACGCTGGGTCCGGGCCTGTTCCCGCCGCCGCCGCGGCACAGCGCCGGGGTGCGGATCTTGCCGCAGACGGTCCCGGGTGGAGGGACGCCACCGCCGGGACGGGGATTGGACGCCTACCGGGCGGCACCGATAAGGCTGGCCTGGCGCCGGTTGGGCGGGTAGGCGGGCACTGGCGCGGGGCTGATCCGGGCAATCGGGTGAAGCAAGCAAGACAGGGGCTTCGCCCCTGAAACCCCACCAAGGGGCTCTGCCCCTTGGATCCCCGCCAAGGGCGAAGCCCTTGGGACCCTTC
>JBEKNT010000520.1:0-4274 GCA_049522565.1 Acetobacteraceae bacterium
ATGTCCTGTTCGTCACCAGAGGCGTAGGTCTTGGGCATCTGCTCACCGCGGTGCTGAACAGCGCCTATTACGCCTATATGACGGGCCGGGTTCTGGCCTTGGACATGCGAGACTATCTGTACGCCAGCGGTGACAGGCACGCGGCGTTCTTCGAACATTTCTCGCTGCAACTGCCGCCCGATATGGAGGTTATCACCGATCTCGATGTGGTCGATCGCCTGCGCAAGGACGACGATCTGCACTTCCTCCAGGTGGAAACCGAGCGCCTGAACGTTGACCAGCCGTTCACCGAGCGGGTGCTGCTGATCCCCTGCCTGGTGCCCGGCAGACCGTTTGAAGAGCGAACCAGGCGCCGGGACCTCACCTTCCACGTGGGGCTGCGCGGCAAACTGCTCGAGTCCTGGCACGCTGCGATGAGCCGCCCGGAATGGTCCGGCCCGGTCATCGGGCTGCATTACCGCAGCGCTTTTGGCGAAATCACCGAACGGATGACCAAGGCACTCACGCCCGACTATGAGGAACGCTATCAGGAGGTGAAGGATCGCTACGTCGCGACCGCGCTTCAGGTGGCGCAACAGGCGGGCTACGCCAATCCCGCATTCCTGGTGACCAGTGACGACGCGGAGTTCGTCAGCTACGTCAAGGCAAGGCTGCCTAATTCGTTTTCTCTGGCGTCACGGTTGCTGGACCAGGAAATGGCGGCCTGGATCCGCGCGCACGGCCATGACTTCAACATCCTGTCGGATGCGGTCAACGATATATGGTGCCTCAGCGCCTGCGATCACTTCATCCATTACCGCAGCGACTTCAGCAATTTCGCGATCATCAACAGCACCAAGCTCGACGAGACCAAGACGCATTACCTGCATGTGCCGGCACTGAAGGAGATCCTCGACTCGCTCGGCCCGGAGGAGGCGGTGGTTTGGGCCCGAGCCGCCGCGCGCCGCGGCGACATCCGCCGGATTCAGCTGCGCTATTTGCGCGACTGGCTGGCCGACGCTCTGGACCGCGTGGGGCAGACGGAGGCCGCTTCACGTGAGCGTCAGCGGGCGCTGTGGCAGTGGGAATGCATTCATGCGCCGGTGACGGACAACCCGGAAAAGGGTGTGGTCGAGGGGCTGGCCCAGCGTGGCGATTTCAGCGGCGTGCTCCGCGTGGCCCAGCAGGCGGTGGAGCAAATGCCGGGCAACCCCTACTGGCTCGCCGGTTATGGCGGCAGCCTGAGTAACATCCTGGCGCAGTTGGGCCGGTGGGAGGAGGCGATCCCGCTGGCACGCCAGGCGGTGGAGATCCTACCGGAAGATCCGTTCCTGTACGAGCATCTCGGCTTTGTGTTGACCGGGGCCGGGGCGCTGCAAGAGGGCGAGCAAGCGATTCGTCAGGCGATCGCGATCGATCCCGAGGTCGGCCGGTTCCACGCCGCGCTGGGCGAGTCGCTGTTCCGGCAGGATCGCGGCGCGGAGGCGGTCGAGGCATTCCGCGAAGCCGCGCGACTGGAGCCGGACGACCCGCATATGGTGCGCCGGCTGGGCTCGGCGCTGGTGAAGTTGCGTGACTTCGCCGCGGCCGAGGCCGCCTTCCGGCGGGCCTTGACGCTACGCTCCGAAGCCGGACCACATATCGATCTGTACGATTGTTTCTCGCGCCAGGGGCGCTCGGCCGAAGCGCTCGCCGAGGCGCAGGCTGCCGCGGCGATCGAGCCGACCAATCCGCATTGGCACTATCGCGTGGCACTTTCGCTGATGCATGCCGAGCGGTTGGCGGAGGCGGAGGCAGCGGCCCGTGCCGCGCAGGCCGCCGCCCGCGTAGCGATCGCGAATGGGACAGCATTGAGCCCGTTCCATGACTTGCTGGCGCAAATCCTGCAACGTCAGGGGCGCACCGATGAAATGACGGAGACGGTGCGGCAAGCCGCTGATCTCGACCCGAATGATCCGCAGCGCCAGCTAAAATTGGCTCGCGCCCAGTTGGAGGCCGGGGAGTTCGCGGCGGCGGAAGTTGCGGCGCTGCGGGCGGCGGCGCTGCAACCGGACCTGGTGGAAGCCCAAGACCTTCTCAGCATGGTTGCGGAACGCCAGGGCCGCCTGGCGGAAGCCGTCGCTGCCGCGCAGCGCGCCGTTGAGCTCAGGCCACAGGATAGCGGCAGGCAATACCGCCTGGGGCTTGTGCTGTATCACTCGGGGGATATGGCCGGGGCCGAGCGGGCGCTGCGACAGGAGAGGCGCCTCGCCCCCGCGCCTTCTACCTTCCACCGCCATCATCTGCTGGGCATTGTACTTGAACGGCAGGGTCGCGTGGAGGAGGCAATGGCCGAGGCACGCACGGCAAGCGACATGGAACCGGGTGATCCGAACCTGCTCGGCCGGGTCGCGGCGACACTACGTTCGGCGAAGCGATTCGACGAGGCGGAGATCGCCGCACGCAAGGCGGTCGTGATGCAACCGGATGCCGAATCGCTCCAGCGTATTCTGGCTGCCATCATCGAGGAACGCCGGTCGGCGCAGGGGGCGGCGGCGGCCGACGCTCCGCCGACCGAGGTGGTTTTGCCGGAAGCCAGGCTGGCAAACCCGACGCAGCCGCGAATCCGACAAAACCCGGCGGCCCCGGCTCGTCGCCAATGGTTGTCTGGCACCGCGCTTTCCACGCCGCTGCGGCAAATGTTCACGGCCACACCGAGGCGTGATGCCTAGCGCATTGCCCGCGGCCGGGTCCCGCGGCGAGTCCGTGCTGCGCTGGGCGGTGCGCCGGCAATGATCTGGCCGTTCGGAGATGGTCCGATCGGCGCCTGGCTGGAGCGCCACCGCGCCTTGCGCGATATGCAACGGGCTGCGGCTATCGACGAGGCAACGCTCTCGCTGCGCGACGACAATCCGCTGCATCGTGCGAAAGTGTCGTTGGAGGTGGATGACCTGAAAAGTGCCCGAGAGTTTCTGGATATCGCTCGCGCCCGGATACCAAACTATGTTCTCACCTGTCCGGATACCGTGGACATTCTGCTCGGCCTCGGCGATTTCGCCGAACTTGAAGCCTTTGCCCTGAAGGGCGCGAAGCGCTTTCCCAAGCAACCGCATTACCTTGAGGGTTATGCGATGGTGGCCGAGACCCAGCGCAACTTCGACGAAGCGGTTCGGCGCTGGGCCGTGGTGCGGAAAAAATTTCCGCGCAGCACGTTGGCCTATACCGCTGCCATCGGTTCGCTGCGCCATCTCGGGCGACTTGATGAAGCGGAGGCCCTGCTGCGGTCCGCCTTGCGGATGATGCCTGGCGATATGACCGTCCTGCTGGAATGGGGTCGTGTGGCTGAGGCGCGTGGGGACTGGGAGGAGGCCCACCGGCGCTGGGACAGCCTGCGCGACAGGCACCCTCAGGGGTTCTGGAGCGCCGCGTGGGCGCTACAGAGACTCGGGCGCACCGCAGAGGCCGAGGCGCTGCTCGAGGCGGGGCGGCTGCGCTTCCCGACCTCTCAAGGCATCGCCATCATGCAGGCGCAGATCGCCAAGGACGCCGGCAACATAGCCGAGGCATTGCGGCGCTGGGGGGTCGTTCGCCAGCGCTTCCCGTTCGATCCGGCGGGGTATGTCGAGGCGATCCGTCTCTTGCGGCCGCAGGGGGCGTGGGAAGAGGCCGATGCGATAGCGTTGGCGGCGATCGAGCGGTTCCATGCCCATGCGTGGCCGTTGGCAGATTATGCCATGCTGGCGCATGATCGGCAGGACTGGCCCGAAGCAGCCAAGCGGTGGGCTGCCTTGCGGGCGGCCTTTCCCGACCACAAAGATGCGCGTGACCGGGAGGCGGAAGCGCTGGCTGCCGCTGGCCTTCCCCCGGCTGGAGGCGTGGCGGAACCCGTCACGTCACGGCCTTCAGCCCCAGGCTGATCCGGCGGTTGTCGGCCGCACTGGACGGGGGAAGGCCGGCAAACCGTTACTAACCGGGACGATAAAACGAGGTCGCCGCGGTCTGCGAAAATAATGCGTAACCGTGAGAGCGGAGCAGTCGATAGCTCGCGCTGCGTTCGACATCGGTCAGTGTCATCGTATGGTCTTCCACCAGAATCAGGGCCGGGCGGTAGCGGGTCCAGTTGTTCGATTGGAGAATTGACGTATCCCATCCCTCCGCATCGATATTGAGCAGGTCGATGGTTTTTCCCGCGGGCAGATGCGTATCCAGGATATCGGCCAGGGTACGGATTTGCATCTCCCGCATCTCGGCGACTGTGCGGGCGCCATTCGCCTGGGCCTTCTCGATTTCTTTTGCGTCGAACGAGTTTACGGCCC
>JBEKNT010000521.1:0-8098 GCA_049522565.1 Acetobacteraceae bacterium
GGCGCGGGCCGGCTGGCATGACGTCCCGCGGGGCATCACGTCCCAGAGGGCATGACGTCCCAATGGCGGGCCCACGGGTCAAGTGCCCGGGGAGGGCTCCGGCCCGCCAGCCACGATTTTGCGGCTTACATAAAGGCAAGTCGTGGATGGTCCGCCTGCGCGGACCATGACGCATGGGGCACGGTCTGCCCGTCAACTGACGCAGTTATTCCTCGGCCGGCCCTTAGCGCCGGTTACGCCATCCCACTTCCGTCGGCGGACCGGATCGGACATTGCGCGAGGTGTTCCGTCGCGAATACACCGGCCGCACGCTGCGTGAGCACCTCGGTTTGCGCGTGCCGGAGAATCGCTACACCGCGCAACGCCGGGAAAATGCAAAATTCTCCCCCTCCCCTTGAGGGAGGGGGAGGATTTCTCTCGACGCTGTCAACGCCTATGGCGCGGCGTCCTCCACCGTTACCCGCAGGAAGTAGCGACGGGTTTCGCCGGGCTCCAGGATACGTTCCTGCTCGCTGAGCCCGCCGTCGCGCCGCGCGCTGGTGCACGGCTCGATGCTGAGCACGCAAACGCGCGGCAGCAGATTGTGCCAAAGTTGCAGATGCGGCAGCGAGATCGCATCCCACGCGAAACGGATTTTCAGCCGACCGCCGTCCGGTCGCGGCGTGGACACGGTGCAAGCGGCGAGATCATCGGCGCCGGCGGGATAGCTGACGCTCTCCGACGGCAGTGCCGCGTCGGGCACGCGCAGCGGGCCGAGCAATGTGCGACCTTCCGCGGCGACAACGGTCCCATCTGCCAGGGCCGGAAAGCCAAGATTGAAATGATACAGGCTCGCCTGCGGGCTTGGCGTGCTTGCGAGGTTTTCCACGCTGTCGGTGATGGTCAGGCTCGATCCGCCGATCGGCGCCTCGATGCGCCGCCGCAGGCGGAGCGCCTCGGCACCGAGTCGCGCCTGGGTGACGTCCCCCTCGCAGAACAGGATCGGGTCGTTGCGCTCCCAGTCCTCGCCGCAGGCCAACACGCGGGCCGGCGTGAACGGCAAACGGCCATGCAGCGGCTGTCCATCGGCGGGATGGCGGATGTGGTCCAGCCCACCGGTCACCAGGAAGCCGGAAAAGCTGCGGCCGAAACCCAGGCCGTTGTCACCTTCGGCGTCGTGCAAGGCCGGGCTTCGGAAACCGGCCGGCCCCTGCCACGCAAGCGCCTCACCACGCCACCACAGCGGACCGATATCCAGCGAGCGATCCGACAGGACCCAGAAATCGAGCCCGCCACCGGTGGAAAAAGCCAGCGCCCGCACGCCTCGCTCGGGGCCATCGTCCAGCGTGATGCGCCGCACGCTGGCGAACTGGCGTGGATCGCCGACCCGGCTTTTCAGATCCGGCGGGATCATCGTCCGGCGGTCGCATCAATCGGCGCGTCCGCGGGAGGGGCAATGCCGAGCCGCGCAAAAGCCTCGGGCGGCGCTTCGTTGGCCGCCATCAGCCGCGTCATCGCTGCCACCAGGCGCTGCTCGATCGCCGGGTCGGCGCGTGGCGCGGCCTGACCCGGATCGGTGGCAAGATCATAGAGTCGTGTGTCGCTTTCCAGCAGCGCGCCGGGACCGTAGTTGTTATACATCGGCGAGCGTTGCGTCACCGGCACCTTCAGCAGCCTGGCGCCCTTGGTGAACGGAAACGCCTCGCTGAGACTTGCCTGGGCAAGCTCCTCGGGCAAGAATCGCGATGCGATATGCGTGGGCATCAGCGTGTATTGATAAATCTCCTGCGTGTGCAGGTCCGGCGGAAAGCGATGATAGGTGTAGCGCCCGTCGGTAACATTGACGGCGCCACCGAAATAGCCGAACAGCGCGGCTGCTCGCAGTGGCGCGGCCGCGTTTGCGGCGTCGAGGATCGAACGGCCCTGCATCTCGGGCGCCGGTGCCACGCCGAACAGATCGAGGAATGTCGGCGCCAGATCGATCGATTGGGTCAGCGCTGTTGCGTTCGCACCCGGCGCCGGGTGGCGCGGATCGTGCGCGAACAACGGGATGTGCACGATCTCCTCATAGAGGTTCATGCGGTTTTTGGCCCAGAAATCATGCTCGCCCAGCAGGAAGCCGTGGTCGGTCGTGACGATGAGCGCAGTATCCTGCCACAGATCATGGCGGTCGAAGTAATCCAGCAACTGACCGAGCAAAAAATCGCAGAGCGCTACGACGGCGTAGTAGTTGGCGCGGAGTTCCGCGCATTCGTCCGGCAGTTCATCGACGCGGCCGTAGCGCGGCCAGTCGCGGATCGGACCGGTCCAACCGGTATCGAATTTCTGCTTGAACCGGGCCGGTGCGTAGAACGGCTCGTGCGGGTCGAAGGTTTCCAACTGGAGCAGCCAGCCGTCCGCGTTTCTGTTGCGGTCGAGGAACTCGAAGCCGTGCGCGAAGCACTGCACGGAGGGAAAATCCTTTTCGTCGCGGATGAATTCGCGATTGATGACGTCCTGGGCGAAGCGGTTGCGCCGGTCGGTGCTGAACTGCCGGGCGTGGTACAGTTCCCGCAGCCGCTCCCAATGCGGCTGTACCATGGCCTTCCACCGGTCGCCCTCCTGGCCGCGCACGAATTCGTAGCTGTTGTAGCGATTGTGGTAGGTGGCGCCGCCATCTTCCCAATAGTGGTAATGGTCGGTGACGAGATGGCTGTAAATCCCGGCGCTGTGCAGCAGTTCCGGAAAGGCATTGTCGAATGGCTCGAGCGGCCCCCAGCTTCGGTGCAGGAACGACAGGCGGCCGGTCAGCATGTCGCGACGGGCCGGCATGCATGGCAGGCTGCCGACATAGTGCCGGTCGAAGCGACGGCTGCGTGCGGCGAGACGGTCGAAGTTCGGCGTCGGAATCCGCGTTCCGCCATAGGCGCCGAGCAAATGCCGGTTGAGCGAGTCGAACAGCACGAAGACGGTCTTCATGGGCACCCCGATGCGTTCTACATTCCATGTCATGACCGGGCTTGATCCGGCCATCCATGCCGGCACAGTGCCGCGATAGATGGCCGGGTCAAGCCCGGCCATGACGTGCTACGCGACGCATGCCGCGGCACGCGGCATCAGTGCTGGGCGACAGCGATTCGTTGTTTCCGTCGGTGTGTATTATTTCACCGCGCCCTGCGTCAGGCCCTTGACGATGTAGCGTTGCGCGATGAGCAGTAGAACGAGGGCCGGCAGGATGGACAGTGCGGCGCTTGCCGCCATCTGCGTGTAGCGGATCTCGTAATCCTGCGCGAATTTCGCGATCGCGACCGGCACCGTCGCGGTCGCCTTGATGGTGAGGTTGAGCGCCACCGCGAACTCGTTCCAACTGAACACGAAGCTCAGCACCGCGGCCGCCGCGAGGCCCGGCGCGATGATCGGCACGACGATACGCCACAGCAGCGTGGGTGTGGAGGCACCGTCGAGGCGCGCCGCCTCCTCCAGTTCGACCGGCACGTCGCGCACATACACACCCATCAGCCACAACGCCATCGGCAGGTTGAGCACGGTATGGGCGAGCACCAGGCTGAGCAATGTGCTGTCGAGCCCAACCGCGCGCGCCATGGTGAACCATGCCCCGGCGAGCGCGATCGGCGGGATCATGTGAAAGACCAGCGCCCAGCCGAGGAAGACATGTACCACCCAGCCCGGCCAGCGCATGCGATGCAGCGACCATGCCGCAAGCGTTGCCGTCACCAGGCACAACGCCGTGCTGGTCAGGCCGACGACCAGCGAGTTGCGATAATTGACCAGGAAGTCCGACGTCTTGGAGAACAGGACCTCGTTGAAGTTGGCCAGGATCGGGGTGAACCAGAACGCGCCCATGAGCAACGAGATCTGTGTACGGAAGCCGGCCGCGACGACCCAGACCACAGGAACGACAACAATCGCAGATGCGGCGATCAGCGCTGCATGGTTCGCAACGCCGCGCCGGCGGAACGCTGCCGGCATTCTCATGCCGCCACCGCCGCGCGCTTGCGGGCCGACAATCCGATCACCAGCAGCACCGAGACCAGGAAGATGACCACGACGGACATGGCGGCACCGTAGCCCACCCGGTTCTCGGTGAAGAAGCGCTGGTAGATCGTGAAGCTCAGGACCTCGGTGGCGGTGCCGGGACCGCCGCCGGTCAGCAGATACACCTCGTCGAATACCTTGAAGGCGACCATCAGGCGAAAGACGAAGGTCACCATGATGGTCGGCAGCATCAGGGGCAGCGTCACGTAGCGCAGTTCCTGCCAGATGGAAGCGCCGTCGATCCTGGCAGCCTAGGGATTCGAGCCCGGCGAGAAACAGCAGGAAGCAGAACGGCGTCCAGTGCCAGATATCGACCAGAATCACGGAGGCGAGTGCCGTCTGCGGCGTGCCCAGCCAATCCTGCGCCGCGAAGCCCAGCAGACCGATGGCCTGGTTGACCAGGCCGAAATCGTAGTTGAGCATCAGCTTCCAGATCGCGCCGACGACAATTCCCGGAATAAGAATCGGCAGGATGAAGACTGTCCGGTAGAGGACCTGGCCACGCGTCACCCGGCAGCACAACAGCGCCAGCAAAAAGCCGAGCATCATCTGCCCGCCAACCGCGCAGACGGCGAAGATCACCGTGTTGACAAGGCCGGCGCGAAACAGCGCGTCATCCGATAGCGCGGCGTAGTTGGCCAGGCCGAGCGGGGTCCATACCGCCTGCCCATGCGCCCATGTCACATCGTAGAAGCTCGTAAGCAACAGGTTGGCGAGCGGCAGCACGCTGAGCGCCAGCATCAGCAGCAGCGCCGGCGAAAAAATCGCCCAGCGCCACATCCGGTCATCGCCAGACCGGCGCGGCACGGCCGCCATGCGACCAGCGCGAAGCCTCCGCGCGGCAGCTTCTGCCTCGGTCGGCGCGGCGACAGGAGCACTCACAGCATAGACTCAATGCAGCGGCGGCAGCTTGCCCGTGTTGTAATTATACTTCGCCATAACCCCATAGATCTGCTCTGCCATGGCATTGAGCGCATCGACCGCGGTCACCTCCCCGGCAACCGCACGGTTGAGGCCGAGATCCAGGATGGCGGTGACCTCGCTCGCCTGCGGGAACTGGTAGATGTTGACGGCGTGCGGCAACGCCTCCGCCAGTGGCTTCATCCAGCGATAGCGTCGTTCCTCGGCGATCGGATCGCGGTAAACCGCGGCATTGATCGGGATGCCACCGGCCTTCACATTCGCCAATTGGGCATCCTTGCCCTGGAACCAGCGCAGGAACTCCACCGCCGCCCGCTTGCGGCTGTCGGGAACGTTCCTGGATATCCCGCCGAGCCAATGACCGAGCCCCGGCGCGGTGGGCAGGCCGGCCGCGTGCGGCGGCGGCGCGAATTCCACCTTGTCCACCACGGCGGACTTGGTCGGATCGTCCATCTGCGACCAGGCGGCGATCACCATCATGATATGCGCCGCCTTGCCGGTCACCATGTTCTGGATCACATCGGCCTGGTCGAGCGACGCCGTCTTGGGATGGCCGGCTTCCTTCGCCATGCGCAGGTAATACGCGAGCGCGATGCGGCCGGCCTCGCTGTTGAGGGTCACCGAATAGTCGCTGGCGAGTTGATTTTTGAAGATGCCGCCGCCGAAGCCGTAGAGGTACGGATAGAAATCATACGACACCGAAGCCGTGCCGCGCGCGCCGCGCTGGACGATGCCGTAGATGCGCGGCGGATTGTTGAGCTTGCGGGCATTCGCCTCCAGCTCGGCAAAGGTGTCCGGCGTGGTCAGCCCGGCGCCCTTATAGAGATCGCCGCGATAATACAGCAGCGGGATCAGCGGCGAGATGGGGATGGACATGAGCTTGCCCGACGGCGTCATGACCTGCTTCGCCGGGTCGAAGTAAATCGTGTCGCCAAGCGTATAAACGTCCGGGTCGAGCTTGAAGGACGGATCGATGTCGGAGACCGCATCGAGAAAGCCGCCGAAATACATCTCGGCGAACCAGCCGGAATTCATCACCAGCAGATCGTATTGGCCCTGCGTCGCGCGCACGGAGTTGCGCTGCTTCTCCAGCGAGCCGGCGAACGGGTTGACGTCAAGATCGACCTTGTTGCCGGTCTGCTGCTCGTAAAGCTCCACGGTCTGGCGGAAGCTGTCGAACCACGGCGACTGGTTGATGACGATGCTGATGGGTTCGACGGCAGCCGCCGCGGCGCGGCGACCGCCGGTCGTCAGGACGGAGGTCGCCACCGCCGCGCCGCCAACCGCGATAATCCCTCGGCGTGTCACGCCGCCTTTGGTGTTTGGGCTCATGTTGCCTCCTGCCGGACCGATGCCCTGTCATTGCGAGGCGCGCAAGAAACTACTCCCCCTCCCCTTGAGGGAGGGGGAGCCTCCTTCTCCACGACGGCCTCTGCGGTTTCATTCAGGGCGGGTCGGCCGCTGCGGCCGGTGGTCGACTCGCAATGACAGGTGCCCGCACTCAGTGCTGCGGCCCACTGCCCATGGTCATGCCCGGCATGCCCGTCGAGGCCGCGCCACCCTGCATGTTCATGCCTCCCATGGACCCGTGGTCCATCCCCCCACCGGCCTTCTGCACGGTGGCGGTCACGGTGACCGGCCCGGCGTTGGCAAAGGTCAGCGTCACCGGGAATGTCTGGCCCGGTTGCAGCGGCTGCTTCAGACCCTCCAGCATGATGTGGTAGCCACCCGGCGCGAGCGCCACCGGCTTGCCCGGCTGCACCGGCAGTGCCGCCACCGGGCGCATCTTCATCACGCCGTGGTCGTCGAAGCTCTCGTGCAGCGCGGCCGTCGCCGCGACCGGCGAACTCGCGCCGGTCAGCCGGTCCGGCGCCCCGCTATCGGTGATGGTCAGATAGACCACGCCCGTCCGCCCTGCCATCGCCGCGCGCGACCAGGCATCGGTGACGGCGATGCCGTTCTGGTCCGCCGAGGCCGGCGGCGCCATGCCCAGCAACGGGGCTCCCAGGATTGCGGACGCAAGCAGCAGACGGCGCATGACGATACCCTCTTCCAGCGGCGGCGCAGACGTTGCCCGGATCGCGGGCTTGCGGCAAGACGGCGGCCAGCCCATGAGCGACCGTCCCCTCATCTCCATTGCCCGCACCGACGGCCGCCGGCCCTTGGTGTTTTCCTGGGGCGTGTCGAGCTTTTTCGGCTGGGGGGTGTACGGCCTCAACCTGATGCTGCACCTGGCGGAGCACCCCGACGTCGTGCCGCTCTGCGCCGTCGAATTCGGTCCCGCCGACGTGGTGGTCGATCCGCTGCGCACCCTGCGCCTGGCCGCCATGGCGGAGAACTCGAAGCAGCTATGGACCGCGCTCGGCACGGCCGAGGGCACGCAGGTGGAGATCGGACATGCGCTGCTGGACGGCATGGGTAACGACCTGGTGTCCGCGAGCAGTGCGCACGGCAAAGCTCTGTCCGGCCGGCCATCGATCGGGGTGTTGTTCCTGGACCAGGCGACGCTCAGCCGGGAAGCGCGGCAGCGGGCGGCGCGGTTCGCGCTGATCGTCGCCGGATCGAGCTGGAACGCGCAGGTGCTGCGGCGACAGGGAGTCCAGTCTGTCACCACGGTGCTGCAAGGCGTGGACACCGCGCTGTTCCATCCCGCGCCGCGGAGTGGCCTGTTTCCCGGCCGGTTCGTGGTGTTCTCCGGCGGCAAGCTGGAATTCCGCAAGGGGCAGGACCTCGTGCTGGCCGCCTTTCGCGCCTTCCACCAGCGGCACCCCGAGGCGTTATTGCTCACGTCCTGGCACTCGCCCTGGTCGGAGCTTGCGCGGAACGCGGTCGGTCATCCGGGCATCACGCGGCCGCCCCGGGCGGCGGACGGCACGCCCGACCTGGTCGGGTGGGCGGTGGCCAACGGCATCCCCGGCGAGGCGATCGTCCCGGTCGGCCTGACGCCCAACATCGCCATGGCGCACGTGGTGCGGGAGGCGGACGTGGCGCTGTTCGCCAATCGCTGCGAGGGCGGCACCAACCTGGTCGCCATGGAATGCCTGGCCTGCGGCATCCCGACGATCCTGTCGGCCAATACCGGCCATCTGGACCTGCTGCGCCATGACATCGCCCTGCCGCTCCAGCGGCAGGGCACGCCGCGCAGCCCGCGCCACGACACGAC
>JBEKNT010000522.1:0-4251 GCA_049522565.1 Acetobacteraceae bacterium
CATGGCGGCATCCTTCTGGTTTTCGGCGAGGCTACCGCTAATCGTGTCGTCGCGAGGTGGGGCATTGGCGGCTGCTTGTGTATTCCCCCCCGCCCCTGGAGGGCTTGGGCCGCGAAGCGGCCCAAGCCCTCAAGGGGAGGGGGAGAATCCACTCGCAGCCGCCATTGCCCCTCCTCGCGACGACACGATTCGCGTTAGCCTCGCCTATCCAGAGAAGGATGCCGCCATGACCCATCTCTCCCCCAACTCGGTGCAGGCCCGCGATATCGCCAGCATCGTGCATCCGCAGACCAACCTCGTGGCGCATCTGGCGCAGGGGCCGATGGTGATCGAGCGCGGCCAGGGCTGCTACGTGTATGACGACAGCGGCACACGGTTTCTCGATGCGGCGGCGGGGCTGTGGTGCGCGTCGCTCGGCTATGCGTCGGAGCGCCTGGCGCGGGTGGCGTATGACCAGATGCGCAAGCTCGGCTACTACCATCTGTACCGCGGCACGACGAACGAGGCGGGCGTCGATCTCGCCGAGAAATTGTTGCAGATCGCGCCGCTGCCGATGAGCAAGGTGCTGCTGCAATGTTCCGGCTCCGAGGCGAACGACACCGCGATCAAGCTGGTGTGGTACTATCACGCGGCGATCGGCAAGCCCGAGAAGCGCAAGATCATCGGGCGCCGCATGGGGTATCACGGCAGCACCTCGGCCTCGATCAGCGCGTCGGGCAAGGCCGACATGCACGCCGATTTCGGCCTGCCGTTCCTCGGGTTCCTGCATACCGAATACCCGCACTACTACCGCCACCACCACGACGGCGAGAGCGAGGAACAGTTTGCCGCGCGGATGGCGGAGGCGCTGGAGCGATTGATCGTAGCGGAAGGTCCCGATACCTGCGGCGCGTTCATTGCCGAGCCGGTGATGGGTGCCGGCGGCGGGCTGACGCCGCCGCGCGGCTATTGGGAGAAGATGCAGGCGGTGGTTCGCAAATACGACATGCTGTTCATTGCCGACGAGGTGATCTGCGGCTTCGGGCGCACCGGCAACATGTGGGGCTCGCAGACCTACGACCTGCGGCCGGACATGATCTCGTGCGCCAAGGCGCTGTCGGCGGGCATGCAGCCGATCTCGGCGCTGCTGATCAACCAGCGCGTGTTCGAGGCGATGCT
Organism: Acetobacteraceae bacterium; assembly: GCA_049522565.1. Lineage (GTDB taxonomy): Bacteria > Pseudomonadota > Alphaproteobacteria > Acetobacterales > Acetobacteraceae > JASHVB01. The sequence continues at coordinate 1,159 of JBEKNT010000522.1, forward strand.
GGACGAAAGCCGCAAGCTGGGGAACTTCGCGCACGGCTTCACCTATGCCGGGCATCCGGTGACCACCGCGGTGGCGATGGAGACGCTGCGCATCTACGAAGAAACCGACATGATCGGTCACGTGCGGCGCGTCGGCCCGCACATGCAGGACGTGCTGCGGCGCTTCGCCGACCATCCTCTGGTCGGCGAGGTGCGCGGCGTCGGATTGCTGTGCGGGATGGAGCTGGTGCAGGACAAGGCGACGCGCCGGTCGTTCGATCCGGCGCGCAAGGTCGGCGCCACGGTGGATCGGTACGCCCGCGAACACGGGCTGATCACGCGGTTCATCGGCGACCGCATCGCGTTCTCGCCGCCGCTGATCATCACCGAAGCCGAGATCGACGAGATGGCGGAGCGGCTGGGGCAGGCGCTGGACGATGCGTGGGTGGAGATACGGGCAGAGTGACCGTGCAGCTTCCCCCCCTCCCCTTGAGGGAGGGGGTTGGGGGGAGGGGTGCGTACATCCCGAATACGGTGGATGTACGCACCCCTCCCCCCCAACCCCCTCCCTCAAGGGGAGGGGGGAAATTTGGTGCTTTACCGCGCGTGCTGGCGGTCGAACTCCCACACCGCTTCGAATCCCATCACCTTGGTCATCTGTTCGAACGGATACAGCTTGTCGCGCATCCCCAGCGTCGTGCCGGTCTCGCGCAGTTCGCGATACGTCGCCTCCAACGCCGCGGCTGCGGCGAGCAGCCCGGCGACCGGATAGATCGCCATCGCGTAGCCCAGTTCGCCAAGCCGCGCCGGCGGCAACACCGGCGTGCGGCCGCCTTCCACCATGTTCGCCAGCAGCGGCTTCCCCGCAAGCTCCTTGCAGATCGCTGCCATCTCCTGCTCGCTCTCCGGCGATTCGACGAACAGGATGTCGGCGCCGGCCTCGGCGAACATCTTGCCCCGGCGGATCGCCTCCGCCAGCCCCAGAGAGGTGCGCGCATCGGTGCGGGCGACAACCAGAAAGTCCGCGCTGGCGCGGCTTTCCACCGCGACCTTGATCTTTTCCACCATGTCCTCGGCGGGGATCACGCGGCGGCCCGGCGTGTGGCCGCATTTCTTGGGAAATTCCTGATCCTCCAACTGGATCGCCGCGGCGCCGGCCTTTTCATAGCCGCGCACCGTGTACTGCACGTTCAGCAGCCCGCCATAACCGGTATCGCCGTCCGCCACGATCGGCGTGTTGGCACCGCCGGCCATGACGGCGACGCGATCGACCATGTCGCGGTAACTGGCGATCCCGGCGTCCGGCAGACCGAGATGCGAGGCCACCGTGCCGAACCCGGTCATGTAAAGCAGGTCGAAGCCAAACCGGTCGGCGATCTTCACCGATACCATGTCGTAGATGCCGGGCGCGATCAGGACAGTGCCGGCGGGGCGTTGTTGCAACTTCTGGTGCAGTGTGGTCATGGCACGATCCTTCTTTCAGTATCGGGCACGCTGCGCGTTGCGCGCAGTTTAGCCCCCCTGTCATTGCGGGGAGCGTAGCGACGAAGCAATCCCCTGCCTGACGAGCGGCCTTCGGCTCGTCAGGCGGGAGATTGCTTCCTCGCTGCGCTCCCGGCAATGACAGGGGGGCCACACTCCTCGCAATGACAGGGCACGCACCGACCCTGGTCAGGGCAGCAATATTCACTCTGCGGCGGTAGTCTCCGGAGCCAAGGTTTCCAGCGAGCGCAGGTTCGTTTCGATCCCGGCGACGGCGACCACCAGCGCCTGCAACAGCAGCATGCCGACCAGCAGCGCCAAAACGAACCCCATGCCGCCCGCCGCGAACAGCGCCACCACGGCATAGGGCACGATGACGGACGACAGCCGGCCGACCGTGGTGCAGACGCCGGTGCCGCGCAGGCGATATTCGGTGGGGAACAGCTCCGGCACATAGACCGCGATCACGAAGGCCACCAGGATGTAGATGCAGGTGAACAGCGCGAACCCGACGATCGTGGCAACCCATAGCGCGGGGGCGTAGGCGTAGGCGACGCCAAGCGCGGCGGCGACCAGGGACACGATGACGATGCCTCGCTTGCGGCCCAACCGGTCGGACAGCAGGAACCCGAGGAATGCGCCCACCGGTCCGCCCAGCGACATGAACGTGGTGTAGCCGAGCGAGGCGGCCACGCTGAGGCCCTGCTTGACCAGGAAGCTCGGCACCCAGGCGACGAAACCGTAGATTACGCAATTCACCACGATGTTCATCAGCATGGCGACCAGCGTGCGCCGGATGACGGATCTGCTGAACAGCGCCCAGACACTGACCGTTTCGCTTTTCGCTGCCGGGGGAGCGGCGGCGACCGGCGGCAGCGGGCCTGTCTGTGCCTCGACTTCGCTCTCGATGGCTTGCAGGCTGCGTTCTGCCTCGTCCATGCGGCCGGCAGCTTCCAGCCAGCGTGGCGATTCCGGCAGCATGCGCTGGAACCACCAGGCAATCATCGCGCCGACGAACACCAGGCCGAACATCCAGCGCCAGCCTAGCGTCGGCACGATGATGTAGCCGAGCAGGGTCGAGGCAAACAGCGCTGAATTGGTGATGAGGGAGAGCAGGGCGCCCCAGCGGCCGCGGTGGTCGGGCGGCACGAACTCGGTGAGCGTGGCGTAGCCGACGACGATCTCGGCGGCGAGGCCGATCCCCATGACCAGCCGGATGGCGACCAGCCACTGCATGCTGGGCGAGAAGGCGGCGGCGAGCGAGGCAAGGCCGAACAGCGCCAGGTTGAAGCGGAAGTTGAAGCGGCGGCCGAAGCGGTCGCCGAGGAAGCCGGCAGCGAACGAGCCGATGATCATACCGACGAAGGTCATCGAGATGAACGTCGCGTTCATCGCCATGTCGGAATAGCCGCTGTGCAGCAGCGCTCCCAGCACGCCGCCGGCGAGATAGATGTCGAAACTGTCGAAGAACATGCCGGCGCCGATCAGCCACAGCACGCGGCGATGGAAGCCGGCGAGTGGCAGGCGGTCCATGCGTGGACCGGCATTCACGGTGGTGGCGCTCATGTTTCCCCCTTCATGTAACCTCTCCCGCCTGCGGCGGGAGAGGTCGAGATGCGCAGCATCGAGGGT
>JBEKNT010000523.1:0-4247 GCA_049522565.1 Acetobacteraceae bacterium
CCGCTGGCTAACTCCGGGGTAAAAGCTTGCGCACTCGCTACACGCACGGTCGCCGCGGAATTGGTTCGTGGCCACGCCAACACAAACCCACGGCCGACGCTATCCAAACGATTGCCCCGGCGGCGATGCTCGGCAAATCTGCCGCAGGTCCCCTGCTCACCCTTGTAGACGCAGCTGCCGCGCGATCTCCGCCCACGCCGCCTGACCCAGCGCCCTATCGGCGCGGTCCGAGCCGCCATGCGCATGCGTCTCCGATCGCGGCGTTGTCTCGTCGGGCAGCAGCACGCGATGCCCGGCTTCCGGATGCACGATCAGGGACGCCGGCTTGCCGGCCGCCGTCAGCCGGTCGGCTATCGACTTCGCGAACGCATCGGACGGCCAGAGCGCATCGTCCCCGCCGGCCACCAGAACGATCCCGGCCCTGGCTTGCTCGGCCGGAATCGCCGCCGCCGCGGCATCGGCAGCAAACCGCACCAGGCTTTGCTCATGCTGGCCGCGATAGGCCACCAGACCGTCCCGATGCGTCGGCCGCCACGCCGGATCATGCGCGACGAACGGCAACGGCGTCCCGTTGCGCGTCCAGGATGACCGCGGCGGCCAAGTCGCGCCGTCCCGCCCCGGGCCGATATTCGCCCAGACGACAGAGGATGGACTGAACGCCACCACCATATCGATGCGGCGGTCGAAGCACGCCAGCAGCAGCGCGGCCTCGGCGCCCTTCGAGGTGCCGACATAAGCGATGCGGTCGCAGCCTGCCGCGACCAGCCGGTCCGTCGCGGGGGCAAACGTCTCCAGCGGCACTTCGCAGATGCCGGGAACCTGGCCCTCGCCGCCGAACCAGCGCAGCGCGATCGCGGTTGCTCCCAGTGCCGCGAACAGCGTGGCGCGCGCCACATCCACCCGGCCGCTCGACCCGCCCAACACCACCACGCCCAGCCCGCTGCGCCGTGCTGGCTCCAGCAGCGCGCCTTGCAGGGTACCGCCGAGGGCGGTTTCCCGAATGCTTGCCATGCGCGCTCCCCCTGGCCTTCGCCCCGTCATGTGCTAAAGCCCCCGCCCCATGCGCCATTTCCTCGACTTCGAGAAGCCGATCGCCGAGCTGGAGGGCAAGATCGAGGAACTCCGGCATCTGTCGGAACCCGGCGGCCTGAATATCGCCGAGGAAGTGGCCCGGCTGACCGCCGCCGCGGACCGCCAGTTGCGTGCCACCTACGCCCGGCTGACGCCCTGGCAGAAAACCCAGGTGGCCCGCCACCCCGACCGGCCGCGCGCCATGGCCTACATCGCCGCGCTGATCACCGACTTCACCCCGCTGGCCGGCGATCGCGCCTTCGCCGACGACGCCGCGGTGCTGGGCGGGCTGGGCCGGTTCCGCGGCCGCTCCGTCATGGTGCTGGGCACCGAGAAGGGCTCCGACACCGACTCGCGCCTGAAGCACAATTTCGGCATGGCGCGGCCCGAGGGCTACCGCAAGGCGCGCCGCCTGATCGAACTGGCCGGCCGCTTCGGCCTGCCGCTACTGAGCTTCGTCGATACCTCCGGCGCCTTCCCCGGCGTCGATGCCGAGGCACGCGGCCAGGGCGAGGCCATCGCCCATTCCATCGAGGCCTGCCTGGAAGCGCCGGTGCCGCTGGTCGCCACCATCATCGGCGAGGGCGGCTCGGGCGGCGCCATCGCCCTGGCCGCCGGCGACCGGGTGCTGATGCTGGAGCATGCCATCTATTCGGTGATCTCGCCGGAGGGCTGCGCCTCGATCCTGTGGCGCGACGCGGCGCAGGCAGCCACCGCGGCGGAGGCGCTGCGGCTCACCGCCGACGACCTCCGGCGCCTGAAGCTGGTCGATGCGGTAATCCCCGAGCCATTGGGCGGCGCGCAGCGGGACCCCGCGGCGGCCATCCAGGCGGTGGGCGATGCGGTGGCCGTGGCGCTGGCGCCGTTGGTCTCCCTGGACGGACCGATGCTGAAGGCGCGCCGCCGGGAGAAGTTCCTGGACATGGGGCGCGAGGCACTGGCGTGATGCAGCAGCGTCCGCCGATTCTGCCAGGGCTGGCCGGGGTCGTCGTGGCCATCCTGGTCTGGTGGCTGCTGGCCGCCGTGGCGCCGGAGGCTCACGCCGGCGTGGCGCCGCACCTCGCGCTGGCGCTCGCGGCGCTGCTTCCGGGCGCCGCGCTGCTGATGGCGATGATCCTGGCGCAATCGAGCATGCGCGCGATGACCGGCGCGATCGATCCGTTGGCCGGGGCCGACAGCGCCTTCCTGCGCACCAACCAGCGGGTGATCACCAACACGATCGAGCAATTGGCGGTGTTCGTGCCGGCTTTGCTGGCGCTGGCGACGGGTGCGCCGGCGGCCCGCATGGCCCCGATCGTGGCACTGGCCTGGGTGTTCGCGCTGGCCAGGCTGGCGTTCTGGATCGGCTACCTGGCCGGCACGCGGCTGCGGGCGCCCGGCATGGCGGCCACCTTGGTGGTCAACGTTGCGACGCTGGTGGCCGCCGCCTGGGTCTGGCTCCGATAACCTCTCCCGCGCTGGGCGCGGGAGAGGTTTACCGATGGCGCATGCGCGGCGGCTTTCCCCGGGCGGCCACGAACCATAGGTTCGCATGATGCCCCTCGGAACCACCGGCGCCTCCCTCCCGGCGGAACGCGTTGCCGCGCCCAGCCTTCCCCCATCGGGTGCCGGCGGCCGGTCGCTGTTCCTGACCGTCTTCCCCTCGATCATGTTGCCGATGTTCATGGCGGCGGTGGACCAGACCATCGTTGCCACGGCGCTGCCGGCGATCGGCGGCACGTTGGGCGATATCGAGCGCGTCTCCTGGGTGGTGGTCGCCTATCTGGTCGCCAACACCATCGCCGCCCCGGTCTATGGCCGCCTCGGCGACGCGCTCGGCCGCAAGCGCATGATGTTCGGCGCGCTCGGCGTGTTCATGGCGGCGTCCCTGCTGTGTGCCGCCTCGACCAGCGTGCTGATGCTGAGCTTCGCCCGGCTGCTGCAAGGCGTCGGCGGCGGCGGCCTGATGACGCTGTCGCAGGCGCTGATCGCCGAGGCGGTGCCGCCGCGCCAGCGCGGCCGCTACCAGGGTTACCTCTCGGGCATGTATGCCGCGGCCGCGACCTTCGGGCCGGTGGTGGGCGGCTGGCTCACCGAGCGCTACGGCTGGCCGTCGGTGTTCCTGGTGAACCTGCCGCTCGGGGTGCTGGCCATTGTGCTGGTGGCGCGGCTGCCGGCACATCCGGTGCGCGGCGGGCGGCTGCAATTCGATGTCTGGGGCACCGTGCTGTTCGCCGCGGTGATCGCGCCCACGTTGCTCGCCCTGGAGCGCGCCCAGCGCTTCGACCGCGGTGCGCTGCCGGTGGTCGCATTGCTCGCCGTCGTGGCGACGGTCGCGCTGGTCATGCTGCTGCGTCAGGAGCGGCGCGCACCGGCCCCGCTGCTGCCGGTGCAGATGTTTCGCAAGCCCGGTATCTGGCGCACCGATCTGCTGGCCGCCTGTGTCGCGGCGCAGACCGTGTCCATGGTGACCTTCCTGCCGATGTATTTGCAGGTCGTGCGCGGCGAGGGCGCGGCGGGATCCGGCCTGCTGTTGCTGCCGTTGACGCTGGGGGTCGCGATCGGCTCGCTGTTCGGCGGCCGCACCATCGCGCGCACCGGGCACACCGCCATCCTGCCGTCGATCGGGCTGGCGATCAGTGCGGTGACGCTGGTCAGCGTTGCGTTGTTCGCGCCCTTGCTGGGCAATGTCGCGTTGATTGCCGCGCTATCGGTCGTTTCGCTGGCGACCGGACCGACCATGCCGGTGGTGCAGATGACGGTGCAGGTGGTGGCGGGGCCGCAATTCCTCGGTGCGGCGGCCGCCTCGGTGCAGTTCTCGCGTTCGGTCGGTGCGGCGTTCGGGACTGCGCTGGTCGGGGCAGTCTTGTTTGCCACGCTGGCGGCGCGCGATCCGGCGACCGCGACCTCGTTCACGGCGTTGGTGGAGCAGGGGCCGCGTGTGCTCGGCGCGCTGCCGGAGGTGCGACGGATTTTGGTCCAGCGCGAGATCGCCGATGCATTCCGTGCCGCGTTTCTGACGATTTCCGCTTTCACGACGGGCGGGTTGCTGCTGGCGTGGTGGCTACCGGTCCGCCGCATCTGAAGGTCGGGCGGGTGAACCGAAGCGAGGCCAGGGGCTTTGCCCCTGGACCCCACCAAGGGGCGCTGCCCCTTGGATCCCCGCCAAGGGCGGAGCCCTTGGGACCCTTCGGTTG
>JBEKNT010000524.1:0-4244 GCA_049522565.1 Acetobacteraceae bacterium
GAGGGGGAGTCCCTTCAAACCCTTTCTTGCCTATCGCCGCAGGCTCAGCCGGCCGATCAGCGTCTCGTAGCGGCGGCTGTTCTTGGCCTTCAGGTAGTCGAGCAATCGCCGGCGGCGGCCGACCAGCATGAGAAGACCACGGCGGGAATGGAAATCCTTCGGGTGGGTCTTCAGGTGCTCGGTCAGGTTGCCGATACGCTCGGAGAGCAGGGCGACCTGGACCTCCGGGCTGCCGGTGTCCGTGGGGGCGTTGGCGTATTCGCCAATAAGCGTCGTGCGACGCTCCGCGGTAATCGACATCGTGCTGGTCTCCGGTTCTGTGTCCGCGGGGCGGGGCCCGAGGCGCTGGGTTGCAGACGGCGCGTCAGGGCGGACTGCGGCAGGTTTGCTACAGCACCCGTTCGGGTTTCATCCAGCCGTCTTCCAGCCGGGCCAGCCCGATCACGCGGCCCCCCGCCATGGCGCGCACCAACCCCCCATCGGGATCGGCGGTGCCGGGAATACGACCCATGAGCACGACGAGGCTGATCGCCTGGCCATGCCTGAAGTCGCTGGCCTCCGTTTCGGTCAGGGCCAGCGCCGGGATGTCGGCCAGCGCGGTCGCGACCGGAAGCAGGAGGTCCGGGGAGGCGGGGGCGGTATCGTCTGCCGGGCGGAGTTTGTCCAGGGGTATTGCGTTCGCCTCAATGAACGGGCCGACCCGCAGGCGGCGCAGGGCGGCGACGTGGCCGAGCGTGCCGCAGGCCTGCGCCAGGTCGCGCGCCAGGCTGCGCATGTAGACGCCCTTGCCGGAGGCGACCTCGAAGACCGCTTGGTCGGGGTCGGGGCGTTCCACCAGTTCGAAGCGGTCCACCCGGGCGGGGCGGGGTTCCAGGACGGGGGCGCGGCCTTCGCGGGCCATGTCGTAGGCGCGCTCGCCGGCGACCTTGACGGCCGAGAAGATCGGCGGGGTCTGCATGATGTCGCCGCGAAAGGCAGGGAGCGCGGCGTTGATCTGCTCGTTCGTGGGGCGGGCGTCGGTGGTGGCGGTGACCTGGCCGTCGGCGTCGTCGGTATCGCGGGCTTCGCCGAAGCGCAGCGTGAAGCGGTAGAGCTTGGTGCCGTCCATCACGTAGGGGACGGTCTTGGTGGCGGCGCCGAAGGCGATCGGCAGCACGCCGGTGGCGAGCGGGTCGAGCGTGCCGCCGTGGCCGGCCTTCTGGGCGTCGAAGGCACGGCGGACGCGGTTGACCACGTCGGTGCTGGTGAGGCCCGGCGGCTTGTCGATGATCAGCCAGCCGTCGAGCGGACGGCCGCGTGGCTTGCGGCGGGGCATGGGTGTTGGCGTGTTCCCGGAAAGGGCGCGGGGGTAGGCGGGGAGCCGAGGGGTGTCAACCGGGTTGCCGCCCGGTTCATAGGGGCACCCTTGTTTTCCAGGATTTCGTCTTTATCGCTGTCCTCGAAGCAGGATGATCCGAGTCGGCCGGTCCGATAGATCCGGAAATGACCTTGGCAGTTGCTCCCGCCGTGGGAGCGTGTTATTCGTCCCCATGCGGATCATCTCGGTCGGTACGCTCAGGGCATTCTGGGAGCAGCCGGCGCATCGCGATGCGGAACTGCCGTTGCGTGCCTGGGTCAAGGTGGTTCGTGGCGCGGCCTGGGCGAATCCGCCGGCGGTCAAGCGAATGTTCAACAGCGCCGACATTCTGCTCGATGGCAGGGTGGTATTCGATATCGGCGGCAACAAGTATCGCCTGGTTGCCTGGGTGAACCATCATTACGGAGTGGTCTATGTCCGCTGCATCGATACGCACCATGCCTACGACGCGATCGACGCGCAGACGAGCTGGTGCGGCACACGACGTGACGGTGCGGCCGATCCGCTCGCCGGCGGACCACCGCGCGGCCTTGGCCGAGATCGAGACCCTGATGCGCGCCGGACCAGGCACGCCGGAGGGCGACCGGCTGGATGTGCTCGCCGCATTGGTGGAGGCCTGGGAAGTCCGGCATGTGCCGATCGAGGCGCCCGATCCGATCGCCGCCATCCTGTTCATGATGGACCAGAAGGGCTTGGCCCGTCGCGACCTGGAGCCGGCGATCGGTAGCCGCGCCCGAGTGGCGGAGATCCTGAACCGCCGGCGCGCGCTGACCCTGCCAATGATCCGGGCGCTGAGCCGGTTGCTCCATCTGCCGGCGGATGTGCTGGTGCAGGCTTACGCGGTGAAGCGGGCGGCGTGAGGCGACCGCGGTTCAGCCGAACTCGCGGTCGAGCCGGACCACTTGGAACCGCGGTCAGAGGAGCGCGATCAATTCATCCACGGTGAGGTTGGCCTGGCGAAGAATGCTGCGCAACGTTCCGCGCTTTATGTCGCCGGCATGATACGGGACCACCACCCTCAAGGCGGGGCGACCGGGGTGCTTCATGACGCGGTGGCTGCCGCTGGAGTGGTGGATGAAGAACCCATCGCGTTGCAGGACCCGGATCAGGCGGCTTGCCGTGATCGTGGGCAGCTCGGTCATTCGGCCGCGACGGCCACAGTGATACGGCGGATCGGAGGCAATTCGGGTGCCTCGTAGGGCGCCGGTTCACCATCGATTGCCAGCGACTCGAGGTAAGCGCGCAGGCAGTCCTCCGCCATGGCGGCGGCTTCGTCCAGCGTTTCGCCCTGCGTCGCGAGGCCCGGAATCGCTGGGAAGGTGACTACGAATCCGCCTTCCTCGGCTGGCTCGAACACCGCCGTGTAGCTGAATTGGCGTGCCATGGCTGCGTCCTTGCCCGGTTGGCGTGACCGGTATCCTACAGGGACGTGGCGTTCGGCGCCAAACACCTGGGCAGCGTCACTGCGCCCGCGCTTCAGCCGAACGCGCGGTCGAGCCGGGCGACCTCGTCGGGCAGATCCATCGCGCTCCACGCCTCCCGCGCCGCGGCGACATGCGCGGCGCGCTCGGCCCCGCCGGTGACGCGTGCCAGGCGCTCATGCGCCAGGGCGATGTTGTCAGTGCGGTGCACGCTTTCATACAGCGCCAGTGCCTGTCGGAAGTGACTGCGTGCCGCGTCGTCGTCATCCCGTGCCCGCGCAACGTCGCCGACGCCCAGAATGCCGTTGGCCTCGCCAAGCACGTTGCCAACCTGGCGGGAGAGCGGCAACGCCTGGTCGGTCGTCCCGGGCGCAGGCGAGGCCGACCGTGCCGAGCTGCCGCGCCGCCTCGGTCGCCGTGCTGCCTGGCAGCGCCACACAATCCTCTTCCGCGATCCCCACCGGCCTCTTCCGCGATCCCCACCGGCAACTGCCGAGCAGCCGGAATAGCCGTCGCCCTTCGTACTGCAGCCGGCGCGATTGCCCAGGGCGAGGCGAGGAACACGCGCAACGTCAACGAAGGGCCGCCGATCGCCATGCCGACCTGTTCCGGTTACGATCATGCTACGGAGCGGAACCGGTCGCGGCAACCGGATCGTGCGCCGCCGCACCGGAAAGGCATACGCCACCGCACGTGCTACATAAGGCGGCGCATCCGGGAGAAGCTGGCATGGCGGCTCCCGGCACGGGAACCCGCGCCGCATGCTGCTGCTGTCGTTCGTCCTGCTCCTGATCGCCGCCTTGCTCGGCACGGCGCTTGCCGCTCTGCATCTGCGGGCCGGTAACGTCAGGCCGCCGGGCTGGCCGTTCGGAGCGCTGCACGCCCTGCTTGGGACCGTCGGCCTTGTTGCACTGCTGCTCGCGTTACGTGGGCCGCCGCGCGGCGAGGTCGTGGGCGTCGGAGGGTTCGGGCGCATTGCCGCCGTGCTGCTGGCGGTGGCGTTGCTGGCGGGACTGGCGGTTCTTGCCGCGCGCTTGCGCTACCGGCGCGTGCCGGGCCTGGTCATCGGCATCCACGCCACGATCGCCGTTAGCGGCGTGGTAATACTTGCCGCTTATACGTTGCTGGGCTGATCTTGCCGCCCCACAAGGACGATTGAAACGAGCCGATCCGGCGCTGCGCATTAGATAACATTTTGCCTAACATTGGTAAAGTGATCGGTTTATTCAGCGGCTATTGCCGGGATAATTCAAATGGTCACACCCTGCGATTACATGCTTCCGCTGTTCAGGCGCCACGTTGACCGCGCCGCTGGGGGGCGAGGTATGCCGCTTGCCGCCCGTGCGCCGGTATCAACCGTGGGCCAGCCTGGAGCCGGCATCGCTCGCCCTGGCGCGATCCAAAACGTGGCGTGTCCGCGGTGCACGTCAACCCGGAGCGAAACCCCATGCACCAGAAGCAGTTGC
>JBEKNT010000525.1:0-4229 GCA_049522565.1 Acetobacteraceae bacterium
AACGGCACCGGCGCGCCCTCGGCGCGGACCGCCGGCGGCAGCCTGATGAACAGCAAGAGGATCGCCGCGATCACCGGCAGCACCGTCAGGCACGCATAGGTGCCGAGGAACGCCAGCGGCGGGATCAGCATGTTGGTGCGCTTCACCAACTCCGGCCCGACGATCGCTGCCAGCACGCCGCCGGTCATCACCAGTGCGATGGCACGGGGGCGGGCGTCGGGTGCGGCCACCTCGGCGGCGGCAAAACGCAAATGCTGGGCGATGCCCCAGCCCAGCCCCGCCGGCACCGCGCCCAGGCAATACAGCGGAAAGCTGCCGTACCAGATCCCCAGCATGAAGGTTGTGCTGCCGGCCAGCGATCCCAGGCAGCCGAGCCAGAACCCCGGCTTCCGGCCAAGCCGGGCGAACACCATGCTGGCCGGGATCGAGGCGCACATCATCGCCGTCATCTGGATCGCCATCGGCAGCGTGTTGAGCGCCTTGTCGACCGCCAGCGAATGGCCGATCAGCGCGGCCATCACGGTCTGGCCGGACATGATGGCGTTCATCAACGCCTGACAGCAGAACAGCAGCCAGACGTTCCGGTTCATTCTCTCGACACGCCCTTGCCGGCTAGAAGTGGCTCCATCCGCCCTTGGCGAGAGAAAATGGTTTCCCGTCGGGGCCGCGCACCATGACACCGGGCGGCCCGGCGCGAAAGCCGCCAATGCGGGTGACTGCTATGCCGGCGGCCCGGGCGGCGTCGCGCAGTGCGGCCGCGCGATCCGGGGGGACCGCCAGCAGCAGTTCGTAGTCGTCGCCGCCGCTCAGGATGGTGGGCAGCCAGTCCACGCCGGCCTGTTGTGCCGGCGGCGAGAGCGGCAGCAGTGCGGTGTCGATCTCGGCGGCCAGCTTGCCGGCGCGGCAGAGATGTCCGAGGTCCTGCACCAGCCCATCGGACACATCCATGCCGGCGGATGCCACGCCGGCGATCGCCAGGCCGACGCGCGGCTGCGGCAGCAGGTAGCGGCGGCGCAGGTGGCCGGTCGGATCGGCGAGTCTCCCCTGCGCCACCGCCAAGCCGAGCGCGCCGTCGCCGATCGTGCCGGTGACCCAGACGCCGTCGCCAGGCTGCGCGCCGACACGCCGCACCATCGTTCCTGGCGCGACATGGCCGAGCATGGTCAGCGACAAGGCGATCGGGCCTGGCGTCGAGGTGGTGTCGCCGCCGAGCAACGTGACGCCGAACGCGCGCTGGTCCTGCGCCAGCCCGGCGGCAAAGCCGGCGAACCAGTCGTCCGGCGTGGCGCGCGGCGCGGCGACGGTCATCAGGTAGCCGAGCGGCATGGCGCCCTTTGCCGCGAGATCCGACAGGTTCACGCGCAGCAGCTTGCGGCCGACCAGGTCGGGCGGGTCGTCGGGCAGGAAATGCACGCCGCCGATCATGGCGTCCACGGTCAGCACCAGGTCGCGTCCGACAGGCGGCGTGAGCAAGGCCGCGTCGTCGCCGAGGTCGAGCGCGCCCGGTCCGGCGAGCGGACGGAAGTGCCGCGCGATCAGGGCAAATTCGGCGGGCAGAGCTGTCTCAGTCATGGCTGTCATATGCGGTGCAGGTTGGTTGGCCGGAGCAAGCCATGTCTTGGCGAAAGCGATCCAGCATGCAATTGCATGGAGAATATCGTGCCCGGCTCACCACGTCGGCGTGTCACCGGTGGCCGGTACGATCGCGGCGCGGAACAGCGGGTTACTCGGTTGGAAGAAGCCATGCGCGGCAACACCGCGGCGATTGCCAGGATCGACGGCTCTCCATGCGGGAGATTGCTGCGTCGCCGAGCGCCTCGCAATGACAACGGCGAAACTCACGCTTCGCCCGAGCCGGGCGGCAGCCCCAGCAGCAACCGGCCATAGGGCACCAGCGTCGCCAGCGGACTGAATGCCTGATGTGTGGCGATCGTCAGTATGTCCCGCAGGATCGGCTGCAACGGATCCGCATCCTGCACCGCGCGTGAACCGCACAGCTCCCACAAACTTTGCACCGCGTCGCGGATCTGCTGCATCCCAAACGTGAGGTCGCGACGATTGCGCAACACTTCCGCCAGCGTGATCTCCCGTCCCGACGCCAGCGCCGCCAGGCTTTGCTCACGCCGCGTTTCCAGCACCAGCGACGCCACCTCGATCGAGGCCGCCGCTTCCGCCAGGCGTAACTGCACCACCTCCGACTCCGCGAGCCGAGTCACACCGCGCGACAGCCGGCCGGACAGCGCCGCGGCGGCGACCGCCAGTGCACGCCGCCCCAACGCGAACGCGACGGGAGGCAGCGAAAACACCACCAGGAAGCCGCGCGGCGCGCGCACGATGTCGTAGTCGGGATGCACGCGCATACCGGGTGGCGTGCCGTCCAGCAGCGCGCGCAGCAGCACCGAGCGATGCGCCGGCACGAACACGTCGCGCACCACCAGCGTGCGGCTGCCGGTGCCGCGCAGGCCAAGCACATGCCAGTCGTCGATGATCTCGATCTCGCGCATCGGCACCAGCAGGTAGCGCGTGGCGCTGTTGCCGGCCGCATCCGGGCAGCGAGCGCCGACGACCGCCCATTGCGCGTGGCAGCAGCCGCTGGAAAACGGGAACCGCCCCGACAGCCGCCAGCCGCCGTCGCAGCGCGTCGCAGTCTCGCGCGGCGCCAGCGACGATGACGCAACCGCCGCCGGATCGTCACCCCATATATCGACCTGCCCCTGTTCCGGCAGCGAAGCGATGATCCACTGGTGCTCGGCCAGCACCGCGTAGACCCAGGCGCTGGAGGCGCAACCTTCCGTCAGGATCTCGATGATGCGCGAGAACACGCCGAACGATTGCTGCAAACCGCCGAAGCGGCGCGGCTGTAGCACGCGCAGGATGCCCGCGGCGTGGAACGCCGCGACGGTCGCGGCGGGCACGTCACGGGCGGCGTTCGTTGCGGCCTCGCGCTCGGCCAGCAGCGGGACCAGAGCGCGGGCGCGCGCCAGCAATTGCTCGGCTTCCGGCGGGTCGGCGTTGCGCATGGCGAGTGCGTCTCAGGCCAGATCGACGGCGAAGCGCTTGAGGTCCTCCAGGGTGCACCAGCGCAGCGCCCCGGCCTCGGTGGCGCGCAGCACCACGTGGGGCGCCTGGCCGGCCTCCAGCGCCTCCTGCCAGCGCGGCGCGCACAGGCACCAGCGGTCGCCCGCCTTCAGGCCGTCGAAGCCGAATTCCGGGCGAGGGGTGGACAGATCGTTGCCGGTGCGCTTGCTGAACGCCAGGAAGTCGTCGGTCATCACCGCGCAGACCGTGTGGCTGCCGACATCCTCCGGCGCGGTGTCGCAGCAGCCATTGCGGAAAAAGCCGGTGAGCGGGCGGACCGAACAACTTTCCAGCACGCCGCCGAGCACGTTGCGGGACGGGCGGCGGCCCGGGCGGCCTCCGGTTTCGTCGAACGGCATGGTTGCCTCCGTTGTGAGGATCGGGAGCCATCGGATGCTAGCCGGGGCGAGGGATTACCGCCATGCCCTTTGCCGTGCCGTGCCGTGCCGTGTCGTGTCGTGCCGTGTCGTGTCGGCTGGGACTCGGCTTGGCTCCGGCCGGACTCAGTGTGCGGTTGGCATTGCCGCAGGGCAGCTTCGGCGTCGCCGGATTGCAGCCGACCGGGCCCAACAGCCCCCGGGCTGCTCCGCTTCCGGGCGTCGGGGCAAAAAAATGGCGGCCCTTGTGGGGCCGCCAAGTTTAGGGAGGAAACGTCCAAGAAAGCAGACAGCGCGGCCAGGGGCCGCATTGCTGCGATGCACAAGGTAGGCGATCGGTCATTCGTATGCAAGCGATATTTTGCAATGCAGCATAAAAAATCCTGGACAGCGGTGCTACTGGCTGGTAGCAGGCTGCAACCGCAAGTTTAGGTCAGAGGAACGTCGACGCGCCCTGCCATTAAGGCGGGGCGTTGTCGTTTGGGGTCGTGTCGAAACGGCTTGACCAATCCACGCGGGCATCGTGCTGCATGACATTGCGCGTTGACCACCGGCCGGCCGCGGCCGACCTGCGTCGAATGAAAGTTGGGTCTTCAGGAGATCCAGTGGGTGATTCTCATCGTCAGAGCAGCGGGGAGCCGCATGGATACTGCCCTTCTGGGACCCGGCCCCGTCAATGCCCTTCGGTTGGCACCGGCGCACCGGGATTTACGCCCAACTATCTCGTCACCGTCGCCTCGCCGTGGCCATCGGTGGGCATCGGTGTGCATCGGT
>JBEKNT010000526.1:0-4220 GCA_049522565.1 Acetobacteraceae bacterium
TGGTTGCGCTGCGGCGCGGACCCGCTGTCGTCGGGAAACTGCCCGGCCGGCGGCCCGTCGTTCTGGTTGCTCATACCTTCAAGGCCCTTTCTCTCGTGGTACTTCTCTCTGGCGCAGGTCAGACAATTCATGCTTCCATTCGACGCCCGACGTATGTTGCCGGGCACGTAGGCATGTCCACGCGGGCAGTGGGTCTTTGGGGCTTTGAGCGCGCTTCGCTTTCCCCTCAGCACATTCACTGACTGAGTGACTGGTTCAACGTGATCTGGGTTGATGCACCATGTGACGCGGCATTTGTGGTCCAGCACCAGACCATACGGCACGGGGCCGTTGACCAGTTCGTATGCTACGATATGGGCGAGTCTATCGCGGCCGTCGTGACGTACCTTGCCGTACCGATCGGAGCCGCCCAGCAGCCACAGCCAACAGCCGCTATTTGGCTCTGGCACGCAGCATTCATTGAAAAGCCAGTCCAACGAGACGGTCGGCATGGACCGTCCACGGTGCAACTTTCGTGTTGCAAGGCTACTCATGCGGTTTTTGGCAAGGTTATCGTGATTCGATCCTGACCCTTCCGCCCACGTATCACTTCGCCCGGCCTGGCCAGGCGATCTGGCGTGTCGTCGCCTATGGAGTGACTGACCTTGATGCCGTCGGCGACGAGGGCGAGCTGGGCGTCGCCCATCTTCTGGCGCAGCGTGTTCTTGATCTCGTCCTCTTCCTTCTCGATTTGCTTTCTCTGCGCGGATAACTCCTTCTGCCGCACGCACAGACCAGGCAGCTCGTTATCGCCGGACAGATCCACCGTCAGCCTACGCAGCGATGGATATTTCTCCCGTAGCGCCTTGGTGGTGGCCTCATACCCATCAGCCATCGGCGGCTCGCCGGCGCGCACAGCATCCCAGAATCGAGTCCCAGCGGCGCGGATCTCGGCGATGATGCCGTCGTGGCGCAGGTAGCGGCGCACGTAGTACTCGTTGCCGCCGACACAGGCGGTGACAGCCCCCCACGCGAAGCCAGAGCACGCGAGCTGGTCCTGCAGTTGCAGAAGGATGTGCGCCGGCGGCTCGTCACCGAGCCATTTCTCGCGGAACTGGATGAAATCCACGTTCTTCGCTTCGAGCGCGCCAGGCCCTACAAACCCGGCTGCGATGTCCTGCTCCGAAGGCAGGACGACCCGGTCCAGGCTTGCCGACATGCCCGGGGTGCTGTCATCGACCGCGAATACGGCCGGTTGCAGTGTCCAGCCTTCCCGCCGGCATGCCGCCCTGCAGATGGCATCCTCGAAGTCGTTGCCCCACTCGATGCGCTCGCCGCCGATGTCAGGCCCTTCGATCTCGCCGCGCTTCACCAGGTAGAGGGCCAGCGGCGATAACTGGAAATCTGCCTGGAACCCAAGAAGCGCGGCGATTTCCGACGCACCGATGTAGTTCTTGCGCATCGCCAGCCACTCTTCCCGAGTCGCGGGCATGGTGATTAGAGCCAAGGATCAACCCCCGTAGTATGCGACTAGCGCCGCAACAATGATGATGGTGCACAGCAGTTTGGTTCTTGGCTTCCGGCGATGACGCCCAGAAGGCCGACGATGATGGCGATGGCCGCCATCAGGCGGCTTGCTCAACAGGCCGCGCCTTCACCTGGCCGTCTTCGATGTAGAATCCGACGGCGCCGGAGGCATCGAGCCTCCTCTCGATCCAGACTTGGTAACCCTTCTCATCGGCCATCTCGCCGAGCATCCGAAGGTGGTTGTCATCCAGGGCGTTGCCGTCCCGAACCCGGATCACTTGGAGTGTCGGATTCATAGCCATGGCGATCGCGACGCTTGTACGCAGTTGCTCGGCACCGGATGCCTGGTCCAGCGGGTGGCCGTTCAGCAGGACGACGCCCTCGCCGAAGGTCAGGCCATCGACGGGCATCTCCGCTGCGGCGATGGCCTCTTCCTTCTGTCGCTTGCGGGCCTCGATCGCATCCGTCAGGCCGTCGGCAACCCACTCCTGTTCCCCGGCTTCACGCAAGAGCCTGTCACGCTCGTCGCGTCGGTCGATCTGGCGGTTGATGGTGCGCGCCTGTTCGATCTGCGCGCGCACGTCGGAGACGTCGACGGGGGAAGGAAGCGCTGGTTGGTTGACGCGCTCCGCTTTCAACGCTTCCGCCTCTTCGACCATCCTGGCCGCGCGTTCGTCCAGGTCGTCAGCCTGCTTGCGGAGGGTGGCGGCATTGGTCAGGCATTCTTGTGCGGCGGTCCGCAGCCGGCCACATTCGACAGCCGCCCTTTCGCGCGTCGCCCTTTCGGCTTCGATGGTGGCGTTGGTCTGCGCCGCCCCCGCCATCCGCTCGAGCAGCGCAGCCTCATCGACCCGCTCGACAGGCAAGTCGGCGGGAAACTGGATTGCCCCGGCCGCCTGGCGCTTCCGTTCGATCTCGCGGTTCACGTCGGTGCGGGCGACGTAGTCTGCCCTGTTGGCAGCATCCAGCGCGTCGAAATCGACCCCCGGCACGAAACGCCGCAGCATGTCGTACTGCGCCTTCGGCTCGGCCCGCATGAAATCCATAGGGTCGAAGGACAGCGCGCCCATGAACCCGTTGATGACGTCCTGCGGCTTCTGGAAGCGCGCGCCGCTGGCGGCTTCCACATATAGTGCTGTCGTGTAGCCACCTTCTTTCCGGTTCAGCGTGCGGCGGACGATTATCTCGCCAAGATCGGCCTGGATGACAGCCCGGTCCGCGCCGGCGCGAATCGGGTCCCCCTGGATGGGCTTGGCGCCACCGAACAGCCACCCGAGCGCATCCAGCGTCGATGACTTGCCCTGCGCGTTGGCCCCGGTGATCTGCACCAGGCTGTCGTCGCCCGGCCGGATCACCACCAGCTTGACGCGCTTCACGTTCTCGGCGCGGAACTCCAGGATCTTCACGCTGCTGCCCTCATGGTGGGGTGGGTGTCATTCGCCGGCTCCGGGTGGCCCAGGGAGGCGGTAATCGCCCGCGCGTGCCGCTCGATCCGGTCGAGTGCTGCGGCCCGGCCTGACGGCGTCAGGCAGCCAGATTGCAGGCCGCGGATGTCGATCTCGATCAGGCCGCACAGAAGGCGTCGCTCTTCCGCGGGGGTGGGTTCTCCGGGCGCCACCAGGCCGCGCTCATATTCGTGCCGGGCGCTGTCGGCGGCGGCCATGGCGATGCGGCGCGCGTAGCGATCGGTGATGTCGTCTTCGGTATCGAGCGGCATACGCACCCTATTACTGAGGCTGACCGGGTACATATTAGCTCGGGTATTGTGACCATGCAAGCAGATGATATTAGCAATGGTAATCGGCGCGGTTAATCCAGAACCGAAACGCCCGGTCGCTGGGACAGCGGCCGGGCGTTCAGAAACATGAACCGGATTTAATGAATTTCAGTTAACCAGCGCTGGCTGTGTGGCTTTCGGAGCCCCACAATCGGTGCCTCTTAGCCCGATTCGTTCACACTTTCTTACGTTTCTTACCGCGTCCCTCCGACGCAGCGTTGGAGGACGGCCTTGGATTCGCAGCAGCCGACCCTGCTTGTATGTAGACGATGCCGCCCCGACCGCCCTGCAGCATCTGCACGACGGCCACCTTGGTGTCCGGCTTCTGTCGCCGAAACGCCTCAAGCAGCGCGAACTCCTGTGCATCAAGCGCTCGCGCCCTCTCGGAGCGTTTCTCTGACCCAGTCAGTAGCCACTCGCGTGTGCATCCGAGGATTGATGGTAATTGATCAAAGTGCTCCATCTCCGGAAAACTCATCCCCCGTTCGTATAGACCGATAGCCCCCGCGGTCAGCCCTTGTGGCTTGTGCGGCGTGCGAATTAGGGCACCGAGTTCGGCCTGTGACAACCCCAGTTCATTACGCCTCTGAGCTATCCTCTGGCCAACGGCCAGCTTTTGCGGGTCGATCGGCTTCGAGTATTCGGTCCCCGGAATGTGGCGAGGCATGGTTTTTCCTTCGGCGGGTTAATTGACTTGCGTCCATGACATTACCTATGGTAATCACTGGGTATGACCAAAGACGCGTCGACGCGGGGCAACGACCGCGCTCTAGATGCCCTCCAGAGGGCGATTGATGCGGTGGGGACCGTGACGGCTCTCGCCAGAAAGGTTGGCGTGACGCCGCCAGCGGTACACCACTGGTTATCTCGTAGTCGTGTGCCGCACACGCGTGCACGCGATGTGTCACGGGTTACAGGTGTTCCCCTGGCTGAGTTA
>JBEKNT010000527.1:0-4214 GCA_049522565.1 Acetobacteraceae bacterium
GGCAGAGCCCTGGCCTTACCTCGCTTCACCCAAGCGGGCCGGAGTAGCGCTCCAGGATCGCGAACGGCTCATCGCCCAATCTGCCGCGCCAATCCTTGTAAAACCCACCATTCTTCAACCCATCGCGGAAACTCTGCGTCTCCGCGACGTTGAACACCAGGCCCAGTTTCTCCAGATCCGCCCGCGCCGTCGTTTCCCCCGCCGCCATGTCGTCACGCTCGCGTAGCCCAGCGGCATTCAGGTTGCGCGCGACAATCTCCTTCAAATCGTCCGGCAGCCCCTGCCACGATGCGGCGTTGCAGACGAACCAGTGGCCGTCCCACACGTGGTTGGTGATGGAGCAATATTTCTGCACCTCATACAGCTTGGTCACCTTGATCAATGTCAGGGGGTTCTCTTCCGCGTCGGCGATATGGGTCTGCAACGCCGAGTAGAGTTCGGTAAACTGCAACGCCAGCGGCGCCGCCTTCAACGTCTTGAACAGCGTCACCAGGCTGGGCGCGACCGGGGTGCGGATTTTCAGCCCGACCAGGTCATCGGCGTTACGGATCGGCTTGGTGCTGGTGGTGATGTTGCGAAACCCGAGGTCCCACATGCGATCCATCGCCACCAGTCCGGTCTTCGCGGCGATCTGCGTGCGCACGTATTTGCCCAGGTCGCCGTCCATCGCCGACCACAGCTTGTCATAACCGGACCACGCGAACCCGAGCGCGTTGATCGCCGTCACCGGCAGGATCGTCGCAAGGATCTGCCCCGTCGGCTGGCAAAATTCGATCGCACCGCTGCGCGCCTGCGACAGCAGGTCGTTGTCGCCGCCGAGCTGACCGTCGGGGAAGATCTGCAGCTCCATCCGCCCGTTGGATTCCTTGCCGATCGCCGCAGCGGCCTCGGCCAGCCTGATGTGCAGCGGGAATGTCTGCGGCGCGGTGTGGGCGAATTTCCAGGAGTATTCGGCCGCCTTGGCGTAGCGCGGCAGCAGCGGTGCGGCGAGTGCGGCGGTGCCGGCACGCAGCAGAGAGCGACGATTGAGGCGCATTGAGGTTTCCTTCCTGTTTCTAATACCTCTCCCGCGAGAGCGGGAGAGGTCGAAGTGCGAAGCACGAGGGTGAGGGTGATCGGGTCGCCTCGCTCTACCTGCACCGTGCCGACCCGATCACCCTCACCCTCGCCGCTCTCCCGTCTTGACCTCTCCCGCGCACAGCGCGGGAGAGGTTATAAGAAGCCGATCGAGATCCACGGCACTGCGGCGACGATCGCCAGCCCCACCATCAGCGCCAGAAGATAGCGCCAGATGTGGCGGAACGCCGCGTCCGGCGTGCAGCCGCCGACTGCGCAGGCGACGTAATAGCCGACGCCGAACGGGGGCGCGAACAGGCCGACGCCCATCGAGAGGATCGCCACCATCGCGTAGTGCACCTCGTGGATCCCAAGCTGCTGCGCGATCGGGAACAGCAGCGGCCCGAACAGCACCATCGCCGGAATGCCCTCCAGGATACTGCCGAGCACGGTGAACAGCACGATGGAGATCGCCATGAACGATACCGCACCGCCCGGCATTGCCTTGATCCAGCCGGCGACGACGTTGGAAAATCCGGAGCTGGTGATCGCCCAGGCCATCGCGGTGGCGGCGCCGACGATCAGCAGGATCGCTCCGGTCAGTGCGGCCGTGCGCACCAGCATCGGCACCAGGCGGCGCCAGTCGAATTCGCGATAGACGAGCAGGCCGGCCAGCGCGGAATAGACGATGCCGATGGTGGATACTTCCGTGGCCGTCGCGACGCCGCCGACCACGGCGCCACGGATCAGGAACGGCAGCACCAGCGCCGGCACCGCAATGACCAGGCTGCGGCCGATCGCGCCCGCCGAGGCGCGCGGCACGGTGTTGGTGTCGTGCCGCGCGCGCATCCACACCATGAAGCAGAGAATCAGCCCGACGACGAAGCCCGGCATCAGACCGCCGGTGAACAGCGCGGCGATCGAGATATTGGTGACCGAGCCGATGGTAATCAGGATCAGGCTCGGCGGGATGGTCTCGGTCTGCGCGCCGGTGGCGGCGAGCAACGCCACGAGTTCGCCCCGGTGCGCACCGCGGGCTTCCATTTCCGGGAACAGCACCGGCGCCACCGCGGCCATGTCGGCGGCCTTCGAACCGGAGATGCCGGATACCAGGTACATCGCCGCCACCAGCACGAAAGACATGCCGCCGCGCAGATGCCCGATCAGGTTGGCGAGGAAGCGTACCATGACCCGCGCCATGCCGGTCATTTCGATCAGCAAACCGAGGAACACAAACAGCGGCACCGACAGCAGCACCGGATTCGACATGCCGGTATCCATGCGCGCGACCAACACGGACAGCGGCACGTGCGTGGTGAGCGCGAGATAGCCAAGCGTGGAGAGGCCGAACGCCACGGCGATGGGCACGCCGGCGAACACCGCCGCGGCGACGACGCCGAAGAAGAAGATCAGCAGGTTCAGCCGGCCGAGCGCCGGGAACACCGGGTGCAGCAGCCAGAAGCCGCCGAACAGCGCGATCACCACGAGCAGGGCGGCGAAGGCGGCGGCTTTTTCGCGCGGATCGATGCGCAGCAGGGCGGTGACGATCATCAACCCGACTCCGACCGGCATCGCCGATGCGCGCCAGCTCATCGAGATATCGAGCGACATCAGCGACACGATCGATTCGTTGTCCACGTAGGCAATGGCCGGCCGCAGCAGCGCCAGCATGAAGCCGAGGAAAGCGAACAGCGCCAGGTTCTCGAAAAATGGCCGCAGCAAGGCGGGGGCGCGAGCGGCGAAGGCGCTCATCCGCATGTGTTCTCCGCGCCGCAGTGCCAGTGCGCCGCCCAGCATGGCGAGCCACAGGCACAGCATCGAGGCCAGCTCGTCGGACCAGATCAGCGGGCTGTGGAACACGTAGCGGGCGACGATGCCAACGAACAGGATGACGATTTCCACCGCCACCAGCGACGCGGTGAGCAATTCCAGCAGCGTGCCGATAACGTAGTCCAGACGCGCGGCGACGCCGGGGCCGGCCGGCGCGGGCGCGACGATGGCATGTTCACTGGCGGACATGTCAGCGCGGTGCGTTGTCGCCACGATGCGCCGGATAGGCGGACGGCGCGGCGGAGGCGCCGGCGTCCACCGGCAGCACGATACCGGTCACCCAGCGTGCCTCGTCGCTGACCAGGTACAGCACGCCGTTGCCGACATCCCAGCCCTCGCCTTCGACCTTCAGCAAGGAGCGGTTCTTGCGCGCCGCGCGGTGTTCGTCGGTCATGCCGCCGGCATAGACCATCGGCGTGTAGACCATGCCGGGGGCGACGGCGTTCACCCGGATGTGGTCGGCGGCGTGGTGCGCCGCCATGGCGCGCGTCAGGTTCACCACCGCGCCCTTCGATGTCGGATACAGCAGCGAGGGGTGGCCGCCGAACAGCCCGGCATAGGACGCGATGTTGACGATCGCGCCGCCGCCGTGGCGCACCATCTCGGGGATGGCATATTTCGCCATCAGCACCATCGAGGTGACGTTGACGCGCATGGCGCGATCCCATGCCTCGATGTCCACGTCCACCGCGGTGCCGGGCGGGCCGCCGATGCCGACATTGTTCACCAGGATGTCGAGCCGGCCCCAGCTCCGCACCGTCTCGCGCACGATGCGCTCGCAGTCGTGCGGCACGGTGACGTCGGCGAGCACGATGAGCGAAATGCCGCCTTCCGCCTCGATCATGTGCTGGGTGCGTTCGACCCAGTCCTGGTTCTGATCGACCAGGGTGACGTGCGCGCCGTGGCGCGCCAGCAGCACCGCGGTGGCGCGGCCGTTGCCGATGCCGTCGGCGCGCGAACCGGCGCCGGTGACGATCGCTACCTTGCCGGCCAGCCGTCCGTTGGCGTCTGCCATGACCGTGTTCCCCCGTGGTTGAGGGCTATCATCGCGCAGGTGGCGCCGAACGGGAATGGCGGAAGTGTGGGGCGGCGTAGGTTGTTCGACGCGAGCGGGACCGGGGCGATGGCGGCACCGCAAGTCGCTTCACCACACAGACACGAAGGCACCAAGTTCCGCCTGATGACTGGCTCCGACATTGACGCTGGGTTGGCCCGCACAGACCACCCCCACCGTCATGGCCGGGCACGACCTGGCCATCTATGCAGCCGCGGTGCCGCGATAGATGGCCGGGTCAGGCCCTGCCCCCGGGCGCTTGACCCCCGGGGGC
>JBEKNT010000528.1:0-4214 GCA_049522565.1 Acetobacteraceae bacterium
CCCACAAGGGGAGGGGGAGTCACGACCTCTTTCGCTTTCCTTGCCGCCCGGCCCTCACGCACAACGAATCCGCAGAAAGGCACCCACCATGTTGCATCTGAATCTTCCGCTGGACCACCCGATGGTGCGCGCCGGCAATCATGAGGTGCTGCTGGTCACCAATGCCGACCTGCGCGAATCCGCCAACGTCCAATGCTGGCCGGTGCAGGAAAAATTCGAGGCGAAGCTGCGCCATGTGCTGGCGGAGAAGTTCGACGTCCTGCTGCGCCGCGCCCATCCCGTGAAGCCCGAGCGCGGTCACGGCTTCATCAGCAGCCAGCGCGAGGGCAGCGACCTGTTCGCCACGATCGATCCGGAGGCGCCGGTCATCGTGCTGCTGACCGCCTGGCAATATTCCCACCACCTCGCCGCCAGCCTGCTGCGGCATCGCGGCCCGATCCTGTTGCTGGCGAACTTCGACGGGACCTGGCCCGGCCTCGTCGGCATGCTGTGCATGGCCGGCACGCTCACCAGCCTCGGACGCGCATGCTCGCGCCTGTGGTCGGAGAATTTCGACGATGCGTTCTTCCTGAACGGGCTGCGTGCCTGGCTCAAAACCGGACGCATCGAGCACGACACCGGCTACCTGCACGCCATCCCGCGCGACCACGCGGTGCTCGCCTCGCCTGCCGGCGAGATCGGCCGCCAGGTCGGCGAGTATGTGCTGCGCCACAAGGACATCATTGGCCTGTTCGACACGTTCTGCATGGGCATGATCAATGGCGTGTTCCCGCAGAAGGCGCTGTGCGAAATCGGCCTGCCGCTTGAATCGCTGTCGCAATCCGCGCTTCTGGCGGAGATGGCAGAGGTGTCGCAAGAGCTGCGCGAGGCATGCCTCGCCTGGTACGAGGGGCGCGGCATGCAGTTCATGTTCGGCAGCGACCCTGCCACCGAGTTGGTGCGCGCGCAGGTACTGGAGCAATGCGCCATGCTGGTGGCACTCGCGCGCTTCACCCAGCGCTTCGGTCTCTCCGCGGTCGGCGTGCAATATCAGCAGGGCCTCGCCCGGTCCTGCGCCGCGTCCGACTTCGCCGAGGGCGCGATCGGATCGTGGGATCGCTTCCCGATCCCCGATGCCGACGGCAACATCATCCGTCCGGACAAGCCGATCCCGTGCATCAACGAAGTCGATATGGGCAGCGCGATTCCGCAAACCATGCTGTGGCGATTGCTCGATTCGCTGGGTCTGCCGTCCGAGACGACGCTGCACGACATCCGCTGGGGCAGCGCGTTCGCGGGGAAATTCTATTGGGACCTGGAAATCTCCGGCGCGGTGCCATTCGCACACCTGAAAGGCGGCATCGCCGGAGCGGTCGGCTACCGCCAGCCGCCGATGTATTTCCCGCGCGGCGGCGCCACCATTACCGGTCAGTGCAAAGCCGGCCGCTTCATCTGGGCCCGCGCCAACTATGTCGGTACGCAGGTGTTCATGCATATCGGCACCGGCCACGCCGTCGAACTGCCGCCCGGGGAATTCGAACGGCGTCGCCGCGCGACGACCTATGAATGGCCGATGATGAATGCCGTGCTGGACGGCATCGGCCGCGACGACCTGATGGCCGGTCACCAGAGCAATCACATCACGGTCGCCTATGTGGCCGAGGCGCAGTTGCGCGACGTGACGCGGGCCTTCGTTGCTCAGGCGCTGACCCAGAACATTGCGGTTTCCGTCGCGGGTGAGCCGGCCCAATGGCTCGCAGGCTGAATTCCGAAACAGGAGCCGTGCCATGAGCATACCGCAAGCGCCTGGTTCGCGCGACGGACTCTCACCCGACAATACGGTCCTGGTCCTCATCGATCACCAGCTCGGCATGATGAGCATCATCCGCGACATGAGCTTGCAGGACGTCAGGAACAACGTTCTCGGTCTGGCGCAGTCGGCGAAGACGCTCGGCGTGCCGGTGGTGCTGACGAGCAACATGGAGTGGGGCATCAACGGCCGCATCATGCCGGAACTCCGCCGGATCTTTGCCGATCAGCCGGTCATCGGGCGTCCCGGCGTCATCAACGCCTGGCGCTGGCCCGCCCTCCGTGAGGCCGTGGTGCAAACCGGACGCCGCAATGTCATCATGGCCGGGGTGACGACCAGCACCGGTTTGCAGTTCGCGGCGCTGGATATGCTGCGCGACGGCTACGACGTGCACGCCGTGATCGACGCCAGCGGTGCCGAGAGCGCCGTTGCCCGGGATGTATCGGTGGCGACGTTGACACACGCCGGCGTCAAGGCGCGCACCTGGTTCAGTGTCGCCGCCGAATTGCTCGGGGATTGGCAACGCGATATCGACCAAGGATCGCCGCTCGGGTTCGGGGCCATGCACGACCATCTGACCGCCTGGGGATATCTGCTGGACAAGGCGATCGATCAGGTTGGCAGCGAGGTGTAGAGCGGCTGCCTGACACCGGACACCTGGCGATCGATGCCTCGCCTCACCGCCGCCGTGCCGCGGCGACGAGCCGGCATACCTCACGCGGTCCCCTCCGGCAGGTCCAGCAATCCCATTGAGTCGCCGCTCAGCATCGGCAGAGTGCCGGTTACAGGCCTGCGGTCGTGCGATCGGGTTTCAGGTCGATGAGTGGCGTGCCGTCGAGACAATCGAGACCGCGGACGTGCAGCGTTGTGTCCTCGATCGACACCAGCTCGACGGTCGAGGAGGCGATCGGGTTCGGCCGCACCGGCGAACGAAGCGCGAAAGTGCCTGTGGTCTGTCCCGTGCGAAGTGGCGTCTGCAGCACAAGATCGCGGCGCGCCCGATGCATCCAGTACAGCACCTGGAGTCGCTTGTGCCCAGCCAGACCGGTCAGCGCTGCTCGCCAGCGTTCATCGACGACAATGGAGCAGCTCGGCCCGTCCGGGGTGCCACGCCTGGGGCACTCGCGGCGGGTTCGCCATGGCGTGTGGATGATGCCGATGAAATACACACCGGCGTCGGGCCGTGGCGGCAGCACCACCGCCGCCTCGCCCGGCCGCAGTTCGGTGTCGGGATCAGAGACTTCATTCGTCATCGGGTGACGGTGGCAGAGAAGGCCGCACGCCGTCCAGTCGGTGCAGGCGGAGCGGCCCGCCCGTGCCGCTTGATCGGTCACCCCGTATTGTAGATTTCATAGCACCCGATCAGCGCCTGATGGAGATCCTCGAGCGTATCGAAGTGCCGTACCCACAGCCGGTTCTCTTTGAGATAGAGGCTGCGACCCGTACCGGCCCGACCGGTAAGCTGCGGGTCACGTGAGGCTACGCGGCTGTGCCACCGACAGCCGTCCCTATTGTCCAGTGCTGACCTGTGCGTAACGATCAGGGCCAAGCCCGGCCATGACGGGGGCGCCGGCGCGATGGCACACTTCCTCTGACGTCCGGCCTTATCCCTATCCCTGATGCGCGTGGCGTTTGATCCCGCCGCCGCGCGTGCCGCAATGACGTCTGCGCCCTGCCGTCAGGCCGGCAGATCCTCCTCCAGGATCGTGATGTGCAGCGAGAACGACACCTCGCCGTCGTCCTCGTCTCGATGCAACGTTCCGAGGAATTCGTCCCCGGCGCGCACCTCGACCGAGGCGCCACGGGTCTTGGGCACCTCGATCCGGATGCGATTGCTGCCCAGGGTGGTGCGCAAATACGCTTCCACCCGGGCGATATCCGACGGCTTCATCATCGACTTCTCTTTCGTCTGAACAGCTAAGCGGTACCCACGGTTCCGCCGCCACGGACCTCGATCTCCGTCACCTGGTGCCGCAACCTGGCCTCCAGCATGTCGCCCATCCGGCCAGCGGTTTGCAGCGACTGGCCGGAGCCCGCGATTCCGGCGCAATACAGCGCCCGCAAACGCCGGATCAATCCGTCGCGCTGCTCCCGCGGCCGTTCGATGACTTCCATGGCCAGTTGCTGGGTGGCGCCGTCGGCATCGACGAGTCGCAGGATCGCGTGCAGGGCCGGGTTGGAGTTGTCCATGGCGGCCAGTCTCTAGCACACTTGCAACGGCCACGCGACAGGCCGGCAGGGCAATCGGGTGAAGCAAGCAAGGCCAGGGCTCTGCCCTGAAACCCGCCAGGGGGGCTTTGCCCCCCTGAACCCCCCAGCAAAGGCGCAGCCTTTGCAATCCATCCGGTCTTATGTAGCAACGGCCACCTCAGCAAAAATTGCGGAAGGGCAATCGAAACGCCACCTCCTGCGGCGGAGGTGCGGT
>JBEKNT010000529.1:0-4140 GCA_049522565.1 Acetobacteraceae bacterium
ATGGGCGGCGGGACGGCGGAACACGACACCATCGGCAACAATTTGCGCGCCGCACTGCATGCGCAGATGCGTGGCAAGCCGTGCCGGGTGCAGGGTCCGGATTTGAAAGTGCGCGCAGGACGGGACGCCCGCTATCCCGATGCGCTGGTTGACTGTGGCCCGCGCGTGCCAGGAACGCTGCATGCGCAAGAGCCGGTGGCAGTCTTCGAGGTATTATCTAAAAGTACGGGATGGATCGACCAGAGCCTGAAGCTGCGCGACTACGACGCAACGCCGACCATTCGCACTTATGTGCTGATCAGCCAGGACGAGCAGCGGGCATTGGTTTACTTGCGTGATGCGGATCGACGGCTTGGCATCCAGAGCGCGGTGCTGCTTGAGGGCGAGGGTGCATCGATCGAGATCCCCGAGTTCGGGTTGTCGTTGCCGTTTTCCGCGTTGTACGAGGGACTGGATTTTCCCCCCTGATCGGGCGCCTGCGCACTGACCGGTATGGAATCCGTCCATGGGGCCGCCTGCGACGCTCTACCTGGCACGCCGGGACCGAGGGTCGACACAGATTATCTTTCTCGTGCTTCCGTTTCTGGGCATTGAAGTCTGCAATCCCAGGGCGGCTCTCGAAGATGATTACATTGCGCATCATTGCCAAACTTTGTATCGACCCAAAGCCGCACGCCCCGCCGGTTGGCCCCACCCCCGAACCACGCTAAACCACCATCCGGAACGCCCAGGCCCATCCGCGCGCGGGGGAGGAGAAGAACCCATGCCCGACACTTCGATCGCCGACATCAAGCCACTCAGCCGCACCCAGATGGCCGCCCGCGTGGCGCGCGACATCCCGGAAGGCTGGTACGTCAATCTCGGCATCGGCATCCCCACCGCGGTGGCCGACCACGTGCCGCTCGATCGCGAGGTCATCTTCCATTCCGAGAACGGCGTGCTCGGCATGGGACCGGCGCCGGCGAAGGACGCGATCGATCCCTGGCTGATCAATGCCGGCAAGCAATATGTCACGCTGCGCGCCGGCGGCAGCTTCTGCCACCACGCCGACAGCTTCTCGATGATTCGCGGCGGGCATCTGGATCTTTGCGTGCTGGGCGCGTTCCAGGTGGCGGATAACGGCGACATCGCCAACTGGGCCACGTCGGAGAACGACACCGCGCCGGCGGTCGGTGGCGCGATGGACCTCGCCGCCGGTGCCAAGCGGCTCTGGGTGATGATGGAGCACACCGCCAAGGACGGCTCGCCCAAGCTGGTGCAGCGCTGTTCGTATCCGCTGACCGCCGTCGGGGCGGTGAAGCGCGTCTATACCAACCTCGCGGTGCTCGACGTCACCGATCGCGGCTTCGTGGTACTCGACATGGCACCGGGTGTGTCGTTCGAGGCGTTGCAGTCACGCACCGACGCGCCGTTGCACCATCCCGGCTAGGCCCTCAGGGACCGTTCGGGAACAAGCGCTCCAAGTGATCGCGCTGCAACGATCCGCCGGCAGCTGATCCGTTGGTGCGGGAAGCGCCCGGCGGCAGGCTCCGGTCGGTACCCACCGCCGGATCAGGCGCGCGCTCTGTCGCAGCTTGCCGCCGGTACCAGCGCGGTGATCGCACCGACCAGTTCGTCCATATCGATCGGCTTGGTGACCACGCCGTTCATGCCGGCCTCGAGATAAGCCGGCGCGCGATCCGCGCTGGCATCGGCGGTGACCGCGATGATCGGCACCTGTCCGGCACGGCCAGGCAAGGCGCGGATGCGGCGTGCCGCCGTCAGGCCGTCGATGCCCGGCATATAGACGTCCATCAGCACGACGTCGGGCAGCGGGCCGCGCTGCACCGCCGCCACCGCCGCTGCGCCATCGGCGGCGAGCGATACCGCATAGCCCGCCTGCTGCAACAGTGCCTCGGCAAGCCGCCGGTTCGACGCGACGTCATCGACCACCAGCACCAGCAGTCCGATCGCCGGTCGCGCCGCCGGCAGGCTGACCGGGGGCAGGGCCGGCGGCTCGGCGGTCGCCAGAGGAAGCTCGACGGCGAACTGGCTGCCCATGCCGTTGGGACCCGGCTGATAGCGGATCGCCCCGCCCATCGCTTCCGCCAGTGCGGCGCTGATCGAGAGTCCCAGGCCATTGCCCTCCGCCGTGCTACTGCTCTCCGGACGCCGCGCGAAGTCATGGAACAGGTACGGCCTGAACTCCGGGGCCACACCCGGACCCGTGTCGGTCACCGTCAGCCGCAACCCGCCGGCCAGGCCCAGCCGGGACACGCGCAGCGTCACCCGGCCGGCCGGCGGGGTAAACTTGATCGCGTTGCCCAGCAGGTTGACCAGGATCTGTCGCACCCGCAGCGGATCGACCAGCATGGCGACGGGCACATCGGCGTCCTGCGCCAGGTCCAGGGTCAAGCCTTTGATGGCGGCGGTTTCTGCCACCAGATCGAGGCTGCCCTGCACGATATCGCTGATCAGCGTCGGCAGCGGGGCAAGCTGGAACTGCCCGGCTTCGACGCTGGCGAGGTCCAGGATGTCGTTGATGATCGCCAGCAGGTGCCGCCCGGATTGTTCCAGCAGGATGGCGCGTTCGCGCTGCACGCCGTGCAGCGCGGGATCCCGGGTCAGGGTCTGCGCCATGCCCAGCACACCATTCAACGGCGTGCGCAATTCGTGGCTCATGCGCGCGAGGAAGCGCGACTTGGCGAGATTGGCGCGATCCGCCGTGTCCCGCGCCTCGGCAAGGATCGCGTTGGAGCGCTGTTGCGCGGCTTCCTTCGCCACCGCAATTTGCAGCACGGAGGTTCCCGCGACGCACGCGAGCCCCAGCATCGCCGGCCAGCCGAACCATTGCGATGCCGGCAGGCTGAACACGGGTTGCGTGGAACCCAGGGCCATGGCGGCCAGCAACCGGATGGAATTCATCGCCGTGTCGATGCCGAAGACGATCGCCAGGGCATGGCGCGACGGCAGTCCGCCACCGTCGCGCCGGCGCAGGAATTCGCGGGCACAAAGCGCATCGTACACCGCAAGGATCGCGGCGCCTCCGGCGGTCCGGTGCGGCGGGCTGGCATAGAACGCGGAAAACTGGCAGGCGATCAGCCAGCAGATCGCGCCCGCCGCGGCGACGGCAATGAAGGCAGGCTGCCGTTCGAACCGCCGGACGCCGATCCAGGCGACGCCGCCGCTCAGAACGATCGCGGCATTGGCAACGTCGATGGAGAGACGATGCGGCAGGGTGCCGCGGGCCGCCAGCAGCGCCAGGCCTAGGCCACCCAGCAGATGCGCCGTGCCCCACAAGCCAAGCTCGGTCGAGCTACGATCCTGGCGCCAGAGCCAGAGCTGCAACACGCCAACAAAGCTGAGCAGGACCGTTCCGAACAGGAATATCGTGGGAGTGTCAGCGTACATGGCGGCGCTGCGGCACAAAGCTGTGCGGCTTTCTCCCCTTCACTGCGGCGGTGCGGTCGCGCCAACCGTTGCTCCTGCCCCCTTATGGCGGGGATTGGCCGGATGGCGCAACTTGTGACCGCAGCGACAGCGTGACACGTCCATGTCGCGTTCGGCCTGTCGCGTTCGGCCTGTCGCGTTCGGCTTGACCGTCATCGATCCGGGCGCGAGTCTCGCCGCGAAAGGGAGGCGCCCATGATGGACCCGCTCGAACATATTCAGATGCTGAAGGACAGCGCGGCCGGCATCGCGCCGCGCAAGGGCGACCTCAAGCGCATCCGTGCATTGCGCTTCACCGAGCCCGGCTTCGACCGCGACACCTGGCGGACCATGTGCGACATGGGCTGGCTCGGCCTGCGTGTGTCGGAAGACGCCGGGGGTTCCGGCCTGGGTGTGCGGGAGTTGTGCGGCCTGGCCGAGGAACTCGGTGCCGGTCTGGTGCCGGAGCCGTTGATCCCGGCGGCGATGGCGGCCGTGCTGCTGCCGGCGGACCATCTGCCGGAGGTGTTGTCGGGCGAGCGCATCGTGCTGCCGGCATGGCAGGAGCAGCCGAACAGTCTGGCGCTGATTGGCGCGACGGAGCTGCGCGCCGGCAAGCTGAGCGGGCGCAAGCTGTTCGTTCCGATGGCGGCCGGCGCGGATGCTTTCCTGGTCACCGTGCCGGGCGGGCTGGCGCTGGTGGAGCGCGACGCCTCGGGCGTGCATGTGGAA
>JBEKNT010000530.1:0-4138 GCA_049522565.1 Acetobacteraceae bacterium
ATCTTGAGCGGCAAGCGATATCTGAACCTCGAAACCTTTCGCAGGAACGGGCAAGGCGTTCGCACGCCGGTCTGGTTCGCCGCCGACCCGGAGGATGACGCAACGCTCTATGTCTATTCAACGAGCCAGTCCGGTAAGGCGAAGCGCCTCCGCCGCGGCGGGGCGGTTCGGGTCGCGCCGTGCAATGCCCGGGGAACCGTCACCGGCCCG
Source organism: Acetobacteraceae bacterium (assembly GCA_049522565.1). Classification (GTDB taxonomy): domain Bacteria; phylum Pseudomonadota; class Alphaproteobacteria; order Acetobacterales; family Acetobacteraceae; genus JASHVB01. The sequence goes on from JBEKNT010000530.1 coordinate 211, forward strand.
TGGATCGATGCGCGGGCCTCGATCGTTGACGGTGCAGCGTTCCGCCACGGGATGCAGCTTATCAACCGCAAGTATCGCCCCTGGAAGCAGATCCTCGATCTGCTCGCGCGGTTTCGCCGGCAGGATGGGCGCATCGGGATCGTGATCCGCAGGCAGGACGTGGCATCGCCGGGCCAGGCGCCTGCCGGTTCGCGACCGCCCTGACCGCGCTGATCCACCGATTGCCCAGGGCGTGACCGCGGCGAATGACCGCGATAGGATCGCAAGTCGGATACCAACCAAGGGAGCGAAACACATGGCAGGCAACGGCCAGCACATCATCGAGCTCGACAGGCAGCGCATGCAGGCGATGGCCAGCAAGGACATCGCGGCGCTGAACAAGCTGCTGGCGGATGAGCTGATCTATTGCCATTCCTCGGCCCGGCTCGACACCAAGCAGAGCCTGATCGGCGCCATGCAATCCGGCGCGACGGTCTATACCGGCGTCGAACCGTCCGAGGTCAAGGCGCAGGACTGCGGTGACGCCGTGGTGCTGACCGGCATCGCCCGCATCAACGTCGTATCGGGCGGCAAGCCCAACGCGTTCAGCGTTCGCTTCACCGATGTCTATGCCAAACGCGGCGGGGAATGGCAGATGATGACCTGGCAATCCACCCGACTGCCTGACTAACCGAAGCGACGTCCAGGGGAGCCGAAAAAATGAGCTACGCGGCGGCCTTCGCCGGATTGAAGGTGATCGATCTCAGCGGCGGCGTTGCCGGCCCGTCCTGCGCCATGTTCCTGGCGCAGCACGGGGCGGACGTCATCAAGGTGGAAACGCCGCATGGCGGGGGGGATTGGTCGCGCATCCTCGGGCGGCGCTACGAGGACCACTCGGCCTATTCGCTGTTCGGTACGTTGGGCAAGCGCAGCATCGCGCTCGACCTGAAGACGCCCGCGGGCAAGCAGGTCCTGTGGCGGCTGCTGCGCGGCGCGGACGTGTTCCTGGAGGGCTTTCGCCCCGGCACCATCCAGCGGCACGGCTTCGGCTACGACGCGGTCAGCGCCAAGGAGCCGCAGATCATCTATTATTCGATTTCCGGCTTCGGGCAGACCGGCCCCTTGGCGGGACGGCCGGCAATGGACCCCGTGCTGCAAGCGATGACCGGCATCGTCGATGAGAACCGCGGCGAGCATGACGCCCATCCGCATCGCATCGCCATCTCGCTGATCGACATGTACAGCGGGCTGCTGGGGTTCCAGGCGATCGCCACGTCATTGTACGCGCGGCGGCAGGAGGGGCGCGGCCGCTTCGTCGAGCTCAGCCTGATGCATGGCGGGGCGATGCTGTCGGTGATCCGGCTGATGGCGCAGTACCTGGAGCATGGCAAGGCGCAGCGCACCAGCATGCCGAACGGGGTCTACACCACCGCCGACGGGCAGTTGAACATCACCATGGTGCGGCCGGGCGACTGGCCGCTGTTCTGCGACGCGATCGAGCACCCTGACCTGGAGCACGAGCCACGCTTCGCCACCCACGCGGCGCGCGGCGACAACCTGGACGAACTGTATGAGGTGGTGCGCCCGATCATCGCAACAAAACCCACCGAGCGGCTGGCGGCGCGGCTGACCGAGCGCGGCATCATGAACGGCAAGGTGAACACCTACCGGCAGTTCCTGACCGAGGAGCAGGTGGCGGCGGCCGGCATCATCGCGTGGCTCAAGCAGCCGGGCGTGCCGGAGCCGGTGCCGATGCCGAACATTCCGGGCCTGCCGCCGCTGGAATCAGGCACCAGGCGTGCGCATGCGCCGGTGCTGGGCGAGCACACGCTGGAGGTCCTGGCGCAGCACGGTTACAGCGAGCCGGAGATCGCCGCGCTGCTGGAGCAGAAGGTGGTAAGCGCGCCGGGCCGCTAAAAACCTCTCCCGCAGCGCGGGAGAGGTCGGCGAGCAAAGCTCGCCGGGTGAGGGTGCGACATACCCCCCGATCTGAGGCTGTGACATACCCCCCCGATCGCCCTCAGCCCGGCCGGGGCACCCGCCCCGCCACGACACGCACCCGGCGCGGCGCTGCCAGCCAGATTGCCAGCGCCGACAGCAGGCTGACGCCAACGCCGATGCCGAACGCCGCCCGGTAGTTGCCGGTGGCGTCATGCAGCACGCCGGTCACGAACGGCCCCGCGGCCCCGCCGCCGATGGCGGACAGCATCAGCGTGCCGAACACGCTGCCGTAATGCCGCCCCTGGAAGATCTCCGCCGGAATGGCGCCGAACACCGAGGTGATGCCGTAGCCCAGCATCCCCTGCGCAATCACCATCAGGTAGAGCAAGGCGACGCTCGGTACCTGGCCCATGACCAGCAGGGCGAGGTAGCAGACCGCGAAGCCGCAACTGCCGGCGGTCCACACCCACTCGCGGCCGATCCGGTCGGAGGCATGCCCGAGCATGATCTGCCCGGGGATGCCCGCCAGGCTGACGATTCCCAGCGCCCAGGCCGCCAGGGTCGGGCTGAAGCCGATCTCCACCAGGTATTTCGTCTGGTGCACCTGCACCGCGTACCAGGCGTACAGCGCGCAGAAATAGCCCAGCGCCAGCCACCAGAAGCGCGCCGTGCGCACCGCGCGGTGCAGCGTCCAGTCGGTCGCCGCCCAGGCCGCATCCACCACGTTCGCCGTCGGCCCGCCGGACGCCACCACGCGGGACGCGGCGTCGCCGTCGGGCGTCAGCCCGATGTCCTCCGGCCGCTGTCGCAGCAGCAGGTTGAGCGGCACCAGCACCGCCAGCACCAGCACCCCCATGGCCAGGCAGGCGGCGCGCCACCCCGCATGCTCGATCAGCACCTGCATCGAGGGCAGCAGCACGATCGAACCGACTCCGACCCCGGAGAAGGCGATGCTCATCGCCAGGCCGCGCCGCCGCACGAACCAGTTGGGGAGAAACAGCGACTGCCCGCTATAGCCGAGGCACACGCTGCCGCCGCCCACCAGGACGCCGAGCGTGGCGTAAAGCTGCCACGGATGGCGGACCAGCGTGGCCAGCAACAGCCCGGCGGCCATCATGACGACGCCCGCCTCGATCACCAGGCGCGGCCCGTGGCGGTCCATCAGCCGGCCAAGCACCGGGCTGAGCACCGCCGAGACCAGGAAGCCGAAGGAGAACGCGCCCGCGGTCACGCCGCGGTCCCAGCCGAACTCCGCCAGGATCGGCGGGAACAGCAGCGAGAACGCGGTGCGCGCGTTGACCCCCACGCCCATGGTGACGAACACCACGGCGACGATGACCCAGCCGTAGAAGAAGCGCTTCGCCTCCCCCGCCAGGGGTGGGTGAGTCAGCACGGCGTGAAGTGCGGCGTGCTTTCCATCATCTTCAGGGCCTCGGTCAGTGAAAGCCGTTCGAACATGCATAACCATTCGCCGGTATGGCGATGCCAGGACAGGTCGAAGCAATCCCGCCTGATGTATTCGATGCGTGCAAAGGGCGCGTCGAACTCCGGCTCATATGAATGCGGGTCGTCGGAGCGGTAGCGGGTGATGAAGCGGTATTTGTTGCCGTGCCACTTCCCGTAGTTGTCGATCGGGTAATTGAACTCGGTGCGAGGCCGGATCTCGGGGAGAAACCGCGGGTTCAGCACGTCGGCAATGAATGCCTCGCAGGCAGCGGTGATGACCGACTTCTCGCCCGGCGGCGGCTTGTTCCCGGCGCGCCCGCCAACGTAGACCCAACCGCCCCTGGCCATGATTGGTCCCCCCCGACAATGTCCCGCGGAACTTCTATTCCGCCGAATCGGACAGCCGCAATTCCGACCTGGCGGGCGGTCAGGGCGATCGGGTGAAGGCAGCAAGGCCAGGGCTCTGCCCTGGACCCGCCAGGGGGCTTTGCCCCCATGGACCCCCAGCAAAGGCGGAGCCTTTGCAATCCATCCGTTTGGCTGGGTGGACGGGAGGGGGGAT
>JBEKNT010000531.1:0-4125 GCA_049522565.1 Acetobacteraceae bacterium
GAATCCCCCAACAGCCTGTATTCGCTGAAGACGGTGACGTTCGAGGACGACCAGGGCGCCTACGACCAGTTCGATGCCCAGGGCTTCATCAAGCTGAACGCGCTGCGGCTGCGGCTGGGGGCGATGGCCGGGCGGCGCGGCGGCGCGCTGTAAGGCCGCGCGGGAAAACCAGTGCTTCATGCGGCCCCGAGGCAACACCCCGTGGCATCGCTGGCGCCGGCCCGCCACCCCCGTCTTACCATTGTCGCATACAGCAAAGTCGTGGGTGGCCGGCCGGCGCCTGTCCTCGGGCGGCCCTTTGGGCCGACCGGTAGGCCGGCCATGCCACGGGGTGTTGCGATCCGCCGGTCAATGATTCGGTTATTCCTCGGCGAACCCTAGGCATCAGTCACGGCGCATCGGCGGGACAGGGGACCGTAACGTCCGGCAGCGCACGAGAGTCCCATCGGCACAAGCAACGGGGAGGAGGGCAATGCGGCGACGGTCGTTCATCATGGCAGCCGCGGTCTCGGGCCTGGTCCAATCCGCCCGCGCCGCCGTCCCACCGACGGTGCTGGAACTGTTCACCTCCCAGGGATGCTCGTCCTGCCCGCCAGCCGACGCGCTGCTGGGCGAACTCGCCCGTCAGCCGGGAGTCATCGCACTGGCCTGGCACGTGGACTACTGGAACAACCTCGGCTGGCGCGATCCCTATGCGACCCGCCTGGCCACCGACCGGCAGCGCGCCTACGCCGCGCAACTGCGCGACGAGGTCTACACCCCGGCCCTGGTGGTGAACGGCGCGGTGATCGTCGTCGGCTCCGATCGCCCGGCCGTCGCCGGCGCCATGGCCCGCACCCATACCGGGTCCCTCGCCCTGGCCTTGCGCCGCGGCACCGACCGGCTGGTGGCGGAGATCGGCGAAACCGCCGATCCGCTCACCGCCTTGTTCGCCGTGTATGACCCGGAGGCTGCCACCGCCGTCGACGCCGGCGAGAACGAGGGCCGCCGGCTGCGGGAATACCGGATCGTCCGCGCGGTCCACGCCGACAGGCTGCAACCCGGTCCGCCGCGCATGCTCGACTTGCCGGCCATCGCTCCCGGTCAGGGGGCGGCGCTGCTGCTGCAATCGGCGGATTTGCGCGTCGCCGCGGCGGCCGATCTGCCGCCCGGCTGATCAGCGTATCGCGGCGAACGCCGCCGAGATCAGGACCGGCACCGACTGCCAGTCAACCAATACCCAATAACAGGCGAGCAACGCGGCGATCCACGCCACCGGTACAAGGAACGCGCGCCGGCCGGGGGAGCCGAGCTGGGCATCGTGCCTGCGTACCGTCATCGCCACCTCTCCCGCCAGCCACGCAAACAGTATCGCGCGAAACCATTCATGCAGAGTTAACTTAACCCTGAAACGGTTTCGCAAGGGTGAACCTATTCACAGATTGAGGCATATTGTGGCGTGATCAGTGAAATGATTCGGGCAAAGCGCGCAGCAGGCAGAACCTTGATGCATAGGTCGGAGCCTGCGGCCGGATGCATAATGCGTACTTCAATCATTCGAACGAGCGCAGGGCGACCGTGAGCGAGAACGCGATAGCGGCGGCAGGGCAGCCGGCGGGACAGATACTGGTGAGCCGGGCCGCGGCGGAAACCAACACCACGTTTGCCATCCTGATCTCGCTCTCGACCTGCCACTTGCTCAACGACATGAACCAGTCGCTGGTGCCGGCGATCTATCCGATCCTGAAGCAGTCTTATCAGTTGGATTTCGGCCAGATCGGCCTGATTACGCTGGCGTTCCAGCTCACCGCCTCGATGCTCCAGCCGGTCGTCGGCATGGTCACGGACCGGCGCCCGCAGCCGTATTCGCTGCCGGTCGCGATGGGCTGCAGCCTGATCGGCCTGCTGCTGCTGGCGGCGTTCATCGTGGTGCCGCACGGCCAGACCAGTATAGCGTGGTTCTCCGCCGCTGCATTGCTCGCCATCCTGCTGCTGAGCACGGTCAGCGTGTGGTACGCGCGGCATCCGTCGATGGCGGCACGGCGCGGGCGGCGGCAGGCGGTGGCGGCACAGCCGGGTGGGTTTCCCCGCCGGACGGTGGTGACCGGGATCGTCGTGCTGGTGGCGCTGCTGTTCTCCAAGAACGTCTATACCGCCAGCCTGAGTTCGTACTACACGTTCTACCTGATCCAGAAGTTCCACCTGTCGGTGGCCGACGCGCAGGTGCACCTGTTCATCTTCCTGGGCGCGGTGGCGGCGGGCACCTTCGCCGGAGGACCGATCGGCGACCGGATCGGGCGGCGGCCGGTGATCTGGTTCTCGATCCTCGGCGCGGCGCCGTTCGCGATGCTGCTGCCCTACGCCAGCCTCATGTGGACCGGGGTGCTGTCGGTGGTGATCGGGCTGATCCTCGCTTCGGCGTTTTCCGCCATCCTGGTCTATGCGCAGGAGCTGCTGCCGGGCCGGGTGGGGATGGTGGCCGGCATGTTCTTCGGCTTCTCGTTCGGGCTGGGCGGACTGGGCGCCGCCGCACTGGGGCGCATCGCCGACGCCTCCAGCATCGAGGCGGTGTACCAGGTGTGCTCGTTCCTGCCGCTGATCGGGCTGCTGACGGCGTTCCTGCCGAATGTAGAGAAGCGGCGGAAGTAACCGCCAGCGTATGGGCATGCGTGCCCGGGGCAATCGCACCAGGCGTGTTGCGCTGCCAAAATGCGATTAATCTGCCTGCGCGCCAGCTATGGGGCGCGACCGCCGCCGTTCGGTCCAGACGAGGAGTTTGTCGGAGAACTTTACAGGGCGACAGGAGCCTGGCCAGCGCGCGGGCGCTTGCGTCCCCGTATTTTGGCTAGCCCGACCAACGCCACGCCGAGCAGGGTCAGTGAAGCCGGTTCCGGCACCGGATCGACATTCGACGAGAAAGTCAGGCTTCCGTTCGGGTCGGGGGCTTCAAACGATAGCCCCACGAGATAGTTACCGGCGGCCAGGGGAGTTTCCGTCAGACTCGCCGATCCGTCAGAAAAGGGGTCAGAATCGACGAACCCCTGATTTGCAGTCTCGAGCTCCAATGTATAATCGGAAGCGCTCACGGTGGCATCGATCGTAAGGTCGCCGCCGTTCCATCCGAATTCAAACCATTGGGATCCGGAGAAGTTATTCAGAATTAGCGAGTTGGTGGCCACCGTGATCGGCGTCGGGTCAGAAGATGAGGGACCGCCACACGTAATGGAGTCGTCCGAACTGTTCGAGCAAGAGGGAGGACCAGCGATGATGGCGTGCGCCGGCGAGGGGATGACAAACGCTCCGAGCACCCCGAACGTGGTCACGGCGGCGACGACCTTGAGACTGGGAAGCGTCGCGCGGTTCAAGATGAAGCCCATTTGCCCGAATACCCTTTCTGCGCGGTAAATTGCAGTGACGGCATTAAGTTATGCACGATTCGCGCCAAGCTCGTAACCGACTGAAAAACCATAACATGCGCCGGCAGCAGAGTGCGCCGGATCGCAACGGTGTAAAGCCGGCCGACAGTCGCGCAACTGCTCGATCTTCTATGCGCGTTGACCGCCGGCTGGTGGCGGCCGACCCGCCCGCTTGACCCGGCGGTCGGCATGACGGGGACGATCGGCCAGCCGCGACCCATCAATTCGGCTGATCCCGGACGGAGCCCAAGGCCGATTGGCAGAAGGCGCCCACTCGAACGCAGGGGCTAATCCCCGCCGCCCAGCGCCGCCTCCACCGCCCGCACCGCCGCCAGCGGCACCGCACCGCGCCCGACCACCTGGCCACCGACGCAGGCCAGCCACCCCGCACCGTCCGGCGGCTCGGCCGGCCGCAACTCGACCACCTTGGCGTCTGCGTCCAGCGCCACCGCCTGGAACCGCCGCCACCCGGTGCACAACGGCCCCTGAACGCGAACGACGCGGGCGATGGCCTCGCCCGCGTCGTCTAACCCGATCCACTCCAGAGTGCGGGGAACCCCGGCACCCTCCTCACGCCGACCCCGCATCCATCGGAGGCGGGGCTGCATCTTAATCAGCCTCCATCAGGCGCACTCCGTGCGCGCAGCCCCCGTGTCATGACCGGGCTTGGCCCGGCCACCCACGGCTTTCTTTGGCATCGCAAGGCAAAGACGTGGGTGGCCGGGCCAAG
>JBEKNT010000532.1:0-4542 GCA_049522565.1 Acetobacteraceae bacterium
CCATGCCCACGGCACCCCCGAACGCCACCCTCCAAGTGCCGGTCAAAATCTCGCCATCTGGCATCGTGATGGTCACTGGTCCCCTTCCAACCCCAGTGCGAACGAAGTCAACCTTGGGCCTGCCAATCTTCCTGGCGGCGTCATTCAACGGAAAGGTGTCGGCGGTGTCCGAACAGCCGGCCAGCAACGCCAACCCTAGAGCGACGACAACCGCTCGCCTCATACCCTACCTCACTGCAAGGACGCATTTGGCATGATATGGCGATCATAAGGAAAGATATACCACATATTGTGGCTAGTGCATCAAGTATGTTGTTACCCTGGCGAGGTTCAGACCGGCCCAACACCGGGGCAGCAGATCGCTTCGTCGCTGTGCTGGTCGCAATGCCCCCCGGCGGGCTTGAGGCCGCCCCCGACGCCGCGCACAGTCCCCCTGCCCTCGCCCAACCAGGATCGCCCGCCATGATCAGCGTCGATGAAGCTCGTGCCCGCATCCTCGCCGACCTCCGCCCCCAGCGTCGATGAAGCTCGTGCCCGCATCCTCGCCGACCTCCGCCCCACGCCGGCGGAAATCGTCGCCCTGGCCGAGGCCTGGAACCGCGTCACCGCCGCCCCGGTCGTCGCCCGGCTGACCCAGCCACCGGCCGACGTCTCCGCGATGGACGGCTACGCGCTGCGTGCCGCCGACGGCACGCTGCACGCCACACTCAGCGTGATCGGTGCCGCGCCGGCCGGCCATCCGTTCGCCGGCAGCGTCGGCCCCGGCCAGACGGTGCGGCTGTTCACCGGCAGCATCGTGCCATCAGGCGCCGACGCCATCCTGTTGCAGGAGGACGCCACCAGCGACGGCAACACCGTGCGGGTCAACGAGGCGGTGCAGGCCGGCCGCCACATCCGCCGCGCCGGCCAGGATTTTTCCCGCGGCGACACCGTGGTGCCCGCCGGCCGGCGCATCACCGCGCGCGACGTCGGCCTCGCCGCCGCCGCCAACTACCCCTGGCTCAGCGTGCATCGCCGCCCGCGCATCGCCATCCTGGCGACCGGCGACGAGATCGCCATGCCGGGCGAGCCGATCCCGCCCGGCGGCATCGTCTCTTCCAACTCGCACGCGCTGGCCGCCCTGGTGCGCGCCGGCGGCGGGCTGCCGACCGTGCTGCCGATCGCCGCGGACACGCGCGAGGCGGTCGCCGCGGTGGCCGACGCGGTTGCCGGGGCGGACATGCTCGTCACCACCGGCGGCGCCTCGGTCGGCGATCACGACCTGGTCATCGCGGGACTGCAAAGCCGCGGCATGGTGGTGGATTTCTGGCAGATCGCCATGCGGCCAGGGAAGCCGCTGCTGTTCGGCCGGCTGGCGCCGCAGGACGGCGGCGTGCCGGTGCTGGGCCTGCCGGGCAATCCGGTGTCGGCCATGGTCTGCTCCATCCTGTTCCTGCTGCCGGCTCTGTCGCGCCTGAGCGGCCTGCCCGCCGCCCCGCCGCCGATCACCACCGCCCTGCTCGCCAAGGCGGTCGGGGCCAACGACCACCGTGCCGACCATCTGCGCTCCACCGTCGCCACCGATGCGGCCGGCCGGCTGGTCGTGACGCCATTTCCGGTGCAGGACTCGGCCATGCTGCGCCGCCTGGCGCTGGCCGACGCGCTGATCCTGCGCGCGCCGCACGCCCCTGCCCTGCCGGAGGGGGCCGAGGTGCCGGTGATCCGGCTCGATTCGCTCGGCCTGTGAGGCCGATTTTTTATCGTAATATCCACCTTTTCTTGACGAACTGCTGCGAACCTATCTAGAACACGCACCTAGTTGCCGCTTTGTTCCGAAAACGGGCAAGGCGGGTCGCATCTGATTAAGGGAAAACCCCGCCCCATGCTCACGCGGAAACAGCACGAGCTGCTCGTCTATATCGATCGCCACCTGAAACAGACCGGCTTCTCCCCCAGCTTCGAGGAGATGAAGGAGGCACTGCAGCTCAAGTCGAAATCCGGCATCCATCGGCTGATTTCGGCGTTGGAGGAGCGTGGTTTCATCGGCCGCCGCCACCACCGCGCCCGCGCGCTGGAGGTCCTGCGTCTGCCGGAGGACACCACCGCCCGCATCGCGGAACCGGCCGCCGAGGCCGCCGCCTCGAGCTTCTCCCCCAACGTGATCCGCGGCGATTTTTCCCCCCGTATCGCCGGGGTGCGCGCCGCCAACGAGGTCGCCGCGATCGAACTGCCGCTGTACGGCCGCATCGCCGCGGGCCTGCCGATCGAGGCGCTGCGTGACGCCGGCAGCCAGATCGAGGTGCCGATGGCGATGCTGTCCGGCGGCGAGCACTACGCGTTGGAGGTGGCCGGCGATTCGATGATCGAGGCGGGTATCCTGGACGGCGACACGGTGATCATCCGCAAGGGCGAACAGGCCGAGAATGGCCAGATCGTGGTGGCGCTGGTGGACGACACCGAGGTGACGCTGAAGCGGCTGCGCCGGCGGGGCAACTCGATCGCGCTGGAGCCGTGCAACGTGCGGCACGAGACGCGGATCTTCCCGGCCGACAAGGTGAAGGTGCAGGGTCGCCTGGTGGCGCTGATGCGGCGGTACTGAGCGTCCCCAATCCTCCCCCTCCTCTTGAGGAAGGGGGGTTGGGGGGGGAGGGGTGCGGATGCCACAGATCCTGAGTGGTTCGCACCCCTCCCCCCAACCCCCTCCCTCAAGGGGAGGGGGAGACTTTCGGGCATCCCAACGATCTGACGCGCACGCCCCCTGGCCACCGCGGGGGCGTTAACCGGACCTAAACCTCCGCCGGCGATACTCGCGCGCCCCCAAAGGCGGATGCGATCGCCCGATGACCTCCGCTCTCTCCCACGCCGACGTCGCTCGCCTGCTGGCGGAGCCTTCCGTCGCGGTGCGCGCCGAGCTTGCCGCCAAGATGGCGCGGGAGATCGACAGTACGCGCCTCACGCCGGACGAACTGGCGATCGCCCAGGACATCGCCCGGCTCATGGCACAGGACGTCGCGGAGACGGTGCGCCGGGCGCTGGCGGAAAGCCTGCGCCGGGCCGTGCACCTGCCGCGCGACGTGGCGTTGCGCCTGGCCCAGGATGTCGAGGCGGTGGCGCTGCCGATCTTGTCCGACTCGCCGGTGCTCGCCGAGGCGGATCTGATCGCCATCCTGCGCCACGCCGACCCGCCCCGGCAGCAGGCGATCGCAGCCCGCAACGACGTGTCGGAACCCGTCGCGGATGCGCTGATCACCGGGGCGGACGAGAACGCTGTCGTGGTGCTGCTGGACAACAAGGCAGCGCGGATCGCCGAGCCCAGCCTGCACCGCGCGGTCGATCGCTTCGCCGCCAGCGAGGCGGTGAAGACCGGCATGGTGCACCGCGCCAACCTGCCGGTCACGGTGGCCGAGCGCCTCGTCGTCCTGGTTTCGGAAGAACTGCGCAGCTACCTGCTGTCGCATCACGCGCTGCCGCCGGCGGTGGCCGCCGACCTGGTGCTGCAAAGCCGCGAACGATCCATCATCGGGCTGAGCATGCGGGCCAGCCGGCATGAACTGGAAATGCTGATCCGGCAGATGCAGCGGCATCAGCGGCTGACGCCGTCGCTGATTCTGCGCGCGCTATGCATGGGCGACCTGGCGTTCTTCGAAACCGCCCTGGCGGTGCGCGCCCACGTGCCGGCGGAGAACGCGCAGGTGCTGGTGCACGACGCCGGCGGCAACGGACTGGCATCGCTGTACCGCAAGGCCGGACTGCCGGAGAGCCTGCTGCCGGTCTTCCGCGTCGCGGTGGACGCGGTGAACAGCACCGGGCTGGACGGCGGCGAACGCGACTTCGAACGCTACCGCGCCCGCGTCATCACCCGCGTCCTGTCGCAGTGCGAAGATTTTTCCTCGGACGACCTGGATTACCTGGTGGGGAAGCTGGGCGACGTGCTGACGGTGGCGTAGAGCAGAACCGCCCAGTGCATTCCGCCGTCGGCACGGCGGAATGCGCTGCGCTTTGCCGCTCTACGCCGTGCGGTCACGCCGCGCGGCACTGACCCGATCTACACCGGCCGGTCGCCCGCCACGGTGACACGGAACCCGGAACGGGTGTGCGGCCAGTAGTCCCACATCGCCCGATGCTGCACGCAGCGATTGTCCCAGAACGCCACCGAGTTCGGCTGCCAGCGGAAGCGGCACTGGAACAGCGGATTCTCCGCATGCGTCCAGAGATAGTTCAACATCGCGTGGCTCTCGTCGCGCGGCACACCGACGATGCGCCGCGTGAACCCGCGGTTGACGTACAGCGCCTTCTGGCCGGTCACCGGATGCGTGCGCACGATCGGGTGTTCGGCGCGCGGGTAGGTCGCCTTGTCGTCCACGCCGGCATATTTGTAGGTGCCGCGGTAGTTTTCCTCGCCGTCATGCACCGCGGTCAGGCCGTCGAGATACGCCTTCATCCGATCCGACAGCGACTCGTACGCCGCGTACATCGAGGCGAACAGCGTATCGCCGCCCTTCGGCGGACAGGTCTTGATGTACAGGATGCTGCCCATCGGCGGTTCCGGATCGCAGGAAACGT
>JBEKNT010000533.1:0-4082 GCA_049522565.1 Acetobacteraceae bacterium
TTTCGATCCGTGCCGTTATAGACCAGCCGAACGGCCGTCCGCTCGCTCCAGCCTGTTACGAACTTCGCCCGCACTCGCGACGCGGTCGCCGTGTCGATTGCATTAGTTGTGGTGGACATGTCAGACCTCTTATTGTTGAGGCCCCGACACGATTTTACATCCGCAGCACAAGGCGTTAAGATCGGCCCGTTCCAAGTTGTTCCGATCCCGCTGCCCGCCCTCGGTGTTTCACGCGCCGGGGGCGTGGCTTATGTAGACGCGATCGACCCCGCCCGGCGCGTTTCCACCCAGGCCAGAATCTCGCTCAGCTTCCACGCGACCGCGTTTGGGCCGAGCCGTATGCGCGCGGGAAACTTGCCGTCCTTTTCCAGACGGTCGATGTGCATCCGGGAGAGCGGCACGAGTTGCTGAAGTTCGGGCATGCGTAAGCACCGGTCGGGTAGATCGACCGGCGGGCGGCACTTGGGTCGCTTCGCGAGTTGTGGGGTCTCAGACATTGGGATGCTCACCAGCTAGGGTTGACGGAACGTCAGCGCACAGGCTCGCGCGGGGGCGTCACCCCTCTGGTGTTGAGCGTCATCGGCCTTCGCGATTGATCCCCACCGCCGTCGCGCTGCCCGTTGCCATCCGGGCCGCAACCGACGTTCGCGAGTAAGAACGCCAGCTCGGTTCAGCGCGCGGTGAGGCGCGATTTGATCATTTTGGGCCGCCCTTGGAGGCGACGACTAGGCTATAACACTCCGCGCCATAGAATACCAGAGGATATCGCCAATCATCGGCAAGAATTTGGCCTCCCCTGACGTTTATACGTTACTTGCTTAACTGCACCGGGCCACAGTGGCGGCGATCGCCGGCTTGGTCGGCAGGCGATCATCCGTCGCGGTCACGCTCTCTTCAACTCAACAACATTGTCCGGCGTCGGCCGAACCAGCCGCTCGACGTGCCGCGCCCACCGATCCAGCGCGTCTCGCTTCTCATCGAGGTAGCCGTAGCGATTGTAAATCTTCGTAACGCCACCTTCCTTATGATTGAGCACTCGCGAGATGGTGGACGTTGGTACGCCCAGCCGCGCCAGGCCGGTGCCGACGGTGCGCCGCAGGTCGTGGAACCGCCACCCCTCCTTTGCCTCGGGCGGCGCTTCCTCACCACGATCAGCGGCGTCCTCCGCGACGATTGCCGCAACCTTGGCATCCAGCGCCACCTTTATTTTCGAGTACCCAGAGATGGGCCGATCTCGTTCGGTCAGTCGATCCTCAGCGACGGGCTTCCCCGGCACGCGGCGGAATCCGCGCGAGGTCAGGACGAACGTCCCCTTACGCGGCAGGTCAGTCAGCACCGCTACGGCGGAATTGGACAGCGGCACCTCGTGGGTCCGATCGCCCTTGGTCAGTTCCCGCGGCAGCGTCCACAGCTTCTTTTCCAGGTTGACGTCCGACCACCGCATGCCGGCCACCTCATCACGCCGCTGGCCGGTCAGCACCAGCAGCCGGACGAACGCCGCGGCCACGTCGCCGAGGCCGTCGGCGGCCCGCCAGACGGCCGCAAGCTCATCATCGTTCAGCACGCGCTCGCGCTGCGTCTCCTTTCCGGGCGCCTTCACTCCCATCGTCGGCGCAATCGTCAGTACCTCGCGCTCGACCGCCCAGTTGAAAAGCTTGCGCACCGCCGCCAGGACGCGGTTCGCGAGGATCGGGCTTAGGCGATCCAGCAGCGCCCGCACGTCGCGCCGGGTGATGGACGCTGCCTCGCGCTTTCCCCAGGTCGGCAGGACGTGCAGCGCCAGACGGCGCTCGGTCGTGCGCCACGACCGATTGCGCGGCTTCGCGTAACGCTCGATGAAGTCGGCCGCCAGTTCCTTGACGGTGACCGGTTGGCCGGCCGGCTCGGCATCGCGCGTATCGGCGGGGTCGATCCCCCGCGCCACGTCACGCAGCAACTCGCGCGCCCGATCTCTGGCGTCCTCAACCTTCGGGATCGACGCCAGGGTGCCCACGGTGAAGCGGCGTTGCCGCCTGCCGATCCGATAGAACAGTATCCATGCTTTGTGGCCGCCCGCGCTCACGCGCAGGCCGAAGCCGGGCAGGTGGGTGTCGAATAGTTCAATCCGTCCGGCGGCCGGCGGCCCGATCTTATCCACCGCGGCTTGGGTCAATCGTATCTTCGCCATCGCGCTCTCCGTCCAAGGGTAACGCCGGGGTAACACGGAGGGGTAGTTAACCCATGTTACTCGGCGATCCGTTATGTAATCATAATGGATGGGACATGCCAGTAGTATACTGCACTTTTTCGCCCGGTGTGTGCTCTATGTTACCCCATGTTCGCGTATGTTACGTTACGATCCCGGAATTCCTAATCCCGGGGCCGTGGGTTCGAATCCCGCCGGGGACGCCAATGATTTCAATGACTTAAGATCTGAAACCGTAATAGGGGCAAAACCCCGGGCAGCCACGTGTATCAGGCGGGCTGCCCGCGACAGCGCACAAGGTCAGGCAATGGCGGAATGAGGCGCTGACCGGTCACCCGAAATCGGCTGCCGAGATAATCCCAGAATGCAACACCGAGTTTGGTGCAGGTCTTGGTAAGGCCAAGGAAGGCGTCGCGGCAGTCGCGACCGAGGTCACTGCGGGTTCCGGCGCTGACCTTGCGGCGGGTGACCTGACAGCGGATGTCGTTCTCGGAGCTATTGGTATTCAGCGGCGTCTCGGGGCGGTCGAGCACTGTCAGCAGCTCGGCCTTGTTGGCGTGCAGGCGTGCCAACAGACGATCCAGTGTGACGAAGCCGGTGCGGTGCGGCGGCGGAAGATACGGTCGAACCGCGCACGCAATGCCACGCGGCGACTTTTCTCGGGGTTGGCGCGGTATACCTTGAGCGCGCCGTAGTAATTCCAGATCAGCTTGCGTACCCGCTGATGCTGCTCAGGGCCTATGGATTGATCCTGGAGTTGATGAACCCAGGCACCGTTCTGCCGGGCACCATCGGAGCGATCAGTCTGCTGATCGCACTGTTCGCCCTCAACCTGCTGCCGATCGATTACGCCGGTAGCGGCCTCGTTCTGCTCGGCAGCGCCCTCATGGTGGCCGAAGCCTTCATCGGCACGTTCGGCGTGCTCGGAGCCGGCGGGATCGTCGCATTCATATTTGGCTCGGTCATGATGTTCCATGCCATCGCACCCGGGTTCGGACTGTCGATCTCGGCCGTGGCCGCCGGCACTATCGTCAGTGCCGGCTTCCTGCTGCTCGTCCTCGCCATGCTGATCCGTTCGCGGCGCCGGCCGGTCATCACCGGCGGCGAGGCGCTGATCCGCAGCGAGGGAGAGGCGGTGGAGTGGGCAGGCACCGCCGGCAGGGTGCGGGTCAAGGGCGAGATCTGGCTGGCGCGTTGTCGGCATCCCTTGCAGCCGGGAACACGCATCAAGATCGTCGAGCGCGACGGTCTGGTCCTCACCGCCCAGCCAGATCGAGAGCAGACCGTGTAACCAAGAGCGGAGGGAACGCACATAATCGCCGGCGTATCGACCATCGTCATCATCGCGATACTGGTTGTGCTGCTGTTCAGCTCGTCGGCTCGCATTTTCCGTGAGTACGAACGTGGCATCATGTTCACGCTAGGGCGCTACACGGGTACCAAAGGACCGGGCCTCGTGCTGATGGTGCCACTGGTGCAGCAGTTGGTCAAAGTGGACCTGCGCATCGTCGTGACCGAAGTGCCGCCACAGGACGTGATCTCGCGCGACAACGTCTCGGTCAAGGTCAGTGCCGTCGTCTACTTCCGCGTCGTGGACGCCGAGAAGGCGGTCATCCAGGTGAGCAACTACCTCGAAGCGACCGGCCAACTGGCGCAAACGACATTGCGCTCGGTGTTAGGCAAGCACACGCTGGACGAGATGCTCGTCGAGCGCGACACGCTCAACGCCGATATCCAGGACGCGCTCGACAAGCAGACGGAAGGTTGGGGCATCAAGGTTTCAAACGTCGAGATCAAGCGCATCGACCTGGAAGAGAGCATGGTGCGCGCGATCGCTCGCCAGGCTGAAGCCGAGCGCTTGCGTCGTGCCAAGGTCATCAGCGCGCTGGGCGAGGAG
>JBEKNT010000534.1:0-4066 GCA_049522565.1 Acetobacteraceae bacterium
CCACTGCCGGACCGTAGACCGTGCCGGTAACCTCGATCGTGGCGGACCCGCTGCTGACGACGTTGCCGCCGCCCGCGTCGGACGTGTAGTCCAGTGTGACATAGCCGGTCTTCACGCCCGGCGAGGACGTATCGATACCGGCATAGATCGACGACTCGTCGCTGTCGGTGGCGCCGAGCTGGTTGATCTCTCCCGTGACGGTTGCGTTGCCCGAGGAGGACGCCGTGACGTCCAACGGGGCCGCTCCGGACGCCGCCGCGTTCTCGATGTCCAGCGCGACTTGCGAATTGGCGCCCTGGTAGAACGTGCCTAGGTTGAGCGGGCCGCCGGTGAGCAAGTCGCCCACCGCATCGGGCAGCACCGTATCGGTGATGGTAACCGTCTGCGACGGCATGATGGAGCTGTAGCCGGTGATGTTCTCGTCCACCGGCGTGTAGACGAGGGTCTCGCTCTGCGGCCCGGTCTGGCTGGTGTTGGCCTCGGTGACCAGCCCCTGATAGGCCGACTGCGACGCCAGCGGCGCAATCTGCTGAGCGCCATACACCGTGAAGTTGCTGCCGCTGGCGGCGATCGAGCCGGCGAGCGAGTCCGACGGCGCCAGCGCCTCGTTGGCGATCTGGATGCGGTCCTGCACCGGCGATTCGCCGGCCACCAGGGTGCCGACATTCAGCGTGAAGTTGCCGTTGCTGCCGGTGAACGCACCGGCCCCCGATAGCAGGGAAACCTCCGGCACGGCGGCATTGCCGGCCACCGGCGTGTTGTTGTCGATCTCGGTCTGCGCCGTCGCGCCGAAGATCGGATCGCCGTTGGTCGAACTGATCGTCACCTGCAAATTGCTGGACGGCGTCGCTCCCAAGACGTTGGTCGGCAGGTTGACGATGAACGTCGCGACGGTCTGGCCGGCGTGGATGACAACGTTGCCCGACGGCAACGTGCCGCCGAACGTGGTCGCCGACAGGTATGTCGCGTTGGGCGACGTGACCGTCCAGTCGATCACCGTATCGGTGCCGGTCACGTTGGTCAGATAGGCGTTGAACGTCACCGCCGTGGTGCCGCCGGCGTTCTCGATCACGTTGGTCGCCACCGCGCTGACACCCAGCGCCGGCACCGGCGGTGGCGGCACGCTGATCTCGGCGGCGGTCGTGGTCTCGCCGGTCTGGTTGACGTTCAGGTCGTCGAGCAGGGCGTCCGGATTGCCGGTGACGAGCAGGTCGATGACCGCCGCAGCCTGCTGGTTGGGATCGGTGATGCCGGCGGCTGCGACCTCTTGCTCGGCCTCCTGCAAAATCGCCGCCGGCAGATTGTCCACGTTCACCGAATCGGCCGGGAAGTTGAGGTCGGTGAAGGTCGCGGTGGTCTGGCCAGCCAGATAGTCCATCAGCGAGTCGCCACCGGTACCGCTGGTCACGCGCCAGGCATCGGCAAACTCGCCGTAGAGTTGCGCCGAGGTCAGCGGCTGCCCCAGCACGGTGCCGTTGGCGAGCTGGAAGTCGTTGGCCTGACCGGAGTCGCTGCCCAGCAGGCCCTGGATGGAGCCCGGCCCGTCGTTGGCCGACAGCGTCAGGTTCACGTTGAGGTAGCTTCCGGCATCGGTGATCTGCATCACCTCGCCGGTACCCCAGGTCACTTGGTAGGTGTTGGCGGTGAGCTGGGTGACCGAGCCGCCATCCGACAGCGGGATGGACGAGCCGTTCTCGGCGAAGGTCTGTCCCACGCCGTTGATCGCCACCACGTCGCCGCGGTCGATGCCGAAGGTGATCCGGTCGGTGCCGACCTCGGCGCCCAGCATGGTCATGACGCTGACGGTCGAATTGGCGCCGTAGGGCTCGAATCGCCCCTGCACCTGGAAGCTGTCGCCGGCCACAGTGGATTGCGCCA
Organism: Acetobacteraceae bacterium; assembly: GCA_049522565.1. Taxonomy (GTDB): domain Bacteria; phylum Pseudomonadota; class Alphaproteobacteria; order Acetobacterales; family Acetobacteraceae; genus JASHVB01. Next base: position 1,879 of record JBEKNT010000534.1, read on the forward strand.
GGACGAACTCGCCCTCGGCCTGGAAGTTGTAATACAGCCCGTCCCACGTCGTGATGTGCACGTCGCCCCACACCGTGGCGTTGGCGAGCGGCGGGGGAGGCGGCGGGGGCACCGGCACGATGGTGCCGATCACGTCAATCGTCTCGGCGGACAGCGCGCCGGAATAGCCGGACGCGTTGGTGCCAGTCGGGGTCAGCGTGATCTGCTGGGTGAACGTGCCGATCGTGTTGGTGTTCAGCACCACGGCGTCGCCGCTCGCGGCGTTGCCGTAATTGACCCCGGTGAAGTTGCCGAAGCCGGTGTCGGCGTATTCGCTGTCGCCGCTGATGGTGTAGCTGCCGTCGAGTTGGTCGGCCGCCGGACCGAGCGCCGCGTTCAGCGCCGCGAGATCGGCAGTCAGCGGGCTGGAGTATTGCTCGGTCGAGCCGAGGTTCAGCGTGTAGGTTTCGGATGCGGTGGCATTCGGCACCATCGAGCCGTCGCCGCCCGTCTGCTCCATCGCCGCGGTGGCGTAGTTATCGACGGTGACGTAGATCGGCACATCGACCGTGCCGAGCGACGTAGTTCCCAGGGTATCGATGCCGGCGCCGTCGCTGGTCTCGGCAACCGCAACGCTGCCGGTGGTCGCGGCCGTGGCGGTGGAGATGCTGACCGTCAGCGACGTGTCGTCGGTGCCCTGCGCGACGATATCGCCGGTGGTGCCGGCCGCGCCGGACACCTCGCCGCCGGCGCTGCCGAGCGCGCTGACTTCCAGGCCCTCCGAGTAGTTGTTGGCGGGCGCAGTGTTGGCGGGCGCAGTGTTGATGACGGTCAGCGTCTCGGTCTCGGTGTCGGTAGTGCCGTCGCCGACATGCACGATGACATTGCTCGGGCCGGTGATCGATGCGGTGGCGTAGTTATAGACGTTGCCGGTGACATCGACGGTCTGCGGGCTAAGCACGACCAACGGCGGCGCCCCTTCGGGCGTGACGCTGACGTCGTCCAGGCCGATGTAATTGGTGCCGGAGGCCCCAACGAGGGAGATCGTGGTGGCGGTGCCGGTGGCGGTGAAGTTCAGCGTCTCCTGCTGCCAGTTGTTCAAGCCGCTCAGGGTGCTGGTGAAGGTCTGCGACGTGCCGCCCGCGCTGGCGGTGATGCCGTCCGGCAGTCCCTGGTTGTTTGAGGAGCCAAGCTCGAAGGAAAGCTGGTATTGCTCGCCGATCGTCGTGGCGATGGTCTGGCTGACGCCGCTGAACGGAGCACCGTAGTTGTAACCGGTCAAATCCAGGAAGTAGCTGCCATCCTCAGCCGTCAGGCCGAACGGATTGGTCGGTCCGGACCAGGACAGCGGCTCGCTGCCAACGACCGTCCAGCCCTGCATGACGGTCGATCCGACTCCCAGCACCATCGTGTCGTTGCCGGACGAAACAAAGTCGGACGTGTCCTCGAAGCTGCCGTCGGTCAGCAGGTTGTCGCCGCCGGACGAGAAACCGAGCGTCACGCTGCCGCTCAGGGAGCCGGCCGTGGTGTTGTTCAGCCCGACAGCGATGTCGGAGGCATCCGTACCGCCGATTGCCAGTTGGTCGATCTGGCCGCTGCCATAGGCGTCGCCCGCCGCCCCGCTCACCACGGCCGTCAGCACCGCCGATCCGGTGTTGCTGATGCTGACGAGCGTCTGGTCGTTCGCGACCGCGGCGACATGTGCGTCGGGCAGCACGATTGGCGTCGTCGTGTTGATGACCGGGTTCGCCAGTTCCGATGTGGGCAGCACGGTGCCGGTGACCACCAGGGTCTGCCCGGCCAGCGCCTCGGAGAAACCGGCGGCGTTGCCGTCGGTTGCGGCAAGCGTAACGGTCGTGGTGAACGTGCCGGCATTCGCGGTGTTCAGATCCACAGCAAGCGGCGACGTGGTGCCCGCGTTGAGCGTGCCGATGGCCTCCAACGTACCGGACGTCAACGGCACAATAGTCACGCCGGGCGTCAGGACGTTGACGTTCAAGTTCGCGCCGCTCTGGTCCCGGTCGTCGTAGAAGATTTCGACCGTGTGCGATCCGGCGGCCAGGTTGGCGGCCGTGAAGTTTTGCGTCTCCGTGCCGTGGATGCCGGGGTTTTGCCCGATCAGGGTGCCATCGACGTAGATGAACGAGTCGTCGTCCGAGCCGACCTGGAAGGTGACCGATTGCGGACCAGAGAGCGAGAAGGTGCCCTG
>JBEKNT010000535.1:0-4056 GCA_049522565.1 Acetobacteraceae bacterium
CGTCTTGCCCTTCTCCTTCAACAGGGCGACCGCCTCGTCCAGCGTCACGTCGTCCATCATCACGCCGCGCGGCAGGTTCGCCACCGTCTTGCCGTGCTGCACATACGGGCCGAAGCGCCCCTTGCGCACCGATACCAGCTCCTTGTCACCCGGATGCGGGCCGATCGTGCGCACGCTCGCCAGCTTCTTGGCCAGCAGGTCCACCGCCCGGTTGATGCCGATCGCCAGCACGTCGTCGTCGCGATCCAGCGAGCCGAACACCGCGCCCATCCGCACATAGGGTCCGAACCGCCCGATACCGGCCTGGATTTCTTCCCGCGTCTCCGGATGGATGCCGATCAGCCGAGGCAATGACAAGAGCCCCAGCGCTTGCTCCAGCGTTATCTGATCCCCGTCCATACCGCGCGGCAGCGACGTACGGCGCGGCTTGACCTTCTTGTCCTCGCCGTTCTCGCCAAGCTGCACGTACAGCCCATACGGACCACGGCGGACCGTGACCTCCTCGCCGGTGTCGGGATGCACGCCCAAAACGCGCATGCCTTCCTTCAGCGTCTCGCCCGAGTCCTCGCCCGAGTCGATCGCCAGGCGCCGCGTATACTGGCAGGCCGGATAGTTCGAACAACCGATGAAGCTGCCATAGCGTCCCAGCTTCAGCCCCAGCCGGCCGGTGCCGCAGGCGGTGCACGCCCGCGGGTCGGTGCCATCCTCGCGCGGCGGGAAGAAGTGCGGCCCAAGGTCCTCGTCCAGCGCCGAGATGACGTCGCTGATCTTCAAGTCCTTGGTCTGGTCGATGGCGCGGGAGAACTCGTCCCAGAACGTCCGCAACATGGCGCGCCATTCGGCGTTGCCGTCGGCGATGTCGTCGAGCTTTTCTTCCATCGAGGCGGTGAAGCCGGTATCGACGTAGTGCTCGAAGAAGCTGATCAGGAAGGCGGTGACCAGCCGGCCGCGGTCCTCCGGGATGAAGCGCCGCTTGTCGATCCGCACATATTTGCGGTCCTGCAGCACCGAGATGATCGACGCATAGGTGGACGGCCGGCCGATGCCGAGCTCCTCCAGCTTCTTGACCAGGCTGGCTTCCGAGTAGCGCGGCGGCGGCTGGGTGAAGTGCTGCAACGCGTTGACGTCGCCGCGGCGCAGCGGGTCGCGCTCTGCCATCGGCGGCAGCATGCGGTTGTCCTCGTCCGCCGCCGCGCCCTCGACGCTGTCGTCGGTGTCCTCGCGATACAGCTTCAGGAAGCCGTCGAACGCGACGATCGAGCCGGTGGCGCGCAATTTCAGGCCCTTGCCGTCGGTCACCTCGACGGCGACCTGATCGAGTTCGGCGGACTGCATCTGCGACGCCACCGCGCGTTTCCAGATCAGCTCGTACAGGCGACGCTGGTCGGACGACAGGTCGCGCGCCACCTGATCGGGCGTGCGGGCGACATCGGTCGGGCGGATCGCCTCGTGGGCTTCCTGCGCGTTCTTCACCTTGGTCTGGTATTCGCGCGGCGCGCCGGGCAGATAGTCGGGGCCGTAGACGCCTTTCACGTGGTCGCGGATGGCGAACACCGCCTCCTTCGCCATCTGCACGCCGTCGGTGCGCATGTAGCTGATCAGGCCGACGGTCTCGCCGTCGATGTCGATGCCCTCGTAGAGCTGCTGGGCGGTCCGCATCGTCTGCTGCGCGCCGAACCCCAGCTTGCGGCTGGCTTCCTGCTGTAGCGTCGACGTGGTGAACGGCGGTGGCGGGTTGCGCTTGACGCGCTTGCGCTCCACCGAGCCGACGGTGAACGTGCCCGCCTCGACTGCCGCTTTGGCCGCGTGCGCCAGCGCCTCGGTGTTGAGGTCGAACTGGTCGAGCCGCTTGCCGTCGAGATGCGTCAGCCGCGCGGTGAACGGGGCGCCGCCGGGGGTGGTGAACACCGCCTCGACGGTCCAGTACTCGCGGGCCTTGAAGACCTCGATCTCCGCCTCGCGCTCGCAGATCAGCCGCAGCGCGACCGATTGCACGCGCCCGGCCGAGCGGCTGCCGGGCAGCTTGCGCCACAGCACGGGGGAGAGGGTGAAGCCCACCAGGTAATCCAGTGCGCGGCGGGCCAGGTACGCCTCGATCAACGGCTGGTCGAGGTCGCGCGGCGCGGCGATGGCGGCACGGATGGCGCTGCGGGTGATCTCGTTGAAGCTGATGCGGCGGACGTTGACGCCCTTCAGCGCCTTGCGATCGGCCAGCATCGCCTTGACGTGCCAGGAGATCGCCTCGCCCTCGCGATCCGGGTCGGTGGCGAGGTAGAGGGTGTGGGCGCCCTTCAGCGCCTTGGCGATCGCGCCGACCTGTTTTTCCCCCCGCGGGTCCGACTCCCAGTCCATCGCGAAGTCCTGGTCGGGACGCACGGAGCCGTCCTTCGGGGGCAGGTCGCGGACATGCCCAAGGCTGGCCAAGACGGTGTAGCCGCCACCGAGGTAGCGGTTGATGGTCTTGGCCTTGGCCGGAGATTCGACGACAACAACGTCGGTCATTCTGAGATGCAAGCCTCGTCCGTGAGCAGTGCGACCCGGTTCCCCGGCAGCAATTCAAGGCGGCCGGCGAGTTCCAGTTCCAGCAGTACCACCATCACGGCGGCTGGAGAGAACTGGCAGCGCCGCACGACATCGTCAACCGGTGTCGGTGAAGGACCAAGAAGATCAAGCACTTGCGATCTGGTGCGCGCAAGCTCCGGCGAGTCATCGGCCAGTTCGGGGGACGGTTCGGCCAGTCCTGGCGGCGCTGGAACAGGGTTGTCAAGTGGGGACGGTAACATGGGGTGCGGCGGCAGATTGTCCAGCACGTCCTCGGCGGTCTCGGTCAGGATGGCCCCCTGGCGGAGCAGATCGTTGGCGCCGCGCGACCGCGGATCGGTCGGCGATCCGGGCACGGCGAACACCTCCCGGCCGATTTCCTGGGCGATGCGGGCGGTGATCAGGCTGCCGGAGCGCGTCGCCGCCTCCACCACCACGACGCCGAGCGACAGCCCGGCGATGATGCGGTTGCGGCGCGGGAAGTGGCGCGCCTGCGGGGCGGTGCCGAGCGGCGTTTCGGCGACCACGGCGCCTGTTTCGGCGATCCGGCGTTGCAGCGCCGCGTGTTCCGGCGGGTAGGGCAGGTCGAGGCCGCCCGCGACGACGGCGACGGTACGCCCGGTGGTGAGTGCCCCGGCATGGGCGGCGGCGTCGATGCCGCGCGCCAGGCCGGACACCACGACCACGCTGCGGGCCAGCCCGGCGGCCAGGCTCTCCGCCATGCGCTGGCCGTTGGCGGAGGCGTTGCGGCCGCCCACCATGGCGACCGCGCGAGCCGACAGCAGGGTCGGGTCGCCCTGCACCGCGATCACGGGTGGCGCGTCGTCGAGCATCGCCAGCAGCGGCGGGTAGCCGGGCTCGTTCAGCACCAGCAGCTTGGCGCCGAATTTCCGCAGGCGTTCGAGTTCCTTTTCCGCTTCCGCCGTTGCCGGGATGACGGGTGGCGCGGTGCGGCCGCCGGCGCGGGCGAGGCGGGGCAGGGCGTCGAGCGCCGCGGCGGCGCTGCCGAAGCGTGACAGCAGTCGGCGCCAGGCGATTGGTCCGACGCCTTCGGTTTGGGCGAGCCGCCAGGAGTCGAGCAATTGGTCGGGGCGCGTTCGGGGCACGGGGGGAAAATCCTGTTGCGCCGCCGGCTTGGGCGCCTGCGGGCCAGCGCTACGCCTTGCCGCTGCTATGCTGGCCGATCCGGGGCTCGGTGCCGGCCAGCAGGCGGCGGATGTTGGCGTGGTGGCGCGCATACACCAGCACAGCAATCGCCAACGCCAGCTTAACGGCGCCGGGGTCGGCGGGCGCTTGGGCGAGAAAAAATCCTGCCGCTGTTTGCCTGGCACTGGTAATGGCTCCGGCAGGCATCGTGCGGCTGTCGATGAGGTCCCGATGGGTTCCGCTGACCTTGAGCTCATATTGGAGGAGGCGTGGGGCCCCGATCCCGGCAGCCCACCGGAGGGGCAGCGGCATGTCGCCGACGTTCTGACGGACGTGCTGGCCGCGCTCTCGGCTGCACGGGTGGAGTAC
>JBEKNT010000536.1:0-4055 GCA_049522565.1 Acetobacteraceae bacterium
TGATGACTAAAATTTGTGCAATCCTTTGGAAGACTAGGAAAACCGCGGCTTTCACGCGTTTGCGAGGGCGTTCCCCCACAGACTTGTCCACAGGTTTGGTGGATTAATTGGCGCAAGTTTACCTCTCCAGCCCACGGCGGGAGAGGTCGACGTGCGCAGCACCGACGGTGAGGGTGATCGGGTCGCCCCGCGGCGCCTTTGCGCAGGGTGGCAGCGTCAGCCACGTGCCGACCCGATGCGCCTGACCCTCGCCGCTGCCGGGTCTCGACCTCTCCCGCCGAAGGCGGGGGAGGTTATAATAATAGACCATGAGCGACACCGCGCCGCAGCCCCCGACCGGCGTCGCCGCCATCGAGGCGGCCCTCGCCACCATGCCGTTCAGCCCTGGCGTGTATCGCATGCTCGATGCCAAGGGCGACGCGCTGTATGTCGGCAAGGCGCGCAGCCTGAAGAAGCGCGTCACCGCCTATACCCAGCCCGTCCGGCTGGACGAGCGGCTGCGGCGAATGGTGAACGAGACCGCCTCCATGGAGGTCATCACCACCCACACAGAAGCCGAAGCTCTTCTGCTCGAAGCCAATCTGATCAAGAGGTTGAAGCCGCGATTTAATATTGTACTGCGGGATGACAAATCTTACCCCTGGCTGATGCTGACCGAGGACCACCCGTATCCGCAGATCGCCAAGCACCGCGGCGCGCAGGTGCGCAAGGGCAGCTATTGGGGGCCGTTCGCTTCGGCCTGGGCGGTGAACCAGACTGTCACCGCGATGCAGCGGGTATTCCTGCTGCGCTCCTGCGCTGACACGGTGTTTGCCAACCGCTCGCGGCCCTGCCTGTTGCACCAGATCAAGCGGTGCTCCGCCCCCTGCGTCGGGCGGATCGACGAGGCGGACTACCACCGCCTGGTGGGCCAGGCGAAGGCGTTCCTGGCCGGCAAGTCGGCCACCGTGCAGCAGGAACTCGCCGCCGAGATGGAGCGTGCGGCCGAGGCGCTGGAGTTCGAGCATGCGGCGGCGGTGCGCGACCGGATCCGGGCGCTGACCTTCGTGCAGGGCAGCGACGTGGTGAACCCGGCCAGCCTGACCGATGCCGACGTGATCGCCGCCTGGCAGACCGCCGGGCAGACTTGCGTGCAGGTGTTCTTCGTCCGCGGCGGCCGTAATAACGGCAATCGCGCGTTCTTCCCGGCCAATACCAAGGCGGAGGAGGTGCCGGCAGTGCTCTCCGCCTTCATCGCGCAATTCTACGACGACAAGCCACCGCCGCCGGCCGTGCTGGTCAACCACCCCTTGGCGGAGCAAGACCTGGTCGCCGAGGCGCTGTCGCTGAAGGCGGGGCGCAAGGTGACGGTGCTGTATCCGCAGCGCGGCGAAAAACACGCCGTGGTGCAGCACGCCGAGACCAACGCGCGCGAGGCGCTGGAGCGCAAGCTGGCGGAGTCCGCCGGCCAGGCCAAGCTGCTGGACGGCGTGGCGGCGTTGTTCGGCCTGCCGGCGCCGCCCGAGCGCATCGAGGTCTACGACAACAGCCACATCATGGGCACCAGCCCGTATGGCGTGATGATCGTCGCCGGGCCGGAAGGGTTCGTGAAGGCGGCCTATCGCAAGTTCGGCATCCGTGGGCCGATCACCCCCGGCGACGACTTCGCCATGATGCGCGAGGTACTGCAGCGCCGCTTCACCCGGGCGCTGAAAGAACAGGCGGAGGGGGCGCCGGCGGGCGAGTGGCCGGATGTGGTGCTGATCGACGGCGGCGCGGGGCAGCTTTCCGCCGCCCGTGACGCGCTGAACGACCTGGGCGTGCAAGACGTGAAGCTGGTGGCGATCGCCAAGGGGCCGGACCGTGACGCCGGGCGCGAGTGGTTCCACACCGACGGGCCAGGCGGGCCAGCCCAGCCGTTCCAGCTCCCACCGCGCGATCCGGTGCTGTACTTTCTCCAGCGGCTGCGCGACGAGGCGCACCGGTTCGCCATCACCACGCATCGGGCGGGGCGGTCGAAGGCGATCCGGGTGAGCGAACTGGACGAAATCCAGGGCATTGGCGCGGCGCGCAAGCGGGCGCTGCTGAACCATTTCGGCTCGGCGCGCGGGGTGAAGATGGCGGGGCTGTCCGACCTGGAGGCGGCGCCGGGAATCAGCCGCGAAACGGCGCGGCGGGTGTATGCGCATTTCCATCCGGGCGTGCGGATAGGGGAGGCAGGGTAGGGCAGCAGAACTCTCCCCCGCTCGCGCCGGTCAGGGTGCGGCGCGGAATACCTGCGCGATGTGGAGCACGACCACCGTCCCATCATCCCCGCGAGGGCCGCTATGACGGGACGGTGGTGGTGCCCCGCGAAAGTCCGGACAACGAACCGAGTGCCGTTCGTGTGTCACTATTCAGGGCGCTTTGCAGTGCATCGGACTGAACGGCACAGGGCGCGTGCACCGCAGCGGGTTTGGCACGCCATCGGCGGGACGCGCCGGCCGTTTACTGGCAGGAAGATCGATCAACCCCAAACAGCGCCGTCTGATTACCGTTGCGATAGCATCCGTTTACCCACACGCCGGTGTAGCTCTCGCCATTGGAGAGCACCATCTTGCCAATGCCATTCGGCAGACCGTCTCGCCATTGGCCATCATAGCGCGAGCCATCCGCGTCAACCTGGATGCCTCGGCCGTCCATTCTGCTATCCCGCCACTCCCCATCGTAGCGGTTGCCATTGGCCCAAATGGCGACACCGTGGCCATCCATGTTGCCGTTCCGCCATTCTCCATCGTAGCGATCGCCGTTGGCCCATGTCGCGACGCCCGGACCGCTCATGACCCAGGTGGCCACGGCGTGGCTGCCGATGCTGCCGGTCCGCGGTCCGCCCTCACCGGTATCAAGCCTGCCATTCAGGGCCCATTGCAGGACGCCGGGTTCGTGCCCCAAGCCGTTTCGGCACGCGCCAGACCACGCGACCGAAGCGTCGAGTTGCGGGTTTGCATGCCATACCCGGCACCCGGTGCGAGCATCGGCAATCCAGCCCTGCTGAAGCGATTGCCCAGACGCCGACACGGAAACCAACATCAGGCCCGCCGTGAGGATAGCCCGTCTGCTCATGCCTACCGCTCTCCTCTTCGTCCACATTGGCATCTGCTGGGCCAGGTAGCCGAGGCTCCTGGCCTTGCGCTTGCGAGAACGTCAGTTCGGTTCGAACCGGTAGCGTACCGGAGGCAGTCGGTCGCGATCCGGCATCCTGGGAACCAATTCGAGCTGCTATCGTTGCGAATCGGGCGGTGTCAATCGCCGGTTTGTTTGCGGTACGCCAAACGGCACGCTGGCGGTCGTCGTCTGCTACCGCCCATCGCTGAAGCGCAAGTCGTCAGCACCCGTGTGCTTCGCACAGTTGGCATGTCGCGGCTTCGATCGGTGCACCGCACGAAATTTATGCCGGCCCTGGCATTTCATTTGCTGTCACTGCGCGTTTCAAGCGAGCCAGCAAGAATTTGGAACGCCGCTATAGCGGAATGAACCAAGCCAAGCTCGGATGCGGCGCGCGGCTGCAAATCACATGGAAACGCACGCGGCATCTATCTGTGTTCATTCCGGCTTATCCGTGTTCGAAATTCCCTGCCGATGTCCCCACGGACCGACCTTACGCGCAAGCGGCCATGATGCCCGCCGTACGGTGCCGCCGCTGCCAGTCGCTCGCGAGGCCGTCGCCGACGGCCGGCCTGGCTCAAGTCTTCAGCCCAATTGCCTGCGGCGTCTGGTAGCAACCCCGGATTGTCATCGATCGATTCCATTATGCCGGTGACTGGCTCGCTTCGAGGATCACCGGCAGTCGGTGGTACAATTCGTCCTGCCGCACGGGCGTTGGTGATGATGGGCATCGAGACTGGCGAGTTCAGCCGGCCACAGGATTCCGCGGTTTCGATGCCTGTCGGGCAACTCTGTTGCCAAAATGCCACGTTCATTTGGAATGATCGCGATGGACTCTTGACCGCTCTGGGAAAGGCGATTCTCATAGAATCAACAATGGGATTTCGGAGAGGCAGGTGGCCCAACCCGATGCCACGTTCTTGAAGGCGTAC
>JBEKNT010000537.1:0-4053 GCA_049522565.1 Acetobacteraceae bacterium
CGGGTGCGGGCCCGCTCGATCGTGCTGCTGAACGTGCCGGCCTGCTTGGCAAGCCGGTCCAGCACCTCGTCCATCTTCAACATCTCCGTCCGCGTCGCCCCCAGCAGATCCCGCACCTGATCCGCCTTCTGCTCCAGCGCGAGCGTAACAAACCCAAGATGGATCGTGCGCAGCAGCGCCGGAAACAGGCACGGCCCCAGCACCAGCACGCGGCACTCGCGGCCAATCTCGTCGATCAGGCCAGGGATGCGCGCGACCTCGGCGTACAGCGCGTCGGTCGGCAGATACATGATCGCGAATTCCACCGTCACCGGCGGATTGATATACTTCGTCGCAATCTTCCTTGCCTGCTCGCGCACCGTACGCTCCAGCCGACGCGTCGCGATGCGTTCGCCCTCCGCATCGCCGGCTTCCGACGCCGCCAGCAATCGTTCGTAGTCCTCGACCGGAAACTTGGCATCGATCGGCAGTAGCGGCTGGTCCTCACCGCGCATCGGCATGATGACGACGAACTCCACCGCCTCGTCGCTGTCCGGCCGCACCTTGCGATTGGTCTCATAGGCGCCGGGCGGCAATATGTCGTCCAGCATCGCGCGTACTTGCGTCTCGCCCCAGCCGCCGCGGGTCTTCACATTGGCAAACAGCCGCTTGATGTCGCCGATCTGCGCGGTGACCGCCTGCACGTCGCCCATCGCCTTCTGCACCGCGGCGAACTGATCGATCACGCGGTTGAAACTGTCGTTCATCTGCTTCTCCACCGCGGCGTGGAGTTGCTCATTCACCGTTTTCTGGATTTCCGCGAGCTTGGCCTCGTTGCCCTCGCGCATCTCGCGCAGTTTCGCTTCAACCATGCTGCGCGTGGTTTCGAACTGTGCGCCGATCTGTTCCGTCGATTTGCGCTGTGCTTCCGCCAGCGCCAATCGCAGCTCCCCCTGCTCGCGCGACAGCACGGTGCGCATCTGCTCCATCGCCATGTCGAACGCGCTACGCAGTCCCATGATGCGTTCGACAGTGCCGGTGTCGGCGGCGCGCAGGGCGGCACGAGTCGTTTCCGCTTCCGCACGCGCGCCGGTCAGCGATTGCTCGGCCAGCAGGCGCAGGGCTGCCAGTGTGCGTGCCTGACGCGCCACCAACAGCAGCGAGGCAAGCGCCGCGGCGGCGGCGATCGTTGCCAGTGCCAGGAGAAGGATGGACATGAATCGCGGTCCCCGAATCGTCGGTACGGATTATGCGCCGTCACGAGGGAGGGTCCCAGCTTCAGCCCGGGAGTGGACCGGCCCCGTTGCCGGAGCCGGCCCATCTCCTAGCGGCGGTTCAGAATGACCTTGATCTTGATGACCACGATCACTATAATTCACCATAGGAGAGACCGATGGTTGCTCATCGTTCTTTCTCCCAGTGAACGCCGGCCGGGCCAGTCCCGACCGGCGTTTCGCATTTCACAGCACAGAGGTTAACAAATGCTCGCGGAACCCTTCGGCAGCGCGACCTCGCATACGTATGCGTGGTGCAGCGGAGGCGGACCCGCCTGATTCGTCTAATCTTCGATCAGCAACTCAAAACAAGCCTGAATGCGACGTACCCGATCAGCTTGATCCTCGCCGCGAGATACGACGGTCCCGCCCATCGGCTTTCTGCATCAAACGCCACGCCGCTACGCCGCCACCGGAATCGCCACGTCCTGCCTGCGGGCGAGGTCCGGCAGCAGCGGCAGCAGCGTGCCCAGGTCGCGTTCCGCCATACAGACCAGGTAATGCGGCGCCGCGGGCGTCTCGTCGGGCGACTCCGGCAGCGGCAATCCGTCCGGCCCGAGCGGCAACGCGGTCAGCCCAAGATCGCCATACACCTTCAGCAAGCCAGGACCGGCCCGCCAGAACGCCGGATCGAGTCCCTCCTGCTGCGCCAGATCGCGCAGCCGCCAGATGGCCGAGATGCAATCGGTTTCCTCGCCGCTTGGATCGCCCAGCCCCAGCAGCACGCGCCCGCAGCGGCGGAACGGAATGCCGGCGCGTTCCGCCTCGCCCATGACCAGGCCGTCCGCGTGCCGCGGTGGGAGCACGCCCATCGCGGCCAGCCGCACGCGCGCGGTGGCGTCCCAGGGCAGCCACCGCACCCGCCCCGGGCGCAACAAGCGCCAGATCGCCAGCAAGCCCAACACCACGGCAAGCGCAACCGCCAGGCGCAGCGAGTTCGGCACCTCGCGCGACATGATCACCGCCCACCAGGCATTGTTCGCCAATCCATGGGTGTAGGGTCGGGTGACCGCCAGTGCGATCAGGCAGATCGCCAGCACGACCAGCGACAGCGCGCTGGACGCCTCCAACGGTCCGCTGAGCAGACTGGCATGGCGATAGAAGCAGGCGCGGAATGGCGCCACCAGGATGGCGGTCAGGATCAGCACGCTCGCCACCCACAGCCGGTCGTCCTGCGTGGCGGTGAAGGCGGCGCCGGCGACCAGCAGCACCAACGTCAGCCCCCAGGCGAGGTTGACCCGGTGCGACAGCCCGATCGCCATCATGACCAGCCCGGCGCCGATCAGCGAGGGCACGAATTGTCCCGCCTGGCTCGCCAGCCCGGCGATATCCGGATCGAGCCAGGAAAAATCGGTCTGCGGCGCCAGCACGCCCAGGCACAGCAACAGCACGCCGCACAGCGCGACCGAGCCGGTGCTGCTGGCGACGGCGAAATCCGGCTCGCTCCAGCGGGCGAGCGCCTGCACCGCCGGCAGGTTCGCCGCCCGCCGCCACAGCATCCCGCCGCGCAGCAGGATTTCATTGCCGGCAAACAGCGAGCCGGCCAGGAACAGCGGAATCACGTAGTAGCAGAGGCGGAACACGACGATCGCGCCGACGATGCGCGGGGCGTCGATATAGGGGGCCAGGCCGAGCAGCATGGCGGTATCGAACACGCCGATGCCGCCGGGCAGGTTGGTTATCAGGCCGGCGGTGTAGGACGACACATAGACGCCGAGGAAGATCACCCAGGTGAGATGCGGCACCGTTGGCAGCAACTGGTAGAAGATCGTCGCAGTGATCGCCACGTCCACGGTGGCGAGCAAGACCTGCAACACCGCCATGCGCACGCCGGGCAGTTCGATGTATTGGCCGAACAGCCGCACCCGGCGCAGCACGCGGGCGAACGTGACGTAGCCGAGCACGATGGCCCAAAGCAGTGCGCCAACACCATACATCGCCGCGCGCGGCAGATGCGCGCCGAAGAACGGTATCGCGCGCGGCTCGAGGAACAGGATGCCGCCGCCCAGCACCATGCCGCCGAGGCCGAACGTCAGGCTGCAAAACGCCACGGTCTTGGTGATCTGCGTGGGCGTCAGACCCCAATGCGCGTACAGCCGGAAGCGCACCGCCGCGCCGGACACCGCGGCAAAACCCAGGTTGTGCGACAGCGCGTAGGCGCAGAACGAGGCGAAGGCGACGCGGCCGTAGGAAACCTTGTGGCCCGCATAGATCGTGCCGAGCCGGTCGTAGAAGGTCAGCACGAAATACGACAGCACGGTCCAGCCGAACGAAAACGCCAGCGAGCGTGGCGGGATCGCGTGCAGCGCCACGCCGATGTCGTGCAGCCGCAGGTGGCGGAACTCGCGCTGCACGACGTAGATCGCGCCGATCAGCAGGGCCACGCCGAGCAGGGCGGGCAATTGTCGGAGCCACGTCTTCATGGTCTCCGGAATGCCCGGAGCCGGCATGGGGTCAGGCCGCATCTGCCTGGCGATTGAGCGCGTCGCGGATCAACGCGATCGTCTCCGGGATGCCGTACAGCGCGACGAAGCCGCCGAAGCGCGGGCCTTCCTGCTGGCCGAGCAACACCTGGTACAGGCAAGCGAACCAGTGGCGCAGCTCGGTGAACGGGTGCCGCTTGCCGACCTCGTACACCGCGTTCTGGACGGTCTCGGCGTCGGCGGTTGGTGGCAGCGCGGACAGCGTTGCGGCGAGGTCCTCCAGCGCCGCTCGTTCCGTGGCGTCCGGCTGGCGGTAGCGCTTCGCCGGCCGCACGAAGTCCTGGTAGTAGGCGATCGCGTGGTCCACCAGGCGCGCC
>JBEKNT010000538.1:0-4051 GCA_049522565.1 Acetobacteraceae bacterium
GCCATCCGTCCCTGCCCCCACCGTCCCCGTACCCGCCGTCCCCGTCCCCGCCGTCAGGGCGGGCGACGGCCCGCCATCCACGACTTCCCTGCGTGGCACCGCACAACGTCGTGGATGGCGGACCTTCGCCCGCCATGACGGTGGGAACGAGGACGGCGGGAACGGGGACGGTGGGAGCCGGGACGGAGAGAGCAGGGACGGATGGCGCGGCCAGGATTTCCGCAACCGCCGGGCGGCCCTCGGTCAGCGTGCCGGTCTTGTCCAGCACCACCGTGTCGATCTGGCGGGCACGTTCCAGCACCTCGGCGTCACGGATCAGGATGCCGGCACGGGCGGCGGCGCCGGTGCCGGCCATCAGCGCGGCCGGCGTCGCCAGCCCGAGCGCGCAAGGGCAGGCGATCACCAGGACCGACACGGCGGCGATCAGCCCCGCCGGGAAACTGCCGCCGATCAGCCACCAGCCGAGCATGGCGGCCAGCGCGCAAGCGAGCACGATGGGCACGAACACCGCCGCCACCCGGTCGACCAGCCGCTGCACCGGTGCCTTGTGCGACTGGGCACCCTCGACCAGGGCGATGATGCGAGCCAGGGTACTGTCTGCCCCGACCGCGGTGGTCTGCACGCGCAGCAGGCCGGCGCCGTTGATCGCCCCGCCGGTGACGCTGTCGCCCGGCCGCTTCTCCACCGGCAGGCTTTCGCCGGTGAGCAGGCTCTCGTCGGCCTGGGAGGCGCCGGTAAGGACGCAGCCGTCGCAGGGAAAACGTTCGCCGGGGCGCACCACCACGACGTCACCCTCGGCGACGGCGGCGATCGGCAGCTCGATTTCGCCGCCCGCGCGTTCGATGCGGGCGGTTTCCGGGCGCAGTGCCAGCAGGGCGCGGATCGCGTCGCCGGTAGCGCGGCGCGTCCGCGCCTCCAGCCAGCGGCCGAACAGCACCAGGGTGATGACGACGGCGGCGGCCTCGAAATAGGTGTGGTGCGCGGTTCCGGTCGCCACCAGGAACAGGCTGTAGAGATACGCAGCGGAGGTGCCGAGGGCGACCAGCAGGTCCATGTTGCCGGTGCCGGCGCGCAAGGCCTTCCAGGCAGCGACGTAGAACCGGGCGCCGATGACGAACTGCACCGGCGTGGCGAGCAGCAGAGCCAGCCAGCCGGGCAAAGGGAGTCCGGCCATCGGCAGCAACAGGGGCAGGCTCAGCGCTGCGGCGACCACAACCTGCATGAGCAAGCGGTGGAGGCGGGCGGCGTCGGCTTGCTCGGCGGCGCGTTGCTGGGCGGCGTCGCCGGTGAGCAGCGTGGCGTCGTAGCCGGCGTCCTGCACGGCCTCGATCAGCGCGGCGGGGCGCAGCAGGCCACCCAGGCCCTCCACCGTCGCACGCTGTGTCGCGAGGTTGACCTCGGCGTGGAGGACCCCGGGCACCGTCGCAAGGGCATGCTCTACCCGGCCCGCGCAGGTGGCGCAGGTCATGCCCACGATCGCCAGATCGCGGCGGTCGGGGCGGATGTCGTAGCCGGCGGCTTGCACGGCGCTGGCTAGTTGGGCCGGAGTGGTCCGGTGCGGGTCGAAGCGCAGGTCGGCCTGTTCGTCCGCCAGGTTCACCGTGGCGGCGACGCCCGGGATTGCATTCAACGCGGCTTCCACGCGGCCGGCGCAGGTGGCGCAGGTCATGCCGGAGATCGGCACGCGGACGTGCTGCTCGGTGTTCGCCGGGTGCGCGGCAGCTTGCGGTGCGACGACCGGGGCGTTCATGGGTGACCCGCCTTACGAGGCAAGGAACTCCGCGCCGTAGCCGGCCTTGCGCACGGCGGCGAGCAATGCGTCCGGGGCGGCGCTGCCGGCCACCTCGGCCTGGCCGGTTTCGAGCGTCACCTGGACGCGGGCGGCGCCCGGCACGCGCGCAAGCACGCGGGTGACCGCGCCGACGCACCCGGCGCAGGTCATGCCGGTGATGGCGAGGCGTTGGGGATTGGTGGAGGGTTCGACGGTCGCTGGCATGCTGGCAGTGTCCTGGTGTGGTCCAGCGCCTAGATGGGGGTTACCAGCACTGGAAGGTCAAGGGGCGGCGAGGTCGGTCGGCGACCGCGTTGCCTGTCGCCTTGCTGCTCGCGATGACAGGGGCCTCGATGGTTCCAGTCAGCCTGGAAACGCTCTGGCCGACTCGTGGCACGCCGACGCCAGCGGCCCGCTTCCCCGACTTGACGGCGCACGCGCAACTCCCGCACGGTTTGCGGCAAGCAGCGGCAGAGCTGTACCGGGATGGCTGCAACGTGGGAGATATCGCATGCGACGAAGGATTTTGGCGTCGGTGGGGCTGCTTGCCGGCCTGGCGCTGGGCGCCGCGCCCGCGTTCGCTGACCAGTTCAAGTGCCCGCATGTCGGCGGCGACTTCACCTTCGGCCAGGAAGCCAACATCAACAGCCTGGACCAGATGACCTCGGCGACCATCTCGACGCGCAACATCGCGATGAACATCTACGAAGCGCTGATGACGCGCGACGAGAATTTCAGCCCGATCCTCGATCTGGCCGCGTCGATGACCGAGGCGCCCGACCACCTCACCTATACGTTCAAGCTGCGCCAGGGGGTGCATTTCCATAACGGCAAACCGATGACCTCGGCCGACGTGGTGGCATCGTTCGATCGCTACGCCCGCATCGGGCTGGAGCGCAGCATGCTGGCCAATGTCGATCGCTGGGATGCACCGGACAAGGACACCTTTGTCATCCACATGAAGCAGGTGCAGCCGACATTCCTGATCGCTTTGAGTTCGTTCAGCGTGCCGATCGTCATCATCCCTGCCGAGAACAAGGACGATCCGCCGCAGCAGCTCAAGACGATCGGCACCGGACCGTACCAGCTCGTCGAATCGGTGCCCGGCAGCCACGTGAAGCTGAAGCGCTATGACGGCTACACGCCCAATGCCAATTTCGACCAGCGCACCGGCTTCGGCGGCTACAAGCAGGCATGCTTCGACACGGTAACCTTCCGCATCGTCACGGAGCCGGGCGCGCGCGTGGCCGGATTGCGGACCGGCGAATTGCAGGGCGTCGAGGACATCCCTGCGAAATCGGTCCCCGACCTGAAGAAGGAATCCAACATCACCATCCTGCCGTTGCAGAACTGGTGGATTCAGATCAGCTACCCGAACGTCTCGGTACCGCCGACCAACGACCTGATGTTCCGCAAGGCGGTGCAGGCGGCGCTGGACATGGACGAGATCATGGATGCGGCGTCCGACGGCAACTACAAGCTGAATGTTGGCTTCCAATATCCGAACCAGGCCGACTATGCCGACGCCGGCAAGGAGACCTACAACCTGCACAATGTCGCCTTGGCGAAGCAATACCTGGCACAGTCAGGCTATAAAGGTGAACCGGTCGTGCTGCTGACCGACAAGGACTATCCGCCGATGTACAACTCGGCGCTGGTGATGCAGCAGGAATTGCAAGCGGTCGGCATCAACGCGCAATTGAAGGTGACGGACTGGCCGACCTCGGTGCAGCTCTCGCAGCATTCCGACAGCGGCTGGAACTTCTTCTATACCGGGTGGGGCACGCAGCCTGCGCTTGGGTCCCTGGCGACGATGCAGTTCTTTGCTCCGCCGAACGCCGTGTATCGTCCGGCCGGAGGGGTGGACGACCCGGAGGTAGTGCGGCTGTGGAACGACATGAACCGGCTGCCGACACCGGAGGGCCGGCAACAGGCCTTTGCGGCGATGCAGAAATACGTGCTGGAGCAGGTGTATGCCATTCCGTTCGGATCGTTCACCAAGGTGCAGGGGGTAAGGTCGAACGTGAAGGGCTTCGTACCATTCCGCATTCCGCGCATGGCGGATGTGTGGTTCGAGAAGTGAGCGACGGAAGGCGTGGCGGGGATACGGGTCGCAACACTCCCCCTCCCCTTGTGGGAGGGGGTTGGGGGGAGAGGTGCGTGCGCCCGGACCCAACCGGTGCACGCACCCCACCCCCCAACCCCCCCCCACCAGGGGGGGGGGAGTGTTGCGACCCGTATCCCCGCCCCGCCGTCCGTCGCACACTTATCGAACCACAC
>JBEKNT010000539.1:0-4028 GCA_049522565.1 Acetobacteraceae bacterium
AACCCCCTCCCTCAAGGGGAGGGGGAGTATCGTGTGCCAACTCCGCCACGCCGCAGAACGCGCGGCTGCCCAGGCGCACGTCGCCGGCGCACAGGCCCTCGCCCGCATGTTCGGTCGTGCCCTCCGCCGGCGCGACCGGCCCCGCCGCGGCGACCAGCGCGCGCGCCAGCGGATGCCGGCTGTTCGCGGCGAGCGATGCCGCCAGCAGCAGCGCTGCTCGATCGGCACCCGAGGACAGCCCGAGCAGGGGTTCGGTCAGCGTGCCGGTCTTGTCGAACACCACGGTGTTCACCGCGGCCAGCCGCTCCAGCGCGGTGGCGGATTTCAGCAGCACGCCGGCGCGGAACAGGCGCGAGGTGGCGATCACCTGCACCGCCGGCACGGCCAGCGCCAGAGCGCAGGGACAGGTAATGATCAGCACCGCGCTCGCGGTCAGCAGCGCCTGCGTCACGCCGGCGCCCATCACGAAAAACCACCAGGCGAAGGTCGCCAGCGCGGTCAGGTGCACCGCCGGCGCATAACGGCGCGCCACGCGGTCGGCCAGCACGACGAAGCGGCCGCGGCGCGCTTCGGCCGCCTCGATCAGCCGCACGCAGTCGGCGAGCAGCGTCGCGTCGTCGGCCGCGGTGACGCGCAGGGTCAGCGGCGCGTCAAGGTTCAGCGTGCCGGCGAAGACCGGCGTGCCGGCACGCGCCACAACCGGCAGGCTCTCCCCGCTCACCAGGCTGGCGTCGAGCGACGACGTGCCGCTTTCCACCACGCCGTCGATGCCGATCCGCTCGCCCATGCCGACCAGCACGCGGTCGCCCGGCACCACCGTGTGTTGCGCGCGCCGCGTCACGCTGCCGTCCGGGTTGAGCATGGCTATGTCGGCGTTGCGCAGGGTGAGAAGCTGTTCGGCGGTGGCACGCGCCTGGCCCCGCGCGCGATGGTCCAGCACGCGGCCGATCAGCAGGAAGAACAACAGCGTGACGGCGGAGTCGAAATAGGTGTGCTCGCCGCCGGTGATGGTCTGGGCGAGGCTCATGCCGGTGACCAGCAGCACGCCGATGCTGATCGGCACATCCATGTTGGTGCGCGCGTGGCGCAGCGCCGCGGCGGCGGAGGCGAACAACGGCATGCCCGCATAGGCGATCGCCGGCAGCGCGATCAGCGCCGACACCCAGTGCAGCAGCGAGCGCGTCGCCGGCCCCATGTCGTCCAGCAGCCCGGCGCGGTCGCCGGCCCAGATGCCGATCGAGATCAGCATGACATTGCCGGCGGCGAAGCCCGCCACGGCGAGCGCGCGCAGCAGTGCCCGGCCGGTGCGGTCCTGCGCGGCGGCCAGCAGGGCGGTGTCGAACGGGACCAGGCGGTAGCCGAGGTGCTCGATCCGGCCGACCAGGTGTTCGGCGTGGTCGGCGCCGCCGCGCCAGACCAGGCGGAGCCGGCGCGTGGTCATGTTGACCCGGCCGGTCAGCACGGCGGGTTCGCGGGCGAGGACGGACTCGATCAGCCAGACGCAGGCGCCGCATTGCAGGCCGTCGATGGCCAGGGTGAGTTCGTGCGTGCCGT
This sequence comes from Acetobacteraceae bacterium, assembly GCA_049522565.1. Taxonomy (GTDB): domain Bacteria; phylum Pseudomonadota; class Alphaproteobacteria; order Acetobacterales; family Acetobacteraceae; genus JASHVB01. The sequence goes on from JBEKNT010000539.1 coordinate 1,555, forward strand.
CGGCGCGGGCCACGATGTGACGGGCGAGGTCGGGACGGTCGGTTGCCTCGGGGCGCGGCGCGCGCAATGCGGGGTCGAGCAGGCGCTGGCGGTAGTATTGGCCGAGGCCGAGGGTTTGGATGGTCTCATAGGCAGCGGCGCAGCCGGGACAGCAGAAGCGGCGGCCGGCAGCGGTGGGCAGGCCGCAATGGAGGCAGTTTGGGAAAACCTCTCCCGCGCCGCGCGCAGGGTCGAGCCGCGAAGCGGATCGACGCGGCGAGCGAAGCGCGACGGGTGAGGGTGCCGCGAGCAGCACGGTGTTATTCGTTCGGTGGGGCGCGCACGACCCTCACCCGGCGCTTTGCGCCGACCTTTCCCGCTTTAGCGGGAGAGGTGTACTGACCACGACGATCCGCCTTGTCGCGGCGATCGTGTGGCCCTGCGCGCTGGCGGAAAGTTGCAGCTCCCATTGGCCGGGCATGGTCAGCGCCGCATCCGCGACGTAGCGCCCGGCCCCCTCAGCGCGGAACACCAGATGGGTCGTCTCGGGCGGGCCCAGCGGCCGCTCGGCGGTGGCCTGCACCTGCGCGTCGCGCAGCGGAGCGCCGGAGCGGTCGGTCAGCACCAGCACCGGGTGTCCGGCATCGCCGGGCAGCAGGCGAACAACCCAACCCAGCGCCGCGTCCCGCTGCACCTTCTCCAGCACCTGGTCGTAGTGATTGCTGAGATCGAACCCGTCGCTGCCGGCCTGGCCGGGAAACGTGTGGAGCGCGAACGACACCATGGCGATGTTGACCGCGACCACCACGCCCATGGCAGCCACCACCGCCCAGGGGAACCATTGCCAGGCGGCTCCCCGCCCCGGTCCCGGCCCATGCACTGCCGCCAACCCATCTCTCAGTCGCATCGGACAGACTCCCCGTTTTCAGCGCAGCGGCGCGCCCGGCCCCATGAACAGCGAGTGATACACGGTGTGTTCGCCGGTCAGCGTATTGCTTAGCACGAAGTCGATGGCTTGTGCGCCGTCGTGCAATGCCGCCGGCTGCCCGGCGACCATCACGCGGAACGTGCCGACGCTGTCGGACTTCACCGGCAGGCCGAGTTGCGTGGCCGGGCCGAGCCCCTCATCCGCCTCGGTCAGCACCGCGCCCGGCAGGCCCTGCACGTTCAATTCGAACAGCGCGATGCTGTTCGCCTTGTTGACGATCTTCACCGTATAGCCGTTGCGCAGGTCGCCATCGGCGAGGCGCACGAACAGCGGCGCGCGATCGTGCAGCACGGAAATGCCGACGCCCGACCGCGTGGCCAGCGCCACGCCCATGACGCAAACCGCCAGCACCAGGGCCGAGATATAGATGATGGTGCGGGCCCGGAACAAGCGGAAGCCGGCTTGCTGGCCGTTTGCCTTCGCCGCCTGGTCGGCCAGCGTGTCCCAGGTGATCAGCCAGCCGGGCCGGCCGGTCTTTGCCATCACGTGGTTGCAGGCGTCAACGCACAGCCCGCAACTGATGCATTCCATCTGAATGCCGTCGCGAATGTCGATGCCGGTCGGACAGGCGGTGACGCAGGCGCCGCAATCGACGCAGTCGCCGCCGAGATCGCCGCCATGCCGCTTGCCGCGCAGCCGCGGCTCGCCCCGCCACGCCTGGTAGGTCACGGTCAGGCTTTGCTCATCCAGCATCGCCGACTGGAAGCGCGGCCACGGGCACATGTACGTGCATACTTGCTCACGCGCCCAGCCGGCCAGCGCGTAGGTTGTGGCGGTGAACAGGAAGGTGAAGAAATACACTTCCTTCGAGGCGGTCCCGGTCCAGAATTCCACCGTCACCGTCGGCGCATCGACATAGTACATGATCCACGCGCCACCGGTCCAAAAGGCGATGCCCAGCCAGACGGCGTGTTTGAGCGATTTGCGCCAGACGCTGTCGAGCGAGACCGGCGCGGCGTCGCGCTTCATGCGCTCGTTGCGGTCGCCCTCGATCAGGCGCTCGACCCACATGAACAGATCGGTCCACACCGTCTGCGGGCAGGTGAAGCCACACCACACGCGGCCGACCAGGCTGGTGACCAGGAACAGCCCCACCGCGGCCATGATCAGCAGGCCGGTGAGATAGTAGATGTCCTGCGGCCAGAGTTCGAGATTGAAGAAGTAGAAGCGCTCGTTGGTGATCGACAGCAGCACCGCCTGGTCGGGCTGGTTCACGCCGCGGTGCCAGCGCAGCCACGGCAGCAGGTAATACAGGCCGAGGCAGCCGATCAGCACCGCCCATTTGACCCGCCGCACCAGCCCGTGCACCGCCTTCGGATAGACGCGCACGCGGTTGGCATAGAGATGCTGGCCGTCCTCTTCGGCCCGCAATTGCAGTTGTCGGTCGGCCTTGCTGATACGGGACATCGTAATCCTTATCTCCCCCTCCCCTTGAGGGAGGGGGTTAGGGGGAGGGGTCGTGCGGTTGGAACCACCGTGGCACCTACCGCGCGACCCCTCCCCCTAA
>JBEKNT010000540.1:0-4025 GCA_049522565.1 Acetobacteraceae bacterium
GTTCGGCCGGCGGTGAGTTTGGGTCGCCGGGTCGCGGAAGCGGGCGAGACAAGGCGACGCGAGGCCGGCGGGGTGCGCGAGGGACTGCCGCAGGCGCTGGAGGATCTGGTGCGCGGCTACGATGCGCAGAAGATCAAGTCACTGACCCGGGATTTTCTCGACGCTCCGGCCGCCGGCAAGGAACGGCTTTGAATGTTGCGTCGCGGCGATGACGTGGGGCGTGGATAGGGACGGCGGCTGGTTCCGCGGCAGCGTGGGGTGCGCAAGGAAGCAAGCAAGAAAGTGGAAACGCAGATGAACACAGATGCACACAGATGAACACGGATGGAACCTTGGCCACCGATGCTGCGCGGCTCGTCGGGCGGTCGCGCGGGTTCTGCCGTGAACGGGCGTGACGGACTCCGAACCCATCCGTGTTTATCTGTGGGCATCTGTGTTCATCTGTGGTTAGTCTTTCTTGCTTGCTTACGCGCATGCCGCACTGGCCTTCCCTCTGGTGCCGCCCGGCATTGATTTTGCGGTCGATCCTTGCATCGCAGCTTCCGGCAACATCGGCTGCGCCGTGCGAAGCGGCACTGTCCGCCAAGCCACAAGACGAACCGCAGCTCGGGCGGGCATTGGCCGCTTTCGTGGCGCATTTGCCGCCCCCGGGGACCGCAGTCCTCTAACTGCGGAATAACCAGGAAATAATGCTTGAAAGCGCCTCCGAACGTGGCGTAAAGAGCGCCCCGACATGATCGCCCAGACTGCCTCTCCGGCCTTCGCCTATGCCCCCGATGCAAGTCGGGCGGGTTCGCGCGCGCCCGGGCAGCCGCCGGAGTGGCTCGTCCATTGGCTCTCCGTGTTGATCTTTTTCCTCATGGACCCCGTGAAAGCCGCTCGCATGCTGCGCTCCGGCCGGCTGCGGCAGTCCTGGTGGCACGACCGGCCGGACCTGCCGGCTGGCTCGGCGCAGGCCTATTTCGCGTCGGTCCGCGGCCATTTCGGTAACTCGATCCGCTGGATGTGCATTCGCCACGGCATCGGGCCAGGGCACCCGGAGTGGCCGGCGCTGTCCCGCGCCATCGTGGCGTTCGGCGGCAGCCTGGAGGGATTCTGGGCCGGCGCCCCGCCGCGCGGGCTGCTTTGGTGGGAAAACCCCGGCGTCATTCCGGGCATGGTCTCCCATGGCTTCGGCACACAAGCCTCGGCGACCGAGTCGCTGCTGGCGCGCGAGGCCGCCGCGCATGTTCTGCCGCCGGCGTCGAACGCCACGCAAGCCGAAGCCGCGCATGCAAGGTTGCCTGCGTCATGGCTGTCCGCATCATCTCGGCGGCAGGTTTTTGCCCGTGCCGGCCCTGCGCTGTCGACCGGGCCGCCAGGCTGCCCGGGACTGCTGACATTGGCATGTCTGTCGCACGGGGCCGGAGCATGGCCAGCCCCGCCGTCCTGATTCGTGCCAACCGAAAATCGCGTGCCAGGCCAGGCACGGCACACGCATTCACTGCGTTCGATCCATTGACTTCCGCGCTATGAGCGGCACAGGGCACTGGCATCGCGCTGTCGCCTGGCCATCGATTGCCCTGGCCGGTTGCCGCACCTATCGTGCGCGAATGATCCGTTCGGCCAACCATCCGGCATGACTGCCCCGGCGGCGCTGATTGACGCGTTCATCGCTCGCTGGCAGGGCCGCGAAGGCGGCCAGGAGCGGGCGAATTACAGCTTGTTCCTGACCGAGTTATGCGACGTGCTCGGCGTGCCCCACCCCGATCCCGCCGCGGCGAGCACCCAGGAAAACGACTACGTCTTCGAACGCGCGGTAAAGGGCCAGGCGACGGACGCTTCGTCGGGCGCCGGCCGCATCGATCTTTACAAACGCGGCTGCTTCGTCCTCGAAGCCAAGCAATCGCGCCAGACCGGCGGCAAGAAGGAACTCGCGGTCCAGTACCTGCCGGGGCTGGAACCGCCGAAACGCGGCGTGCGCGACGCCAGCCGGACCTGGGACGTGCTGATGCTGAACGCCCGCCGCCAGGCCGAGGGCTATGCGCGGGCGTTGCCGGTCTCGCATGGCTGGCCGCCCTTCATCCTGGTCTGTGATGTCGGCCACGTGATCGAGACCTATGCCGACTTCTCCGGCCAGGGGAAAAACTACGCGCAGTTCCCCGACCGCCAGTCCTTCCGCATCTACCTGGAGGATTTGCGGCGGCCGGAAATCCGCGAGCGGCTGGAACGCATCTGGACCGACCCGATGCAGCTCGACCCGGCGCGGGAAACCGCTCGGGTCACGCGCGCCATTGCCGAACGGCTGGCCGCGGTGTCGAAGGCGCTGGAAGAGCAGGGGCACGAGGCGGAGGAGGTGGCGATGTTCCTCATGCGCTGCCTGTTCACCATGTTCGCCGAGGATGTCGAGCTGCTGCCGAAGGCCAGCTTCCGCGATGTGCTGCGACGCTGCGAGCAGGACCCGTCGCGGTTCGTCTATCTGGTCGGGCAGTTGTGGGAGGCGATGGATACGGGCGAGTTCGCCTTTGCGTTGGAGGCGAAGGTCCGCCGCTTCAACGGCGAATTCTTCCGCACGCGTACCGCGCTGCCGCTGGGGCGAGCGGAGATCGGCGAACTGCGCAGCGCCGCGTCGTATGACTGGCGCGACGTCGATCCGTCGATCTTCGGCACGCTGCTGGAACAGGCACTCGACGAGACCGAGCGACGGCGGCTTGGCGCGCACTACACGCCACGCGCCTATGTGGAGCGGCTGGTCGTCGCGACGGTGATCGAGCCGCTGCGCAGCGACTGGGAGCAGGCGTTGTCCACCGCCGAGCGGCAGAAGTCGGCGGGCCGCGCCAAGGAGGCGGCGGCGACGTTGCGGGCGTTCCATGCCAAGCTATGCTTGACACGCATCCTGGACCCCGCCTGTGGGACCGGGAACTTTCTGTATGTCTCGCTGGAGTTGCTGAAGCGCCTGGAGGGTGAGGTGCTGGAGGCGCTCGCGTCGTTGGGTGGCCAGGAGGCGTCGGACAGGCAGGAGGCGCTGACCTGGTTGGCCGGCCACACGGTGGACCCGCACCAGTTCCTTGGGCTGGAGCTGAATCCGCGTGCCGCGGCGATCTCCGAGTTGGTCCTGTGGATCGGCTATTTGCAGTGGCACTTCCGGACCAGAGGGGGGATGCCGGAGGAACCGATCCTCCACGCGTTTAAGAACATCCAGGGTAACTTCGATGCCGTGCTGAGGGCGGATATCAGCCTCGCACGCGACGCCTACGGCGTCCCGCTAACCCGGCCGGCACAGGATGGATCGGACTCAGAGGTCGAAGAGTACGCGAACCCTCGCCAGCCGGATTGGCCCAAGGCGGAGTTCATCGTCGGCAATCCGCCGTTCATCGGCGGCAAGGACATTCGCGCGCGGCTTGGCGACGAGCGAACCGAGGCGCTCTGGGCCGCCCATCCGCACATGAACGAGTCGGCGGATTTCGTGATGTATTGGTGGGACCACGCAGCCGGGCTACTGACGAGCAAAGGCACCGTATTGCGCCGGTTCGGGTTGGTGACCACGAATTCAATTAGCCAGATGTTCCAGCGTCGCGTCATGGAGCGGCACCTGCTCGCAAAGGCGCCGATGTCGCTGGTGATGGCAATTCCGGACCATCCATGGACCAAGGCAACGCGAGACGCGGCAGCGGTCCGCATCGCCATGACGGTCGGTGAGGCTGGCACCCGGGACGGCGTGCTGCGCGAGGTCGTGCGTGAGTCCGGGCTGGATACGGATGCCCCGATGATCGAGTTCGCGGAATTCGCCGGGATGATCAACTCAGACCTGACGGTGGGGGTGGATGTCACCAAGGCGGGGGCACTGCTGGCAAATGAAGGTTTATCGTCGCCGGGTGTGAAGCTGCATGGTGCCGGGTTCATCGTGACGCCGCAGGTGGCAGAGCATCTAGGCCTGGGAAAGCGTACCGGCCTTGAAAATCACATTCGTTACTATCGCCACGGTCGAGATCTGACATACCGCCCACGTGGCGTTATGGTGGTCGACCTGTTCGGCCTTGAGGCTG
>JBEKNT010000541.1:0-4010 GCA_049522565.1 Acetobacteraceae bacterium
GCGCACCATGAATCGCTCGGCCAGACCCCGGCACGGTGCACGGGCACGACTCCTGTGGCCCTCCGTGGCCCGCCGCCCTACTCCGTGGTGCAAGCCGGCGTGGTGCAAGCCTTGCGCGACGGCCAGACGGCACCGGCGGCCACGGGATGGCCGGTCGCCCGTGCAACCTGCTGTCCTCGCCCCGTCTCGCGCTACGCGTCACCGTCTCCCATACGACTAAACGAGACGGCCATGAGATTCCGTAGCAGCACCCCCGAGGCGGCGGTGAGCAGTTGGGCGGGCGGTCCGGGAAACGCGCACATGAGGGCGCAATGACCTGGCGGCGGCGCTGGTTGCTGCCGCCCCGTGTCATCCCCGGGCAGGCAGGTCGGCCAGCAAGCGGCACCACGGGTTGCATCGCGGGAAAGTCCGGTGTGCTGTCTCGCCGTCGCCCTCGCGCAGCCATCGGGTTGCTTTGCCGCACCCGTTCGCCCAGAACTCCCGGACACAATGGCGGGACCGAACCGATGACCACCGGATATTGCTTCGAAGACCTGGAGGTCGGCCAGTCGGCCAGCCTCGCCAAGACCATCACGGAGGCCGACATCCTGATGTATGCGGCGGTCAGCCTGGACAGCAACCCCGTGCATATCGACGCCGAGGCGGCGAAAGCCTCGATCTTCGGCGAGCGCATCGCCCACGGCATGCTCTCCGCCGGCCTGATCTCCGCCCTGCTCGGCACCCGCCTGCCCGGCCCGGGCACGCTGTACATGCGCCAGTCGCTGCGCTTCGCGGCGCCGGTGAAGATCGGTGCCACGGTGAAGGCGACGGTGACGATCGCCTCGCTGAACCCGGAGAAGAAGCGCGCCACGCTCAGCACGGTCTGCACCGTCGGCGACGAGGTAGTGATCGACGGCGAGGCCTACGTGCAGGTCCCTTCGCGCGGCTGACGGCGGGTATGCCGACCCCCTTGCACGCCGCAACCAGGCTTCTTGCCCTCCCCTTGCGGGAGGCGGTAGGCGGCGGGGTGAGTACCGCTACTGTTGCTGCCTGTACGCATCCCTCCCGCCTCCCTCGATGGGCGAGGGAGTCCTAGGCCATGCGGATCTTCCACGACTGGCGCGGCCTGCCGCCGGATGCGCGTGGCGCCACGGTGGCGCTGGGTAATTTCGACGGCGTGCATCTTGGTCACGCGCAGCTTCTGCGCGCCGCCCACGCCGCGCGGCCCGAGGCGCCGCTGGCGGTGCTGACCTTCGAGCCGCATCCGCGCGAGGTGTTCCGCCCCGACGACCCGCCGTACCGGCTGACGCTGTCCGCCGAGCGCGCCGATCTGCTGGCGGGGCTCGGCGTCAGCCTGATCTACGAACTGCCGTTCAACCACGAGTTCAGCCTGATGCCGCCCGAGGCGTTCGTGACCGAGGTGCTGCACCAGGGGATCGGCGCCCGCCACGTGGTGTGCGGCCCGGATTTCGCGTTCGGCCACCGCCGCCGCGGCGATACCGCGTTCCTCACGGCGCGCACCGAGGCGCTGGGCATCGGCGTCACGCTGGTGCCGCTGGTGGGCGATGCGCAGGGCCCGCTGTCCTCCAGCCGCATCCGCCGCGAGTTGCAGGACGGCTATCCCGAGCGCGCGGCGGCGGAACTCGGCCGTCCCTGGGCGATCCGCGGCGCGGTGGCGCATGGCGACAAGCGCGGCCGGACCATCGGCTTCCCCACGGCGAACATCGCGCTGGGGCGGCATCTGGAGCCGGCGCGGGGGGTCTACGCGGTGACGGTGCGGCTGCCGGACGGGTCGGAGCGTCGGGGCGTGGCGAATATCGGCCGGCGGCCGACGGTCAACGAAGGGATGGAGAGCCGGCTGGAGGTCAACATCTTCGATTTCGACGGCGATCTGTACGGCCAGGAACTGACGGTGGCGCTGCACGACTATATCCGCGAGGAGCGGAAGTTCCCCGGGCTGGACGCACTGAAGGCGCAGATCGCGGCGGACGCGGCGGAGGCGCGGCAGTTGCTGTGCGCTCGGTAAAGCCGGCTGTCGGCTCACGGGGGGCCGCGACCGATCGCGGTCCTTTCTGGCGAGACCCAGGGGTCGCATGTCGGCTGGCCGCGCTCAACCAGGCTCGCACCGGGTCAGGGGTTCCCCGACAACTGCAATTGCAGGAGTTCGCGCAGCCAACCCTCCACGTAGGTAGCCGTCACGCTGCCGTAGCCAATATCCGGCAGCATGCCGTTCGTATCAGGGGCGTCCCAGTACATGCTCCACCGATTGCCCCAACTGTTCTTGACAATGAAATGTCCCCCCATCGGCTCGTCCTGGTCTGGCACGAACCCGACGACACAGATGATATGCCCGCTGTCGGCAGGATTATCCATGACCTCTTTGACGGGGTTTGCCACAAACCCGTACATGATGCCGTCGTTCGTTGTCCAATTGGAAACCGATCCGTTGCCGAATTGCTTGTCCTGATACACCGGCAGGTTGATCGCCGCGGGCCCGTCATCGAGACAACGGCGCAGCAACGCCGCACTCCCGGCCTGGGGTTTATTATAGTACCGCAGTTTTGTGAATTTTATGTTGGATGCACTGTTCAAGACCGCTGCCGGCGGCGCAGAGCCCGGTGGCCAGGGCAGGCCTGGGTTCCCCTCGAACGGGAAAGCCTGCCGCGCACACAGTCCCTCGGCGGCCAGTGGTGCGAGTGCATTACATAGCCAGTCCCCCTCGCTTTGCTGCTGCGGAGGGACTTCGTTGCTCTTGATCTCCCAATACAGCAGACGTTCCGACAGCGCCGGCTGCGCCGTCCCTCTCTTGTGCAAGAGCCACTCGCAACATGCGACAGGTGCGTACGCGACGCATGTACCGAGGGTTCCCTGGTCCTGCGCCTTCCATCCGTCAAACCAAAACGTCGACGCGGCTGTGTGTCCCACATTGACCTTCTGTCCAGGCGTAACCCCTGACGGCCACGGATCGCTTGGAGCATTCGTCGGCGGCGGGGCTCCGCCATATGGCAGACGGGGTGGCAGATGGCTGGCCGAAACAAACTGCCGGAACACGGCGCTCAACTGCATGCTGAGGGATTGAAGCACCAGATGCGGCTTCCACGCAGACGTTCCTGCCGCAACGCCCGGGGCGATCGATGGGAACGCAGTCAGTACGCTGTGAAGCTGATGAGCATTGCGCACGCCAGCTTTGTCGAGCAATGTGAGCTCGGTATCGGGAACGCCCAACTCGCTTGCAACTTGCTGGAGGTAGCTCGATGTCATGGTTCACTGCTCCGTTCAAATGGTGGTCTGCACCGCTTGACCGTTCGTGGGAGGAGGCACTTGCCCGGTTGTGGCAGGCTGTTGCCGGGATCGCGGCTTCTTCGGCGGGTACGGCGACACAGTATGATTAAACGCCTCGGGATTTCCGAATTCCTTGCCGGCGGCTTCGATCGCCGGTCTCAGCAAATCAAATGGTGCATCGGGATCCTTCGCATCTATCCAACGGCTGATTTCGTTGCTCAGCGCGATGCTCGCATTGAGATCAGTTCGGAAATGCAGGCCGGCTCTGAGCCGATTCAACCCGATTCTGTAAGCTAACGAATTTGCCGGGCGAGAGTAGGCGTTGCAGGCCTTTCCTATCAGTGCAGCGATCAAACCGGACTGCAGCATATGGTTATTTGGAAATGAGGGATGCGGCGGCGTGGTGATGACTGGCATCAGCGCGGGATATAATTGAACAGGACGCGGCCGATTTTCTTGCATTTTGTAGCACATCCCTACCATATGCCCGATCGCCATGGCAGCGGAAATCAGCATCCAAGTGGTAGGATGCGACTTCGGAGTGACCATCAGCATTTGAGCCCAGTATCCCGCGAGATCTTCTGCCTGAGCGACGATCTCTCCGAGATAGGCAGACCTCTGCTTCCTTAGTCTGATCAGATCGTTCACATCGGCCTGTATCTCGTCAGACTTCGTATTCCAATCTTTTGGCCACATGTGTGCCTCGATGATCGGGTCCAATCGTTTCCGCCACTTATAACCGGCAAATT
>JBEKNT010000542.1:0-4003 GCA_049522565.1 Acetobacteraceae bacterium
GGGATGTTCAGAAGCCTGGACAGGGTTGCCACGACTGTTCCCTTGTTGGCTTGCGGGTGGGTCACGTCGAGGTAGTACGGCTGCGAGCGCGCGGCGCTCGCCTTCTCACCCAGAGTGTTCTGGGCCACCTTCTCGCAGGCGGCGACCAGATCGAGATCGTCGGAGATGCCAACTATCTTCACCGCGTGCGCCAAGTGCGTGTCCGTAAACGAGGCCACGACCTTGGCCTCGAACTTCACCGTCCACGTCTCACGCGCCACATGAGGCGCCTCCTTGTCACGGGTCAACCACTCCTCCTCGGTGTAGACCCAAGCGTCCAGCCCGCGGTCGAGGATCAGCTGCAGGGCCTGCTTGGCCGTCGTGGGATCGAGCGTGTGGCTCTCGATGACAGAGAGGTCGGGTTTGACAAACACGCCGCCGTTGAAGCCGGCGATGGCGCCCTGCAGGGCGAGAGGCTCGATCAGCATGCTCATGCCACGTGGCGGCCGGCCGCTGGTGATGGCAAAGTTGATCCCTGCTGCATTCAGCGCCTTCACCGCTGCTACGGCGCGCGGCGTCAGCACCTTGTCCTCGGTAACGAGCGTACCATCAACGTCGGCGATGAACAGTGAGATTTTCGATGCGATCTGCTGCTGTTCTGCCATTATGACCATCCACTTCTCAATCGCTTATCGCCCGCCTTCAACCCGAGCCAAGCTCTCGGTGCGGGCACTGTGCCGGTCGGGTTCCTCTTGATTTCCACGGTCGATGGCGACATGGAAGTCTTTGCGCACCCAATCCTGCGTGTCGCGCCACTGAAACGTAAAATCGATACAGCGCGCGCGCGACAACGCGGCGGCGCCGACTTCGAAGCCGTGCAGGCCGAGACCGGTGTCTTGCGTCTCACCGTCGGCAACATTTTGCCAGCCGTTCGTACCCCAATGGATCCGTGCCGTGCGCGGCAAGGCGATGATGAGCGCCATGCCGTGCTTGATCCGGCCAATGGGCGCGTGGAAGCACCAAATTGCCCGCTTGGCCTCAGGACATCGACCGCCATAGCGCGCCCACACCGCCGCCGGCCGGTCGAACGGATATCCGAGATGGCGCGAGATCATCAGCTTGATGAATTCCGCATGGGCCCAAGCCAACGGCATGGCCGAGCCGGTCGGCCGGCCAGGGAAAAGCCGTCGCTCCGGCAAGGCGGTGCTGTCCCAGACTTGCTCTGGCATCATGCCGCCGGGGCTCGTCATCGCCGCCATGGCTTTGAGATAAGGCGAGGGATCGTTTCCGGCGACCAATTCGTAATGGCCGCGTTCGCCCGTCAGCAGCGGCCAGGCGCGTCCCCGGCCCGTGCCGTCGAAGGGTCGCCCGTCGTCGTGCTCGCCATAACCGTCGCCATTGTAGCGGTGCCAAGCCGGGCCGTTCGGCGTGTCCGTCTTGAGTAGTGCATCCACCACCGTAATGCTGTCGCGAATCCGCGGGTCGTTCGCGCCACGCAATCCGAAACGCACGAGTTGAAGGAAATCGATGCTGATCTCTTCGTCGGCCGGCACCCCCTCAGTCCGGCTTCGGTTCTGGATGTACAGAATGCTCTGCAATGACGCCGGATCGCGCAACACATCGGGTGGCGCCACGCGGATATAGTAGCTCTCCACCCCGAGCCGCCGGGCAAGCGGCGTGCCTCGAACTGCCGTCCAAGATTCGACCTGGGCATTCCAGAAATCCGCCAGCATCAAGGCAAAGTCCTTCGCCGGCTGCGGCAGGAAGGGCGCTCCGGCCACCAGCGCCGCGATGCAGACCGAGAGCGTGAAGGTGTTGATGCCGGCGTTTTCTTCCCACCGATCCTGTGGGCTCGATGGCCCAGTGGTGGCAATGAAACACAGCGCGCGGAGGATCAGGTCAGTCACCGCGATGCCGTCCAGCGCCTCACGCTCGGCCATGCTGGCGGCAAGCAGCACCGGGAACGCGGTCTCGTCCAATTGCAAGCCCTTCCAGTAGGGCGTGCCGCCGAGCCATTGGTTCTGGTACCAGCTTCCGTCTTGTTTCTGCGTGGCGATGAGATAGCGCAGCGTGTTGCGCGCTTCCTGTTCGGCGCCGAGGGCAAGCAATGCGGTTGCGCATTGCACCAGGTCGCGCGGCCAGACCAGGTGATAGCCGCCGCGATCGTCCCGGCTGTTGCCCCAAGGCACGCTGAGGCTTGCGACCATCGTTCCCGGATAAGTCTTATCTCTGTGCGTGCGCAGGACCATGGACGAGAGAACAAACTGGTTGGCCAGTTCGATCGATTCGTCGGGCTGGAGGCGTTCCTTGCAGCGCAAATGCCATGGCCGCCAGGCCTCGATCTGGCGTTCGAGTATATTGTCGAACGGTTGCATGAGGCTCGAAACGGCAAGCGTAGCAGCGGCCTGCATGCTGCTGCCAAAGCCAAGCGCCAAAGCCGCTTTGCGGGGCAGCGCGCCGATCAGGGCGACATTGCCGGGGCCAGCGCTTGCGTACTGCCATGTGAGCGCGCCGTTGCGGTGAAAATCCTGCCAGCCGTCGCTTTCGCCGACATAGCCCGCGCTGGCAGGGCCGAATGCGTCCTGCTGAGCGTCGTCGACGGCCGCGAGCGCGAGACCGAAGGGGCCTTGCTCGGCCGCAAGCACGCGGCGCGTTCCATAGCGGCGGATTTCCGCGGTATTGTCTTGGCCGCTGGTGCCGAGCCGCGGGGCGATGAGCACGTAGGGCTTTAGCTCCGCATGACCGATGAGTTGCACCTCGACCGCCAATACGTCGCGGTCGGGATCTAGCGCTATTCGCAAAGTCAGGATGAAGCGCTCATGCGCGTGTACGATTTCGCATGCCGGCGTGGCCGGAGCCAGCAGCCGTAAAGAATAATTTTCGAGCCGCTTGACTTCCACCCAAAAACCGCGGCCGTCGCCGACAATGAAGCCAAGATCGCGGATCTGCGGAGTATCGACGCGCGGATAATAGACTTCGTTGACGATGCCGAACCCGAGCGTAAACCAGACGCGCGACGGTCCGAGCGTGCAGCCCACCATGTCCTTCGCGCTGCTGGTCCAGGTCGGCGCGATGCCTGGATGGCCGGGCGCATGCCCCAGGGGTTCGCTGATCCGATCACGCAGGTCCGGTGTGCTCGTCCCGGAGACGGAAGCCGCCGGCAGAGGCATTTTGTCCCGGGTAACCAGGGTGCCGTCCACGTCCGCGAGCAAAGGGCGGATGTCGCACCGGCTGCTCACGGCTTCCGCTCCGATCGTGGACTCACCGGCCGCCAGGCCCGATCCCCATCGCGCGCCAGCAGTTCGTCGGCCGCCTTGGGGCCGTCGCTGCCGGAGTCATAGTCCGGGAAATCGCCCTTCTTCACCGCCCAGTCGTCGAGCGCCGGCTGCACGATGCGCCACGCCTGCTCCACCATGTCGGCACGCATGAATAGCGTCGGGTCGCCGATCATCACATCATAAAGCAGCGTCTCGTAGCCGACATTCGGCTCCTTGGGGAACCAGTCATCGTAATGGAAATCCATTTTCACGGCGGCAAGGTCCACCACCGGCCCGCGACGCTTGACCTCGAACTGAAGGGAAATTCCCTCGTCCGGCGCGATGCGCAGTACCAGCCAGTTGGGCGGCAGGGTGTCGACGGGCGTGTCCTTGAACACCGCGTAGGGCGCCTGCTTGAAGCGGATCGCGATCTCCGTATTCCGTTGCGACATGTGCTTGCCGGTACGGAAGTAGAAGGGCACGCCGGCCCAGCGCCAATTGTCGATCTCGAGCCGCATCGCGACATAGGTCTCGATATTTGAATCCGCAGCCACATTCGGCTCGTTCCGATAGGCATTCACCGGCTTGCCCAGGACGGTGCCGGCTCCGTACTGGCCACGCACCGCCCGTGCCGGCTTGACGGCGGGCATCGCGGCGAACAGTTCGGACTTCTTCGTGCGGATCGAAGCGGCATCGAAGCCCGTGGGCGGCTCCATGGCCACCATCGAAAGGAGCGTGAACACGTGGTTCGGGACCATGTCGCGCAG
>JBEKNT010000543.1:0-3947 GCA_049522565.1 Acetobacteraceae bacterium
AGGCCCGGGCCTGCAAGGGCGCAATCATACGCCACGGCTTCCAGGATTTGGCGGTCGATCTTGAGGCGGTCAGGCGAAACTTCAAGGCATACGACCTGCTCGACGAGCAGGTACGGTTTCTTAAGGGATGGTTCAAGGACACTCTGCCCGCGGCGCCGATCCAAGCTCTTGTCGTGATGCGGCTCGATGGAGACTTTTATGAGTCCACCATGGATAGCTTATGCAACCTGTACGACCGCCTGTCGATCGGCGGTTATGTAATCATTGACGATTATGGGGAGGATTCCTGGACCTATTGTCGTAGGGCAGTGGATGATTTCCGCCATAAGCGAGGCATTGAGGATCCCATGATCTCTGTCGATTCCACTTGCGTCTACTGGCAGCGCACGAACTGATCGCTCGGTCTATTGGTCTTGGTGGGGTTGGGTGTCTATGCTTCGCTGATTGGCATCTGCGACTGTTCGAGGGCAGAGCGCCGGATCAGGCTGGCAGACGTGATCCATTCTCTCGGCGAGCAGTTGGGAAATCCGGGTGACTCCGGCAGGATGGGTCTCGACATACTGCTGCTGCTGCGCGCGTAACTCAGCCTGCACGCGCGGCAGAGTGGTCAACGTCAACTGCTCTCCAAACCCTTCAGGACCTTGGCCAAGAATGCGGGAAATGATGAGATTGCCCAACGCCGGTTTGAAATGATTGGTTTCCCAAAACCAGGACAACTGTGTATGAGTGTCGCCCTGATTCGGAATCTTTTCTACTGTGTAAGGTGTTAGACCGGCGAAATTCCACAGCTCCACCTTGCCATCACCGGCAGCGGCAACGGTTTCGGTCAGACGCCGCAGCCATGCGTCATAAAGGTGCATTATCCCGGCTTGGCGGTAAATCTCGAGTTCGTCGGCATGGCCGGGCGTAATCACCACAATGACCCGCGAGCCGTGCGCCAGCGCTTCCGCAATCGACTGCCCGATCGGCCCAACGTCGAGTTGAGGGTGCTTTGGCAAGGGGATGATCTCGGCAATTTTTTCGCGGTCCTTCGCAACAAACAGGCTGTACTCGCCCTCGGTCTGGACAAGGCCCTGATAATTCGCCGCGGTGTTGAACCCGAGCGCTGTCAGTTTCCTGCTGGTGACGTCGCGCTGACTGAGCAAGGTCGAAATACTGTCGCCCAGCGCGCTCAGCGATAGGAGCGTGCTGGCAATGTCCCGGGCACGCGCCAGGCGTAGTCCGCCATTAGGCGCACCGCTCGCGGTGACGCGCAGTCGCTCCTCGAAGTCCAAGGATCCCCGTATGTGCGAGGCAGCAGCCAGGTTTGCACTCGAGGTCAGCGACTCAATGAAGTCTGTTCCAATCACCACCAACTTTGGTCGCGTTGTAGCAAGAGCGTCCTGCAGGTAACGCAACTGGGTGTAGGGATCGCTCCCCGGGATTCCCAGATTGAAGACCGGGCGCAGGTCTTGCGGCCAAGCCGGACTTTCCGGATCAAGTCCGGCCTCGACCCGCGAACTACCGATCAAGAGTGTCGCCGGCCGTGCGTGATCAACCAGATAGACTTTGGCCATCCGCGACTGGTCGACGGCCTGGGTCTTGTCCTGGTTCAAGCCGGCGATATTTATCCAGCCATAAATTCCGTACGGATCGACGCTGAAATTCGCCAATGCCGTAAGCGTCAGCAGTCCCACCACGGCTGTCAACCACCACCAGACGAAGCGCTTTGCCGCCATTCTTGTCTCGTCAGAATTGCCAGTAAAGGAACGGCGTGATGCGGTTCATCGCCAGAACCCCGAACGCCATGAGCAGTCCAGTGACCGCGGCCCATCGAACCGTGGGTTGCCAAATCAGGCTTCGGTCGAGACTCCGTACGAAGCTCGGTGCGCGGCCAAGCGCGAGCCTGTCCGTAATTCTGTGTGCGGGGCATAAGGAACGCCAAGGAGGCGTATTATGCCGAGCAAAGCCAAAATGCTGGAGCGTGCCGTTGCCAAGCTGCCGTCGATCCCACGGGAGCTGGTTGACCGGTTCCTGACCGGTCCGATGACGGAGGAAGCGATCAACGCGGCGGGGCTTGCGTTCAAGCAGGCGCTGATCGAGGCGTCGCTGAACGCCGAACTCAGTCACCACCTGGGTTACCTGCCTGGCGCGGAGAAGCCGGAAGCCGCCACCAACCACCGCAACGGCGGCACATCGAAGACGGTGCTGACCGGCGACGGCAAGCTTCGGATCGCGACGCCGCGTGACCGCGACGGCAGCTTCGAGCCGGTGTTGCTGCCCAAGCACGCGCGGCGTTTCACGGCCTTCGACGACAGCATCATTGCCTTGTATGCGCGTGGCCTGACGGTGCGCGAGATCCAGGGCTACCTGGCCGAAGCCTACGGCACCGAAGTCGGCCATGACTTGATCAGCAGGGTGACCGATGGTGTCTTGGCGGAAGTGACGGCCTGGCAGAGCCGTCCGCTGGAGCCGGTCTACCCAGTTGTTTTCTTCGATGCGCTGCGGGTGAAGATCCGGGAAGACGCCGTGGTGCGCAACAAGGCGGTTTACCTGGCGCTGGGGATACGCCGTGACGGCACGCGCGAGATTCTGGGTCTGTGGATCGAGACCACCGAGGGTGCCAAGTTCTGGATGAAGGTGTTCAACGATTTGAAGACCCGCGGCGTGAATGACATCCTGATCGCGGTGACCGACGGGCTGACGGGGATGCCGGCGGCCCTGGAAGCGGTGTTCCCGCGGACCACGCTGCAAACCTGCATTGTCCACCTGATCCGCAACAGCCTGGATTACGCCAGCTGGAAGGACCGCAAGATGCTGGCCAAAGCCTTGCGTCCGATCTACGCGGCGGCGAATGCCGAAGCGGCGGCAGCGGCTTTGGAGGCGTTCGCGGACGGCGCATGGGGCCGCAAGTTTCCCACCGTCGTTGCGGCCTGGCGGCGGGCCTGGGCGCAGGTGATCCCGTTCTTCGCGTTCCCGCCCGAGATCAGGCGGGTGATCTACACCACCAATGCGATCGAGAGCGTGAATGCCCGGTTGCGCAAGATCATCAAGACGCGCGGCCATTTCCCGACCGACGACGCGGCCAGCAAGCTCATATGGCTGGCGTTGCGCAACATCACCGCCGAGTGGGGCAAGGCCGCGCACCACTGGAAGGAGGCGATGAACCAGTTCGCGATCCTCTACGACGACCGCTTCAATGCGGCCGGCTGATCCCTTGGTTCATCGTTACGTAACGGAGAACAGCCATGCCGAGAGGCCGTGAACCCGAAGCCAGCACCGCGCTGACCAACGCCGAGCGTCAGGCCCGCTACCGCGCCCGGCGGCCGGTGCCGCAACCGCCGGTCACCATTAGACAACCTCGACCGTCCCGGCGCAGCCGGACGAAGCGCTGGAACGACGCGCTGGCCGAGATGATCGCCGTCCAGGCAGAGTGCGCCGCATGGTTCGATGCCTTGCCTGAAAGCCTGCGCGACAACGCCACCGCGGTGGCACTGCAGGAGATGATCGATCTCGATCTGGATGCCATTGCCGCGATCCAGCCGCCGCTCGGCTATGGCCGTGACTGATTGGCGCGCCACGACGTCTTGGCCCAGCGTGGCACCGCGCGCAGGCGGTGACAAATCGTGGGTCCTCGCCATGCTCGCCGCCAAGCGGCGGCTGCGCGTGGCTCCGGTCCCGCCGCAAGCGGCGGCGGATTTGACACCGCCTGCGCGCGTCGCCCGGACAATGCCAGGTCGGGACGAAGGAACAGGCGCTTCAATCGAACCAAGGAACAACCACGCGCAAGCGTCTCGCCTTGCCGTCAACACCACCCGTCGCTTACAGTCGCTCGCCCAATGGTGGGTGCGACTGAACTACGCCTCACACACAGAAATCCGGATACTCCCTAGGCGGTCGTGCAATGGGACGCCATGGCGAATGTCACGGCAGCGTCGCCGCAGCCGATTTCCAGATAGGTCCCTCGT
>JBEKNT010000544.1:0-3944 GCA_049522565.1 Acetobacteraceae bacterium
GATGTGTGGATCACCGCTCTGGTCGGGGAGTTGCGCAAGTCGGGGGACGGGGCGGTGATACTCCCCTCCCCTTGGGGGTGGGGGTTGGGGGGAGGGGGTCGTGCGCCCCGGACCCCTCCCCCCAACCCCCTCCCGCAAGGGGAGGGGAGTATCACCGCCCCGTCCGCCGACTTGCGCATCTCCCCGACCTGAGCGTTGATCCACACTTCCGCCCCCGCCCGGAGGGTCCGATGCCCGACGCCCTTGCCCCGTATGCGACTCGACCGGCGTGGCCTGCCGGCCTGACCCGCGTGCCGTTCTGGGTCTACCAGGACCCCGACCTGCTACGCGCCGAGCAAGAGACGCTGTTCGAAGGCCCGGTGTGGAACTACCTGTGCCTGGAGGTGGAGATCCCCCGCCCGGGCGACTGGCGCGCCACCGTCGTCGGCCAGATGCCGGTGGTGGTGGCGCGCGACGCCGACGGCGTGATCGGCGCCTTCGAGAACCGCTGCGCGCACCGCGGCGCCCTGATCTGCTTCGACGACGGCGGCAACGCCCGCGACTTCACCTGCGCGTATCACGCCTGGCGCTATGACCTGCACGGCACCCTGCAATCGGTGGCGTTCCAGCGCGGCGTGAACGGCAAGGGCGGCATGCCCGACAGCTTCTGCGTGGCGGAGCATGGCCCGCGCAAGCTGCGCGTCACCACCTTCTGCGGCCTGATATTCGGCACCTTCAGCCCCGACACCCCGGACTTCGAGACCTTCATCGGCCCGCAAGTCGCCGCCCGCCTGCGCGTCGCCGCCAGCCGCAAGCTGGAGATCATCGGCCGCTTCACCGAGGTGCTGCCGAACAACTGGAAGCTCTACGCCGAGAACGTCCGCGACACCTACCACGCCAGTCTGCTCCATCTGTTCTTCGCCACCTTCAAGATCAACCGCCTGAGTCAGGGCGGCGGCGTGGAGATCAACGCCACCGGCGGCAGCCACGTCTCCACCACGCTGGCGCCGGACCTGGCGGTGGACGACGCCTATGCCGGGATGCGCTCGGTGGACGAGGCGTTCCGGCTGAGGGACCCCGGGCTGCTGGACATCGTGGACGAGCATGGCGACCGGGTGCGCCAGCAGATCATGTCGGTGTTTCCCACCTTCGTGATGCAGCGGACCCAGAACGTCATGGCGGTGCGGCATTTCGTGCCGCGCGGGGTCGGGCAGTGCGACCTGCACTGGATCTACCTGGGCTATGCGGACGACTCGCCGGAGATGCGGACGCGGCGCCTCCGGCAGTTGAACCTGGCCGGACCGGCGGGGTTCGTGTCGATGGAGGACGGCTGCATCGGCGGCTTCGTCGAGCGCGGCGCGGCGACCGCGCCGGGGCGCACATCCGTGGTGGAGATGGGCGGCGCCGGAACCGAGGGTCAGGACACGCGCGCGACCGAGGCAGCGATCCGCGGGTTCTGGCGGCAGTGGCGGGCGACGGTCGGGGTGTAGGCGGGCGTGAATCCGCCGCCGACGGCAAACAGCAGGCTGCGGCGATTGGACAGCGGCCGGACAGGTTGCGCACCTCCGGCAATCCGATGCGCCGTCAGCCGCAGCCCGCAGCGATTGACACCCCATAGCGCAGTAACCAGCCGCCATCCCGGCTATTTCGTTCCTTGACATTCAAATGCGCGGCGTGACATTCCATGCGGGATGGCATCGAGTATGTTCCATCTGGTCCGACGCTCGGCATGGGCGCTATTCGCAGTCGCGATGTGCCTGGTGTCGGTCGGCATCATCCGATGGGTGACCTACCACAAGCTCGACGTCGCCGACGTATCGGAAATCGCGCTGACATTGCTTGTGAGCAATGGCATGCCGGCCGGCGAGACGCCTCATGCGGAGTTCAAGGTCGCAGACAAACAGCTCATCTTGCAATTGGATGTAGACGCGCGATCCGGAGGA
The DNA here is from genome assembly GCA_049522565.1 of Acetobacteraceae bacterium. Classification (GTDB taxonomy): domain Bacteria; phylum Pseudomonadota; class Alphaproteobacteria; order Acetobacterales; family Acetobacteraceae; genus JASHVB01. The sequence continues at coordinate 1,923 of JBEKNT010000544.1, forward strand.
AAAATCGGTATCTATGCTTCTCACCTGATCAAGCAGAGTTGCGCGCAACATGTATCGAACCCTCCACCTCCGCTTCCAACCGGATCGTCGGCGGAGGTCACGGTAGCCAATTCATTCTTCCTGAAGTCTACCCCTGACGCCGCTATGGACAACGCCGCCGCGCAAGACAATCGCGTCCGGAACTGGCAATATATCGACGCCGGCAGCACGAGCCATACCGACGAATCCGGCAAAACCATACTCGCCACATACCCATTGACTTACGCGGTGGCCGATATACTGCCGCCGGGACTATCGGGCACTAACGGCAAGGACCCGAAATACGTCAATATCGACTGCCATTTTGAGCTGTCTCCGTTTCAGGCGACATATGCCGGACGGCAACTCTCAATTCGAACCATCGGCGGTGCCACGAACCCTGCAAGCGTGACGATCGAGCCGTTGGGGAACGTTGTCTTTCACGAGTCGCCCTATATGGTCGATTTTTCCTCGCTGGACAGTGAAGAAGGATTTCGCCTTAGCGGCGGCAGCCCGGAGCAAGTCGATTTTCCCGATGTCCAGCGCATGTTGAAGCCTGGCTGGGGGCGCCCGATTCACGTGCTTTGGAGAGACACCGACTATTCGGACTGGCGGGACATCACCCTCATCGCGGTCGGCGCATTACTGGGTCTGGCGGCAGCGGCATTTCTCGAAAGCATTCGACCGACCTTTGAAAGGCAATCAGATGGGCCGCCGCCAGGCCGGCCAACTGAACCATCAGCCGGCACGAGGCAAGACCACAGCGATGATCCGCCGGTGCAGGCGTCGGCTCAACCTCTCACGCCCACTCACTGACGAGCAAGTTACCGGATGACACGTGCACCGCGACGCCAGGTCTGGCCGCGTGCGACGGACGGCACGTCTCACCTCCAATGCAGGACGCACGACTTCGTGCGGTGATATCTCAAGCCTGGCCTACGCCAACCGGCGCAACGGAGCCCTCGGGCGGTTGATGCGGTGCACCAATTGCGTTAGACGGCGGCCGATCGAACCGGTAAGCGCAGGAACTTCGCAGTGATACGGAGACACAGGTGATCGGCCGGCGTGCCGTGCTCGGCGCCGGAGCAGCGATTGCCGTGCGCCAGGCAGCCGCCGCGCTGCCGGTCCCGCCAGACAATGGGCTGGCCTTCCGGATGATCCGCCACGGCAGTGAGATAGGACGCCACATGGTGGCCTTCGAACGCCAGGGCAACAGGTTGACCGTCCGCATCGCCGTGGATGCGAAGATCACCCTGCTCACCATCCCGATCGCCCGCTACACCCACCGCGCCGTCGAAACCTGGCAAGGCGAGACACTGGTCGGCCTCACCGGGCAGACCGACAAGAACGGCGAACAGGGTTGGATCGATGCACGGCGCACCAGCGAAGGCCTGGTGGTGCTTGGCAGCAACACCGCGCGCTACATCGCGCCGGAACACGCGATCGGCGTCAGCTACTGGAACAAGCACATGCTGAACGGGCCGATGATCAGCCTGGAGAACGGCGAACTGCTGCGCCCCAAGGTGGCCGAGGACCGCACCGAAGCCATCCCTCTGGCATCCGGCCGCACCATCCCCGCCGAGCATTACGATATCAGCGGCCCGTTCAACGTCGAGGTCTGGTACGACCGAAACGATACCTGGGCGAGCCTCGCCCTCGACATCGCGGATGGCTCCGAAGTTCGCTACGAGCGACTGTAGCCTGATGCCAGCGCCCCGACATTCGACGCGCTGCCGGTTCGCGCCGTTGTTCCAGCCGTCATGCCCGGGTTACGGACTCGCCGAGCCATAACCGAATCATTGACGGGCGGATCGCAACACCCGTGGCATGGCCGGCCCACGGGTGTTGCCACGGGACCGCTTGAAGCACTTGTTCCCCCGCGCGTCCTAAGCGACCGTCCGGCAACAATTGCTCCAAATCATCGCGCTGCAACCTCCGTGTCATGGCCGGCGAAGGCCGGCCATCCACGTCTTTGGTTGTTGCAAACAGCAAAGTCGTGGATGG
>JBEKNT010000545.1:0-3931 GCA_049522565.1 Acetobacteraceae bacterium
CGGCTTCTCGACATACGCAACTTTTTGGTTGCCTTTTGCGGCGACCTACCTACGTTGATCCGCAACCAGGAGGTTGCCAATGGAAGACCGCATCGAAAAGCGCATCGAACTGACCGTGCCGGTGGCGCGTGTATGGCGTGCATTGACCGACTATCGCGAGTTCGGCACCTGGTTCCGCGTCGCCCTCGAAGGCCCGTTCGTGGCTGGCCAGGAGGTGCGCGGCCGCATCACCTATCCAGGCTACGAGCATCTGGTGATGACCGTGACCGTGCAGAGCGTGCAGCCCGAATGGCTTTTCTCATTCACCTGGCATCCCTATGCCATCGACCCTGACACCGACTATTCCTCCGAGCCGCCAACGCTTGTCGAGTTCAAGCTGACGCCGCTACCAACCGGCACCATGCTCGTGGTCACCGAGTCGGGATTTGCGGCGCTTCCGGTGCACCGCCGCGACGAGGCGTTTCGTATGAACACGCGCGGCTGGTCGAGCCAGATGGAGAATATTTCCCAACATGTCGGACAGACGCGTTAGTGCCGGCGCCGGCCGGCTAGATCCCGCGGCGGTGTTTGCCGCGCTCGGCGACCCCACGCGGTTGTCGCTGGTTGGCAAACTCAGCGCCGATCCGCGGCTGTCGATTTCACGACTGGCCGAGGGTTCGGCGCTGACGCGGCAGGCGGTCACCAAGCATCTGCGTGTGCTGGAGAATGCCGGTGTGGTAGCGTCCGAACGGTCCGGCCGCGAGATCCTGTATTCGCTGGAGCCAGCCCCGATTGCGGAGATGCGGGCGTATCTCGACGGCATTTCGCGACAGTGGGACGATGCGCTCGCGCGGCTCAAGGCGTTTGTCGAGGAATGAGCAGTGGGTTCAGAGAAAGCGCGTACGATAGGGGACGTATGATGAATTGCACGCGCTCATTGGTTGCCGGAGATCGAGGTCCTACGCTTGTCTGCCGGGTTATGGGTTGGCGATGGAAGGGCTTGCGCTGATGGTGCGGACCGGACAACCCTGATTGATCACGGTGGAGGCTGAATGATGGCGGCCCAATTTCAGTTTGGCCTGGTAGTGCGCGGACAGGCGGAGCAGGGGGAGGATATCTCACGCCGCTTCCAGGAAACGCTGGCGTTTGTCCGCCTGGCTGATCGGCTCGGCTTCGATTCTATCACGAAGACTGCGCATTACAGCGCCTATCCATTTCAGATGCTGCAGCTTGTGCCGATGCTGGCGCGCTTCGCCGCCGAAGCGCCGCGACTGCGACTGAACGCCGGTGTGCTGCTGTTGCCGCTGCTGTCGCCGCTGCACGTTGCAGAGGAGTTCGCGACGCTCGACGTGATAACGGACGGCAAGATCATCCTTGGCGTCGGGCTTGGCTATCGCGATGTCGAGTTCAAGGCATTTGGCGTGCCCCGGTCGCAGCGCGTGCGCCGCTTCGAGGCTAATCTGATTGCCATCAAGCGGCTGTGGACCGAGGACAAGGTCCGGATGAAAGCCGACCATTTCGAGCTGGACGATGCATCATGCCTGCCCAAGCCGCTGCAACAGCCGCACCCGCCGATCTGGGTTGGCGCCAATGCCGATCCCGCGGTCGAGCGCGCGGCCCGGCTGGGCGACTGCTGGTATATCGGGCCGGCCGTCGAACTTTCGACTTTGGAACGACAAATGGAATTGTATCGCCGCGCGCTGGACTCGGCCGGCAAGCCGTTTCCGGCGGAGCTGCCGCTGCGACGGGAAGTCTTCGTGGCGAAGACCAGGGCCGAGGCGATCCGCTTATGCGCGCCTTATCTGGGCGCCAAGTATCAAGCCTACCACGCGTGGCGACAGGAATTGCCGGGCGACGACGGCGGCCTCGGCCAGGATTTCGCCAGCCTGATCGGCGATCGTTTCCTGATCGGGTCGCCCGATGAGGTGGCCGAGCAAATCCTGGCCATCCGCCGCCGGCTTGGCGTCAATCATCTGGTGATGAGCACGGAATGGGCCGGCATGCCGGAGAGCCTCGCCGTGGAGACGATCGAGATGATCGCGCAGGAGTTGTTCCCGCGCGTCCGGGAGGGGTTATGACAATCAAAGCGCCAACCTTCCAACCATCAGATGGGACAAGGAGATCGCCCAATCGTTCTACGGCTCATATCAGCCGCCCGAACGACAGACGTGCTGGAACGGCCGTCTCTATCGTCATTGCCGGGTTTGACCCGGCCATCTAAGCAGCCCCGGTGCATCGGGGCGGTGGGCGAGTACAAGCCTGGTCAAGTGGCACACGTAGGGATTGGGGGTGTCCTTGCGGTGCAGATACGCTTTCTCCCTACCCGACTTCGCGCTGTCGGTAGATATTCCTGAATCGTTCCTTCCGCAGTGGAGCGATATTCTATCAACCCTTTTCAGTTATGCCGTCTCTCACGAGGAGCGGTGAGCCATGATAAGTGGCCGGGTCAAGCCCGGCCATGATGGTTGGGACGGGTCGTGCGAACGATTCGAGAGTCAGTCTTCCGGGCGCCTGGTATCACACCACCAGATTCTTCGGTACATCCCGGAACGGCCGGTCGTTGTCCGTCCGCGGCTCCTTCGGCATCCCCAGCACGCGCTCGGAAATGATGTTGCGCTGAATCTCGTCGGTGCCACCGGCAATCGAACCCGCCGGCACCGACACCAGGATCTCGGCGATCAGCCCATTCATCGCCCCGTCCTCCCCGGTCAGCATCGCATCCGCCCCGGATAGCAGCGTGTGAACCCGCGCCGCGGCGCGCGCGACGTGGCTCGACACGAGCTTGCCCAGCGAGCCCTCCGGCCCCTGCGGCCGCCCCTGCGCCTGCGCGGCCCGAGCCCGCCGGGCGGTCCATTCAGCGGCCTTCGACATCGTCAGCAGCTTGGCGATCTCCTGCCGCACCACCGGATCGTTGTTCCGCCCCGTCGCCTGCGCCCGTTCCACCACCAGATCGACCCGTCCGGCCCGCTGCGGATACCACTTGTACGGCTCCATGACGGTGGCGTTCTCCGCCCGCTCCTCGTCATAGATTCTTCCGACCCGGCCGGAAGCCTGCCCCCAGGTGCGGATACCGTCCGCGCCGCGCCGCTCATGCATCAGGGTGGTCGTCGCCACCGCCCAGCCACGGCCAACCTCGGACACCAGATGCTCCGGCGGCACCTCGGCATCGGTGAAAAACACCTGGTTGAACGACGCGTGGCCGTTCATCTGCCGCAGCGGACGCACCTCGACACCCGGCTGGCGGATTTCCAACACGAAATACGACAACCCCTGATGCTTCGGCACGTTCGAATCGGTGCGCGCCAGCAACAACCCCCAATCGGCATGATGCGCGCTCGTCGTCCATACCTTCTGGCCGTTGATCACCCAGCGGTTGCCCTTGAACTCGGCCCGCGTCGTGGCGCCGGCGAGGTCCGATCCGCTGCCCGGCTCGCTGAACAACTGGCACCAGGTATCTTCCCCCGTCAGGCTGCGGCGCAGGAACTTTTCCTTCTGCGCCGGGCTGCCGTGCACCAGCAGGGTGGCGGCGGCGAGCCGGCGGATGCCGGTCTTGGCCACGCCGACCGCACCGATGCGCCTGAACTCCTCCTCGACCACCGCCTCGAGCGCCTGAGGCAGATCGCGGCCGTACCAGTCCTTCGGCCAGCTTGGCACACCCCAGCCGGAGTCGATCAGCTTGTTGCGCCACTCCACCAGGCCGTAATCGACATTCCAGTTTGCCTCGAGCCAGGCGCGCACCTCGGCGCGGACGGCGGCTTCGGTCGTTTCGCTCATGGTGGTTCTCTCCGTGCAGAACTCCCCCTCCCCTTGAGGGAGGGGGTTGGGGGGAGGAGTCGTGCCGTGTGCAGGCCGCCCCCCCCCCCCCCCCCCCCCCGGGGGGGGGGGGTGGTGGGGGGGGGGGCCCCCCAGGGGGGAAACTCCCAACCGGGCGGCCGCGGCGGGGGGGGGGGCC
>JBEKNT010000546.1:0-3911 GCA_049522565.1 Acetobacteraceae bacterium
CCGATCGGCGGGGCCAGCCTGATCATCCCGCACGGCACCTCGCCGGAGCAGCAGGCGGCGGCGTGGACGCTGATCAACTGGCTGACCAGCCCGGAGATCGCCGGCGGCTGGAGCCGCTTCACCGGCTATTTCGCGCCGCGCATCGCCGCCTACGATCTGCCGGACATGAAAGCCTACATGGCGGAGCACCCGAACGCGAAGGTGGCGCTGGATCAGTTGCAGTTTGCGCGCGGCTGGTTCGCCACCTACGACGTCGTCGCGGTGCGCAAGGCGTTGGAGGACGGCGTGCAGGCGGTGCTGTCAGGCAAGGCCACGCCGGAGGCCGCGATGGCCGCGGCGCAGCAGCAGGCGGATGCGCTGATGAAGCCGTATGTCGAGCAGACGGCGCTGAAGCTGCCGGAGTAGGATTGCCCCACGGGAGTATGGGCAGCGGTCCACGCCGTACGGAAAGGGAGAGACGAACATGCCGAAAACCAGAGGCACCGGCCTGCTGATGGCCTGGACCGATATCGATCCGGCGCATGAAGCCGAGTTCAACCGCTGGTACGATGAGGAACATATCGGTCGCTTGCTCGACGTGCCCGGCTTTCTCGGCGCCGGCCGCTATCGTGCATTGCGGGGTGGCCCGAAATACCTCGCGATGTATGAGCTGGAGGACCACAACGTGCTGCGCTCCGCCGCGTTCCTCGATACGGTGCGGTATCAGCCGTCGGCGCGGCGGCTGGCGACATCGCCCAGCACGACAGGCCGGAACTTCCTGTTGAACGGCTACCGGCAGATTTTTCCCGTGCGCACCCACCCGGCGGACCATCCCACCGACATGCCGCGCTACCTGCAAATGGGCCGGATCGACGTCATGGCGTCGATGGAGGAAGAATTCAACGACTGGTACAACACCTGCTACATCCCGGGCTTCCTGCAAGTGCCTGGCGTGATCCGCGCCCGCCGCTTCACCGCGATCGAGGCGCAGCCGAAATACCTGACCGTCTACGAATTCGAAAATCCCAACGTGCCCGACACCAAGGAATGGAGCGCGGCGCGCGACTCCAACCCCTGGAGCCGACGCGTGCGCGCGGCCATGCGGCTCGACGAAGGTTCGCCGGCGGTGTTCGAACGCATCTTTCCCCCGCTGTGAACAGGATCACGCCATGACATCGGTTTTCGGCACCTGGCGCCTGGTCAGGGCGGTTGCACGCGACGCAGACGGGAAGCAACTCCCCGCGCCGTATGGCGGCCACGGCATGGGCCGCGTCATGCTGAGCGCGGAAGGCCGCATGATGGCCGTCGTGTGCGACGGACGGCGGGAAATCCCCGGTGACGGCAAGCGCGACTACAGCAGCTACTGCGGCAACTATACGTTCGACGGCAAGCAGCTCATCACGCGGGTGGACGCCGCATCGGACCCCAGCCGGATCGGTTCCGACCAAGTGCGCGATGTGCGATTTGAAGACGGCCTGATGGTGTTGCGTCCGCCGCCGCGCACCTACGGCGGATCGACAGAGCAGCGGGAACTGTTCTGGGAAAAAATCGCCGACGTATAACACGCCGCGCCACGCCCCTGGAACCGTCACCGCTGAACCTGCCAGAATGGCGACCCGCCACACTGAGGAAACTGCGATGCTGATCTGCCAGCTCACCGACCTGCATGTCCGCCCGCGCGGCAAACCCGCCAACCGCGTGGCGGAAACCAACATGTTCGTCGAGCGCGCCTTCCGTGCCGTCGCCGCCTTCACCCCCCGCCCCGACGTCATACTGCTCACCGGCGACCTGACCGAGTGCGGGCTGGAGGCCGAATACGCTCACCTGGCAACGCTGATGCGCCGCTGTCTCCCGCCGGTGCCGGTGTTCGTCATCCCGGGCAATCACGATCGGCGCGAGACGCTGCGCGAGGGCCTCGCCCACCTGCCCAACGTCACCGCCGATCCGGTCTACGTGCAATACGCCGTCGAGGACTTCCCCGTCCGCCTGGTCATGCTGGATACGCTGGTGCCCGGCGCGGGCCACGGTGAGCTGCGGCCGGAGCAATTGCAGTGGCTCGACCGAACGTTGGCCCAGGTGCCGGGCAAGCCGACGATGATCGGCATGCATCATCCGCCCTTCGCCTGCGGCATTGCGCACATGGACCGCATCAGGCTGCGCGACGCCGCCGCGTTCGTCGAGGTCGTGGCGCGCCATCCGCAAGTTGAGCGCATCGTCTGCGGCCACCATCACCGCGCGATCACCACCAAGGTAGCGCAGGCGATCGCGCTGATCTCGCCCTCGGTGGCGCACCAGGTGGAGATGTCGCTGCACCCGGACGATCCCGGTGCCTTCGTCTTCGAACCGCCGGCCTTCCAGGTGCATCGCTGGACCGCCGAGGACGGCATCGTCTCGCACACGGTTTATGTCGAGCACTATCCAGGGCCGTACCCGTTCGTAACCGACCCCGACTATCCGGGCCGCGGCGGCCTGTAGTGTCGTAGTCCTGACGGCTCGATACTGCGCCCGATCCCGTCATTGCGGCGAAGCGAAGCAATCTCCCGCGAGAGATCGTACCAACGCATGCGAGAGATCGCTCCGCGTCGCTTGCAATGACACCTGAACACCGAGGCCGAAGCGATCGGGTCGGAGCCCTGGCCTACGACCGGTCGCCGGGCCGACTTAGCGGATTTGGCAAGCCTGGTGCTGGTGGTGGCCGGCATGGCGCCGGGTCAGCGGGTCTTGGTGTTCGCCACTTCGAGGTGGCGCTTGGCATTCATGCCAGCGGTCCGAACCGCGGACCTTATATAGAAATTCTATGCGGATATAGACCGATTATATATTGAGTTTATATGATGACGCCCGGTAGCTTCACCGCGCAAGTCAGGGTGCATCGCGTGCCCTGTGAGTCACGTGGAGCTGTCGGTGAAGGAAGTGCGTGCCGGCCTGTCCGGGGAGGACAAGGGCTGCAAATGCGATGGTCAGAGGTTTCGTTCGCATCCTCTGCCCGAGGAGGCAATTGCGCGGTACCGTTGCATAGCCGGCTTCATCCTTGGGGTGCCGCCGTTAATATTCCTGCTGACGGCGTCGGCCATGCAATGACCGGCATCGGCTGACCCGCCGCAAGCCATCGTCTGACCGATAGCAACCCGCGCGTACGGTGTTGGTTGGCTACGACCGATCGTCCACTATAACATTACGGTACCAATATGACAACGCGGCCCGCAGAATGTTTCCGCCCATCTGGAGCGGTAGGTGCAACAACGTGGATCGTGGCGGCCGGTCTGATCGCCGCGTGGCCCCTCCCGGGCAGCGCACAGCCCGCGCCATCGGCTCCGCCCACGCCCGAACCTGCGGCCGCCGGCGAGGCGCCGCCGCCTGGTCTTTGGGTTGCCGGCATTCACCTGTCGGCGCAGTTCGACGCAGGTATCATGGGCAATCCGAGCAACCCTGCCGACGGACTGAACTACGGTCATCTCTTTACCGACCGCGCCAATCAGTTCCAGCTCAACCAGCTCCTGCTGACCGCGAACAAGCCGCTCGACCCGAAGGACTCCGACTATCAGTGGGGTTTCAAGGTGCAGGTGATGTATGGCTCGGACGCACGGTACACGCAGTTCCTGGGCGAACTGAACAGCGTCGATCCGAACCAGCGCTACCAGTTCGATGTCGTCGAGGCGAACGCGCTGGCACATCTGCCCTGGATCACGGAGGGCGGCATCGATTTGAAGGTTGGTCAGTACCCGTCGCCACTCGGCTACGAGACGATCGATCCATAGTCCAACCCGTTCTACTCGCACTCCTACATCTTCCAGTTCGGCTTGCCGTTCAAGCACACCGGTGCCCTGGCGACGACGCATGTCAGCAGCGTTCTCGACCTTTACGCGGGCGCGGATACCGGTGCGAACACCACGTTCGGGCCGCTGGGGGACGACAACGGCGCGGGTGGCGGG
>JBEKNT010000547.1:0-5041 GCA_049522565.1 Acetobacteraceae bacterium
GGGTTGGGGGGAGGGGTACGTGCGGCACGAACCCCTCCCCCCAACCCCCTCCCTCAAGGGGAGGGGGAGGCTCTTCCCCGCTGCCATTCGCTGTTTCATTCAGGGCGGGTCGGCCGTCGGCCGGTGGTCAACTCGCAATGACAGGATTGCCGGGTGACTGGATTGCCGGGTGACAGGGGGCGGCCGCGCGGTTCGCCGCCCGAGCGTCAGTCACGCCGCCCTGTGCATACTACACCAGCGCCACCGGCCGAACCGGGCTGCCCGTTGCGCCGCGGAACTTGGTTGCCAGCAGGATGAAGCAGAACTGCGTCAACCCGTCGCGCGCGAGTTCGTCGAGCGCGAGGTTCTCGATCAGGTACACGCCGGCCTCGGCCAGCGCGTGCTGGTGCACCGGCATCGACAGGCCCTTGGTGGGATTGGGCAGCACTTCCACCGCCATGTTGTCGCAGCCGATCGCCACCACGCCCTGCTGCGTCAGCCAGCGCGCCGCGGGTGCGTCGATGCCCGGCTCGCCGGCCAGATAGCGCGTGTTGTCCGCGCCGAAATAGCGGCCCCAGCCGGTGCGGATCAGCACGATGTCGCCCGGTTCGATCGCCAGTTTCGCCGTATCGGCGGTGCGTGCGAGGTCGTCCGGCGTGACGACGCGCCCGGGGGTGAGATGCGGGCCGCCATCCAGCCCTGCGACATCGAGCAAGACGCCGCGCGTGATCATCGGCGGCGCATGTTCGATGCCGAGCTTCTCCAGTCCCCAGTCGGTCACCGTGTCGGCGGCGGACAAGCCGTTGTACAGCCGGTCGCCTTTCGAGAAATGCCCCAGCGCGTCGATATGCGTGCCGACATGCGCGGTCATCTCCATGCGTTCGACATTCGCACCGGCGTCGTTGGTGGCGCCCAGCAAGCGCCGGCGCTTGATGCTGTCGCGCCAGGTCGCCCACATCGACAGCAGGAACGGCGTCTGGTTCGGCACCAGGAACGGCGCGCCCATGCTGATTTCGTGGCTGACGTCATAGACGCGGCCCTCGCGCACCGAGCCCAGCGCGGCCAAACGCTTTTCCACCGTCAGCAGGTTGCCGGCGCCGATCTGATCGGCGGGACCCCAGCGGGAATGATCGTGGGCGATGCTGCTCATGGCGGTGTTCCCTGCGATATCGTTGCGCGGACGCGCGGCTTGCCGACGCTGGCGAAACCGGTCCGCGTGTCGTCGCGATGCTACCACGCGACCGCGCCTTGTCGCTCCGGTCACCTCGGCGGGTTGCCGCGGCAGCTATGACACGGCGTCGTGCTGTGGCACAACCGACGCGCCATGAGCGAAGCCGCCCCGATCAACCATGCTGTCCTGCGCATCGCGTCGGAGCGCGCGCCCGGCTGAGCCCAATCGCCGCCCCGCCGCGCGCCTCGCGGCGACATGCCTGGCTGCTGCTCGCAGCAGCGTTCCTCACCTTCGCGGTGGGCGCGGCGTGCATGCATTCCTACACCGTGTTTCTCATCGCGTTCATCGAGGCGTTCGGCTGGACGCGTGGCGAAGCCTCGATCGCCTATTCCGTGTCGCAGATGGTCGGCGGCGCGACCTCGCCGCTGGTCGGCGTGCTGGTCGACCGGCTCGGCCCACGCCGCATGGTGCTGATCGGCGGCGTATTGCTGGCTGCCGGATTGCTCGCCAGCGCCGCTTCGCATGCGCTGTGGCAGGTGGTGTTGCTGTATGGCGTGGTGATGACGCTGGGGGCCAACTGCCTGGGCCTGGTGGTGTTCGTTCCGGTTCTGTCGCGACGCTTCGTGCGCCGCCGCGGCATGGCGGTGGCGATCGTGCAATCCGCCAACGGCTTCGCGCGCGCCGTCTCCGCGCCGCTGTCGCAGCTTTTGATCGCCGGCCTGGGCTGGCGCGGCGCCTATCTGGCGCAAGGCGGCTTCATGGCGGTGGCATTCCTGCCGCTGGCATTGCTGTTCCGCCGCAACGAAACCGAGCGCCCGGCGTCGTCCGCCGAGCGTGCGGCAGACGACGGCTGGACGCTGCGCCAGGCGATGCGCACGCCGCATTTCTGGTTGCTGACGCTGGTCTATGTGTTCACCGGCCTGGGCAGCTTCCTGGTGGCGCTGCATCAATTGGCGTTCGCGGTGACCATGGGCTTCGACAAGTTGTACGCCGCCGAAGTGCTCGGACTTGGCGCGCTGCTGTCGCTGCCGGGGGTGATCCTGACCGGCTGGATCTCCGACTATATCGGCCGCGAATTGTCCGCGGTGATGACCTACGGCACGTCGATCATCGGCGTGGCCTGCGCGATGGCCATCACCGGGCCCGACCAGCATCTGTTGCTGTGGCTGCACGCCTGCTTCTTCGGCCTGACCTGGGGGGCGCGCGGACCGGCGATCACGGCGAAGACCGCCGATTTGTTCCCCGGGCCGCATCTCGGTTCGATCCTGGGGGCGATCACCATTGGCACGGGGATCGGCTCGGCGTCGGGCGCGTGGCTGGCAGGATGGACATTCGACACGACCGGCAGCTATCAGGTGGCGTTCGGGCTGTCGATTTTCTTCTATGCCTGCGGCAGCGTCGCATTCTGGATGCTGCGGCGTCCGCCGGCGCGGCGATGATGTCCGGGGTCGCCGAATGGCGGCCATGGTGCAGCGCCGGGTGAACCCTTCGCGCACGGTTCGAACGGAAACGTCGGAGACAACAACAATGAAACGTCGTGACCTGCTGACTGGTGCCGCGGCCGTGACACTGAGCCGTGCCGCGCTGGCACAGCCTGCCGTGGGCGGCAAGGTGAAGACGCTGGTGCATGTGCCCCAGGCCAACCTTACCAGCCTCGACCCGGTATGGACGACCGCGCTGGTCACCCGCAACTTCGCCGGCCTGGTGTACGAAACGTTGTATGGCCGCGACGAAAAGCTCAACCCGCAGCCGCAGATGGTCGAAGGCCATCGCGAGGAGGATGACGGCCTGCGCTGGACCATGCGCCTGCGGGATGGGTTGCGGTTCCATGATGGCGAGCCGGTGCTGGCGCGCGACTGCGTCGCGTCCGTACTGCGCTGGATGAAGCGGGACGGCATCGGACAGACCATCGCCGAGCGGATGGACGCGCTGGAGGCGACGGACGATCGGACGCTGGTGTTCCGGCTGCGCCAGCCGTTCGCGTCGTTGCCCTACGCGCTGGCGAAGACGCAACCGACGCCGGTGATCATGCCAGAGCACCTGGCGAAGACCGACCCGTTCAAGCAGGTTCCGGAGGTGGTCGGCAGCGGCCCGTTCCGTTGGGTTGCCGACGAATACGTCGCCGGCAATCTCGCGGTGTTTGCGAAGAACCAGCGCTACGTGCCGCGCCCGGAGCCGGTGAGTTTCGCCGCCGGCGGCTACCGCGTGCTGGTGGATCGGGTGGAATGGCGGATCATTCCGGACGCAGCGACCGCGGCGAACGCGATGCTGAACGGTGAGATCGATTGGCTGGATTCGCCGCTGCCGGACCTGCTGCCGATGTTGCGCAAGGCGCCGGGGGTAACCGTCGGACTGGTCGATGTTTACGGCACCCTGGGCGGGCTGCGGCCGAACCAATTGCTGTCGCCGACCGACAATCCGGGCGTGCGCCGCGCCATGCTGGCGGCGATCGACCAGGTGGAAGTGATGACCGCGGTGATGGGCGACGAGCAGCGCCTGTACCACGCGCCGGTGGGATTCTTCATGCCTGGCACGCCGTCGGCCAACGAGGCAGGCATGGACCGGGTGCGCCGGCGCCGCAGTCCTGATGAGATCCGGGCGATGCTGAAGCAGGCGGGCTATGCGGGGGAGCGCGTGGTGCTGATGCACCCGACCGACCAGACCTTTTACGATGCGATGAGCCACGTGATCGCCGACTCGCTGCGCAAGGTCGGCATCAACCTGGATGAGCAATCGTTCCCGGCGGGCTATCCGGCGGCCGAGTATCGCGATCCGGTATTTGCCGGCAACATTCGCGGCAACGGCAAGGATGCGTGGTTTGGCTGGCCCACGGACGACAGGATCGAGGCGATGCGGAATGCGTGGATGGGCAGCACCGACGAGACGGAGCGCAAGCGTCTGGATGCGGAGATCCAACTGCGGGCATTCGAGATGGTGCCGTTCATTCCGCTTGGCCAGTACCTGCCGCCTTCTGCCTGGCGCAGCACTGTGAGCGGCATTTTGCAAGGCGCGATTCCGGTATTCTGGAATGTGACGAAGGCGTGACAGGAAACCTCTCCCGCGGGAGCGGGAGAGGTCGAGGTGCGTAAGCACCGAGGGCGAGGGTGAGCGGGTCGGCACGTAGCAGGTAGCGCGAGGCGCCCCGATCACCCTCACCCTCGCCGCTTACGCGTCTCGACCTCGCTCTCGCGGGAGAGGTTTTCCAACATCCTGCGCCCCTCCAGCATGTCGTCCAGCGAGCCGAACGCGTTCATGTAGTGGCCCTCGAAGCCCTTCGCCTCCAGGCGGCGGAACAGGTCGGGGAAATCGAAATCGCCGTCGCCCGGGCGCAGGTGCTGTTCGTGGCCGTTGCGGAAACAATCGGCCAGGCGGACCTCCACCACGCGCCCGACCGGCATCGCATCGACGAAGCCCGCCACGCCCTCCGGCACCAGATGCGCGTGGTTGGCGGTGAACGATAACGCAAACGCGGGCGAGTCGATGCGTTCGTAGTACCAGCGCCATTCCTCCAGCGTGTGGGCCAGGTAGTGCACCTCGGCGCCGGCCGGCTCCTTGTTGAGATTCTCCAGTAGCAGCAATGCGCCTTTAGCCTCGGCGTAGGCCACCATGCGTTGCAGCCGCGCCAAACCGGCCTGCATGCGCTGTGGCACGTCGGAGGTGAAATGGAAGCCGGCATGCACGACGATCCACTCAGCACGGAGCAATGCGGCGGCGTCGATATAAGCACGCAGATAGGCGTCGGTTGCGTCGGCCAGCAGTGGCGCGTATTCGGCGACGTTCACGGCCGATGAGGTGTGCAGGCCCAGATGCACGCCGGCGCGCGCGCACGCGTCGCAAACTCCCGCTGCCCGCACCGCATCGAAACCGGTAAAGGCATTGGCGCCGGTGTCG
>JBEKNT010000548.1:0-3865 GCA_049522565.1 Acetobacteraceae bacterium
GCGAGACCGACTGGCAGGGCTGGCGCAGCGCCACCCGCGCCCTGGTGCTCGCCGGCGTCCCAGCCGAAGACGTGCACTGGGCCGTGCGTGCCCACCCCGACGACGCCACGCAGCAACTGCCGGAAGGCACCGGCGGCTTCAACGTGCCGCGCGCGCTCGTCGCCATCGCCGCCCTGGCGTTCCAGGCGCGCGACCCGGACCGTTTCGCCCTGTTGTATCGCCTCATATGGCGCGCCAACGCCGGCGAGAAATTGCTCGACCGCCAGGACGATCCGGAACTGCACCGCGCCCGGGGCCTCGCCTACGCGGTGCGCGCCGAAGCGCACAAGATGCGCACCCTGCTGCGCTTCATGGCGGTGGAGGACGGCCGCTATCTCGGCTGGTACGCGCCGGCGCACCATGTGCTGGAGGCCAACGCGCAGCTCATGGCGCGGCGCTTTCCCAATCTGGCATGCTCCATCCTCACACCTGATGGCAGCGCGCATTGGCAGGGCGGCGCGCCGCGCTTCGGCGCCGGCCTGGCGCATGTCGCCGACGATGCGGCGCTGGCCAGGTGGTGGCACGCGCATCACGCCACGCTGCTGCGCGACGCGCAGCGCGACACGTCGGTGCCCGAAGCCGAGCCGCTCGACGAGGCCCCGCGGCCGCCCGATCTGCCACCGCTCGGGCCGGTCGTTTTGCCAGCGCATCCCGACAAACAGCTTTTGGAGGCCACGCACGAGGCCGGCGACTGCCGCCGCTGCCATTTGTACGAACCGGCCACGCAGACGGTATTCGGCGAAGGCCCGGCAGACGCTCCCGTGATGTTCGTCGGCGAGCAACCCGGCGACCAGGAGGACACCATCGGCCGCCCGTTCGTCGGTCCCGCTGGACAGATCATGGACCGCGCGATGGAGCAGGCCGGCATCGATCGCCGCACCGTCTATATCACCAACGCGGTGAAGCATTTCAAATTCACCCCGCGCGGCAAGCGGCGCATCCACCAGACTCCCGAAGCGCCGGAAATCCAGGCCTGCCGCTTCTGGCTGGATGTGGAGCATGTGCAGTTGCGGCCGAAGCTGATGGTGCTGATGGGCGGCACCGCGGCACGCGCGGTGACCGGCCGGCAGGTGACGATCACCCGCGAACGCGGGCGCCCGTTCAGGCTGGAGGACGGGCAGATGGCATTCGTCACGGTGCACCCGTCGTTCCTGCTGCGCGTGCCGGACGAAGATGCGAAGGCGCGCGAGTACCGCGCGTTTGTGAAGGACCTGGAGGCGGTACGGCAGTTGATGCAGACGCTGTAGCGGCTGTGAGTCGTCTCGCTTGGTCCGAGGGTGCTCTGGCGGGTTCGGCGACCGCTGCCGTGATGTCTTTGCCCGGCGGCCGGCTTCCATCGGCAATGCGCTGACGGGCGGTTCCCGTCCGCAATGCGCCGACATGTGGTTCCTGTGTGCCATCATGGGCGGCGCCATCGACGATGCATTCGCGCCGCCGTCGATGCTGCGGCAGCGGTGATACCGGACATCACGGCGCTCGCGGAAATCGTGCGCCGCACGGCTGGCCGCCCCTCGCCGGCCATGACAGGGTGGCAGGCGGCGCCAATGCGTCGGCGCTGAACCCGCCACACCCCGCCACAGGAGCAACCCATGCAGATCGGCGCATCCCTGCCCATCGGCGATATCGGCACCGGCCGGGCCGTCGTCCGTGACTACGGACAGGCGGTCGAGGGGCTCGGCTTCGACTACATCATCACCGGCGACCACGTGATGGGCGCCAACCCCGCCCGGCCCAACCCCGAGGGCGTCCGCGTCGGCACCAACGCGCAGGCCGTGCATGACCCGTTCGTCGTGCTGAGCTTCCTGGCCGGCTGCACCACCCGCCTCGGCTTCGCCACCGGCATCGTGATCATGCCGCAGCGGCAGACCGTCCTGGTGGCGAAACAGGCCGCCGGCCTGGATCTGCTGTGCGACAGCCGCTTCCGGCTCGGCGTTGGCGTCGGCTGGAACGAGATCGAGTACGCAGGGCTGAACGAGGATTTTCACAACCGCGGCCGCCGCTCGGAAGAGCAGGTGGCGGTGATGCGCGCGCTGTGGGCACAGGCGAACGTGAGGTTCGAGGGGACGTGGCACACGATCGACGACGCCGGCATCAACCCGCGCCCGGCCTCCGGCCGCATCCCGATCTGGTGGGGCGGCCATGCCGACGCGATCCTGCAACGCATCGCCAGGATCGGCGATGGCTGGATGCCGCTCGCCTACGCGGCCGGCGACAAGGCGCTGGCGAAGTTCGAACAGTTGCGCGCGTGGACCAAGGCGGCGGGGCGCGACCCGTCCGCGGTCGGTATCGAAGTCTGGATATCGCTGGGCGTTGGCACGCCGGACGACTGGCGGCGGGATTTCACGTTCTGGAAGAACGCCGGTGTCAGCCACATCGCCGGCCACACGACGTACAACGCCGGCCGCCACAAGCGCATCCAGGGCCGCACCCTGGCGGACCACGTGGCGGCGGTTCGGTCGTTCATCGAGGCGGTGAAGGATCTGAAGTAGCGGGGCCGACAACGCCAGGAGGGATGCGCAGGTAATCGATGCCGCAAGCTGACAGGTTATCGATCAGGCTTTCCTGGACCTGGCAGCTTGGTGGGTCACCCTGCTGCGCGCTGCACGAACCTCCAGACAAACACAGGCCTCTGCATAGTGCCGAAGCGGCGCGTAAGGCGCGGCTTCGCAGCTTTCCCGCACAAGGCGGGCGTCGTGTATGCCTCCAGCTCAGCACCGATCCTGTCGGCTTTTCCTTCGGCGTGCTGCGCGGCGCAGCTCGCCAAGGCCGGTTTGGAGTTACGAATCCGCGCGTTGACGAAGACTTCTTCGAAAGCCCCTTGATCCTTACGGATTCTCTCGAGCGACGGTTGCCAATAATGGGCTATCCAATACGACAGCACCCAGTGCTGCACCGCAACCTGGCCAAGCGCCGCCTCGCAGAACCGCGTGAACGCCAGCCAGTCATCGCGCTGGGCCGCGCCTCCCTGCTGGTGCGGGTCCAATGCCTTGTAGGCTATGCCTCCGGAAGCCGCTGGAGCGGCAAATCTTGGAATGAGCGCCTGGACGCGCGCTCGATCGGGCGGACTGCCTATGGCTGGTTGCGTCGAAAGGGCGAATTGCAGCAGCCGGGCCAGGTCGCCTTCGTCGTACTGCGGCAACCCGATGCCGCCGTCCGTGACACTGACGAGGTGCTTGCCGCGGCCTTCCTGCGGACCTTTCCATGCGTCCCTCGCCGGGTCGGCCAGCCCGCTCGGGGCGTCGCGGATGCCCCACTCGCCCGCGCCGAGGGCCAGCCCGACGAGACCGACCGCGCGTTCAGCGCCGGCATCAGGCGGTTGCAGCTTCCCGCTTTGATCCGGCTTGTCGAACTTGGCCGCTTCAATCGCACCCCTGACATACGTCCATGGAAGCTGCTCACGGGCCTGTAGGTTCTCGCGTGCGCCCGGCTCCCATCCCGCAGCCCGCAGAAAGTCGGAGGCCGCCGCATCCGGCAGGGACGCCATCGTGGGTTGAGCGTGGCCCCGGGAAGGCACCATGGCTGCTGCGGAAACTCCCGCGCATAACTGGCCGAACTTGCGCCTTCCGAACACGCTGACCCGCCCTCCCGTCGATAGCTCCGGACCGGCAACACGGTTCCGGACCGCACATTATTCCGGTCCGCGGAGCAATAGCATGACCGAGAGCGAGGACCAGCCCAGGGCAATCGGGTGAAGGCAGCAAGCCCAGGGCTCTGCTCTGAAACCCGCCAGGGGGGCTTTGCCCCCCTGGACCCCCCAGCAAAGGCAGGGCCTTTGCAATCCATCCGTTTGGCGTGGTTGGACGGGAGGGGGCCTGCACCGCTGCCT
>JBEKNT010000549.1:0-3858 GCA_049522565.1 Acetobacteraceae bacterium
GGGTCCGCAGACTGTCGATAGTCTACCGTAATGGTGGGATTTAGCCTGCAAACCCTTGATTTCGCTGGTGCCGACGCGGAGGGTCGAACTCCGGACCTACTGATTACGAATCAGTTGCTCTACCACTGAGCTACGTCGGCGACTGAAACAGGCCGCCGGCATATACCGCCACCCGCCCGCCCCCGCAACCGCAGCGGGCGCAGCAGGGAGCAAGCGGACGACGGGCGGGCTGGCGGTGACGGCTGCCTGCTGTCGCCCAAGGCATGCTCATCGCGGCCACGGCAGCAGGCCCGATGCTTGCACCGTCTCCCGCGTAGAGGCTGCGGGATTCCGCCATGACAAACGTCGCCGCATTGCAATCAGCCGCCGGACCCCAACAGGTAGCGCAACCCGCGCCGGTCGGCCACCATGTGTCGTTTCACGACGTGCTCTCCCTGTTGAACCCGCTGCAATATCTGCCGGTGATCGGCACAATCTACCGCGCTGTCACCGGCGACCAGATCCCCGAGGCGGCGCGACGCATTGGTTCGTTCGTCGCCAGCGCATTGCTCGGCGGGCCAATTGGCGCTGCGATCAACGTGGCGCTCATGGTCGCGGAAAAAATCACCGGCATCGACCTGGATCACACCGGTCAGACGCTGTTGACCGGCATCGGGCAAGGTGACCACCCGGTCGGCCATCCTGTGCCCGCGCCGTCACCCGCGCCGGTTGCGCCCGCCGACGCGGCCGCTCCGCCGGCAACCTCGGCGGTCCAGGCCTGGTCGCCGGCGCAACGCGCGGCATACGGGATCAGCGCCGCCGGTGATCGCGGCCCGAACCTGGCTGATGTCAGCGCCGACATGCTCAACGCGTTCGAGTTGCTGCGCATCCAGGGGGCGCGGGCCGCCTACGGCCGGGCCGTGAGCCTGGCTGGCTGAGCGCCGATGCTGGCGTCGCGGGTATTGCCACGCACGCGATCCGCCGCGTCATGGCGCGGAACACAGTCACGCAGCAACCGCCGTCCGGCGATCAACAGCTTGTCGGGCGGCGTTGCTGCGCCGCTTCGCTTCTGGCAATGACAAGGGCGCACTTGTGCCGCCTCGCGTTGCAACCAAACTCCAGGAGCCTGTGCCGCAGGGCAACCGCCAAGTACGCAACAACCCGGAAGGTCGCTCGACATGACAGAGCCACATGGTCCGCTTCATGGCGTGAAGGTCGTCGCCTGTTCTACGGCGCAGGCCGGTACGGTGCCCTACATGCTGATGGCCGATCTCGGCGCGGAGGTGATCAAGATCGAGGTGCCGGAAGGCGGCGACAATTCCCGTGGCTCGACGGTGATGCCCGGCCTCCCCAGCACCTATTTCGAAACCAACAATCGCGGCGTGAAGAGCGTCACGCTGAACCTGAAGACTCCGGAAGGGCGGGACATCCTGCGCAAGCTGGTCGCACGGGCGGACATGTTCGGCCAGAATTTTCGGCCCGGCGCGGCAGAGAAGAACGGCTTCGGCTACGAAGATCTTCGCAAGGTGAATCCGAAACTCGTCTATATGTCGATCTCCGGCTATGGCCCGAACGGCCCGAACGCCGCGCTTCCGGGCACCGATTCGATGGCCCAGGCGCTCGGCGGCATCGCCGAGGCATACTCGACCCCCGGTCAGCCGTTGCGCACCGGCATCGTCTCCGTCGCCGACGAGACCTGTGCCATCCTGGCGTTCGGTGGCGCACTTGCCGCGCTGACCTACGCGCGCACCACCGGTATCGGCCAGAAAGTCGATTGCTCGTTGCTCGGCGGTCAGATCCGCCTGATGGGCTGGACACTCACCACGACCATGTGGCGGGGGAGGAATCCGGTCACCGGCCAGGCGCGCGTCACCGGAACGCCGGAGCGCCCGGGCCTGAGCGCCAGTTTCAACGACCGGGATGGCAAGCCGCTGGTGTTCCAACTGAACGGCAATCGCCCATGGCGCAACGCCATGACCGCGCTCGGTTTCTACGAGACGCTGGAGAAGGCCGGCTTCGGCGATCTCGGCGTGATCGTGGCATCGGACGAGCAGCGGGCCACGCTGCTGCGCCGGTTGGATGAGTTGTTCGCGACCGGCTCACGCGACGACTGGGTGGCGCGGTTGCGTGCCGCCGACATCGTCGCCGCACCGATCAACACGTTGCTCGAGGCGTCCAACGATCCCGATGTGCTGGCCAACGGCTATGTCACCGAAGTCGACTATCCGGCGCATGGCAAACGGCTGAAAGTGCACGGCTCGCCCTGGCAGTTTTCCGAAACGCCGGCGCAGATCGGGGTCGCGCCCGGACTGGGCGAGCACAACGACGCCGTGCTGGCGGAGCTTGGCTACACCGCTGGCCAGATCCAGGACTTTCGGGCAAGGAAGATCATCTGACCCGTCCGATCGGTCTGAAGGCAGCGTCGATCGTCCGGCACGATGTGCCTAACGCCGGCCCCACGCGGCAAGCAATGGCGCATAGTCGGTCGGCTGCTCCGCATAGGACAGGATGTTGTCCGTGATCAGTGCCCAGGGCTGCGCACTATCGGTCCAAAACTGGGCGACCGGCCTGATGTTGCTTGTATCGTCCAATGTCCCCGCGCGCAGGTTGAGCGTCGGACGTCCTTCTCGCTGTGTGTAGAGGCGCGAGTAGCAAGCGGAACACGCCCAGGAAATGTTTGTCAGCCCGCTTGGAAGCCGCCGCTCGGTGCGCACTGCCGTGCCGGCGACGATCGCCAGACCATCGGCAGGAAGCACGACGGACATGCTGAACGCACTGCCGGTTCGCTTCTGACAGAGGTGACAATGGCAGATGTAGGCTGTGAGGAAGGGGCGTGTCACAAGGTAGCGGATGGTGCCGCAATTGCAGCCGCCGGATAGTGCAATCGTGTCGGGCATGGCGCCAGCTTTCCAGAGTCCAACGCGCGTCGCAAGGCAAACGAGCAACCTTGTTGCCTGGCTGCCGACGGCACCGTCCGCTCGTCGTGCCGCCCCGGAGCGGAAGCCGCTGCGCAGGCGCTGCCGCAGCTTCGACCAAGGGTGTTCGCCCGCCCGGCCCTGATCGTCTAGTCTACCGCCATGGACGAACTGCGCGCCCCCCCCGTTTCGAACGTTCCCGAATACACCGTGTCGGAAATCTCCGGCGCGGTGAAGCGGACGCTGGAGGGCAATTTCGGCCGCGTCCGGGTGCGCGGGGAAATCACCGAACTGAAACGTTATCCCTCCGGCCATATCTACTTCTCACTGAAGGACGAAGGGGCCAAGCTCGCCGGCGTGGTGTGGAAGACGGCCGTCTCGCGCCTCGGCATGGTGCCGGAGAACGGCGTCGAAGTGGTCGCCACCGGCCGTATCTCCGCCTATGGCGAGCGTTCGTCCTACCAGCTCATCGTCGAGCGGATGGAATACGCCGGCGCCGGCGCCCTGCTGGCGCGCATCGAGATGCTGCGCGTCCGCCTCGCCGCCGAGGGCCTGTTCGACGCCGACCGCAAGCGCGCGCTGCCGATGCTTCCCAGTGTCATCGGCGTGGTCAGCAGCGAACGCGGCGCGGTGATCCAGGACATCCGCACCACGCTGGCCCGCCGCTTCCCTCGCACGCTGTTGCTCTGGTCGGTGCCGGTGCAGGGCGAGGGCGCGGCCGAACGCATCGCCGCCGCCATTGCCGGCTTCGACGCGCTGCCAGCCGGGGGACTGGTCCCGCGGCCGGACGTGCTGATCGTCGCGCGCGGCGGCGGCAGTCTGGAAGACCTGATGGCGTTCAACGAGGAGATCGTCATCCGCGCCGCCGCTGCGTGCCGCATTCCTCTGATCTCGGCGGTCGGGCACGAGACCGACACCACGCTGATCGACTTCGCGTCCGACCGCCGCGCGCCCACCCCAACCG
>JBEKNT010000550.1:0-3854 GCA_049522565.1 Acetobacteraceae bacterium
GCCGCAAAGTCGTGGATGGCGGGCCGGAGCCTGCCCCCGGGCACTTGACCCGGGGGCCCGCCATGACGGGACGGACGATGCTGCGCCGAATGGTGATTCGTTTATTCCTCGGCAGGCGCTAACCACTCCCGCTCTGCGCGGGAGTGGTCGAAACGCGCGAGCGGCAACGGGGAGGGTGCCTCCGAGCGGCAAACAGTTGAGCGATGATAGGGCACCGCAAATTAGCAGCGTGTGAAGCTACGATCCCTGGAAGCGTTAACGGCGACTGGACTGGCCAGCCGCCGTTAGCAAAGGAGGAAGCGATGGGTAAGAGCTATCGGGTCTCCTGGCGAATATCGTAGTGACCGTAATCCTTGAGGCCAAGGTCAAGATCGATCGCAGCTAGGAGAAGGACCAGCCCTTCGGGGCTGGCCTGCTCCTGGCGGCGACGACGCCGCGTCAGACCGGCGCGAAGAACGGCAGCGGTGGCCCGCTACCCTCGGACTGGATGAACTTCAGCTTCACCTCCTGCCCGATCTTCAGCGTGGCAAAGTCGCAGTCCACGATGTTGGTCATCATGCGTGGCCCCTCCGCCAGTTCGACATAGGCGATGGCATAGGGCGGATCGGCGCGCTGCATCACGCTGAATGTGTAGATCGTGCCCTTCCCGGACACCTCCACCCATTCCACCGGACCGAAGGTGAACGGCGAGATCGCCCGCGGATACCAGATGAACCTGCCGGTATCCTTGCACCGAGGCAGCACCAACTTGCCGGCGGCACAGCCATCGAAGAACGGCTTGGTCTCCGGATTTGTCTCGGGTGTACCGACGAATGGAATCTTGCGTTGGACGTAAGCCATGTCGATCACTCCCGCTCCAGAATCACAGTGCTGCCGCAGTGCCGCGTGCCGAGCGACCCGCCCGTGCCATGCGCTATGGCGAGATCGCAGTTCTTCACCTGCACCGCCGGATGCGCCTCGCCGCGCAACTGTCGCACCGCCTCGATGATCTTGGTGATGCCGCCGCGATTGGCCGGATGGTTGGAGCACAGCCCGCCGCCGTCGGTATTGAACGGCAGCTTGCCAACACCGGAGATCAGGTTGCCGTCTGATACGAATTTGCCGCCCTGGCCTTTCTCGCAGAACCCCAGGTCTTCCAACTGCATCAGCACGGTGATGGTGAAACTGTCGTAGATCGCGGCAAACTTGATGTCGGACGGCTTGATGCCGGCCATCTCCCAGGCCGGCGGGCCGGACCAGCGCGCCGCGGAATACACCAGGTCCACCGCTCCGCCCATCTGGTGCTTCGGCGCCTCACCGACGCCGATCACCTTCACCTTCGGCCGCTTCAGGCTTTTCGCAATCTCCGGGCTGGTCAGCACCAACGCGCCGCCGCCGTCGCTGATCACGCAGCAATCCAACCGGTGCAGCGGAGACGCTACCATCGGCGAATTCACCACATCCTCGACCGTAACGACGTCGCGCAGCATGGCATGGGGATTGTATTGCGCATGATGCGATGCCGCCACCTTGATCCAGGCTAATTGCTCGCTGGTGGTGCCGTACTCGTACATGTGCCGCGTGGCGCACATTGCATACATGTTCGCCGTCGCCGGGCCGTACGGATACTCGAACTGCATCTCCGGCTGCGCGGGGCTCCCCGCGCGCGGCGCGGTGCCGGTCGCCTGGCCCTCGCTGCGTGGCCGCCCCGCCAGGGTAATCAGCGCGACCTTGGCGCGGCCATGCGCGATCGCCTCCAACGCATGGCCCACCGCCACCTGATAGGACGAACCGCCAACATCGGTGGAATCCACGTGCCGGCATTTCAGGTTCATGTAGTCGACCATGGACAGCGGACCGAGGCCGGGCGCGTCGCCCGCACAGTAATACGCGTCCACGTCGTCCTTAGTGAGCCCCGCGTCCTCCAACGCGCCCTTGGCACATTCGGCGTGCAGCAATGCGATCGACTTGTCGCTCGCCTTGCGGGTGGGATGCTCCCAGGCACCCACGATGTAGGCCTTGCCCTTCAAACTCATGCTTCACTCCCCTTTTGGCCGGCAGTCCTGCGGCCAGGCGGGAGCGATTATACTGATCGGTAGGTCGGTGGCCAGATGGGGGCGCATGGGCCACTGCCATGCGCCCTACGAACCCCTGCCGGCTGCAAGTTCCCCGCGCGCCGCGGATTAACGCAAGAGTGCGCTGGCACGCTGGCCATGCGATCTGGCGCGGGTCTAGTTTTCGCCGCATGGACTCCCTCGCCACGACGCTGCTGATGCCATCCCGCCCGCCACCGCCGGCTCATGAACTGCCGCTGCTGGCGTTCCTGCGCGCCATCCGCACCAACGCGCTGACCATGTGGACCGATGCGGCGTACGAACAGGATGTCGTGGTGCGGCGGTTCCTCGGGCGTACCAACGTGCTGGTCAATGCGCCGGACGCGATCCACCGCGTGCTGGTGGACAACCCGGGGAACTACCGCCGCTCCCCAGCCTCGATCCGCATCTTGCGACCGATCACCGGCAATGGCCTGCTGTTGAGCGAGGGCGAGGCGTGGCGCCACCAGCGCCGCACGATTGCACCGGCGCTGGCACCGCGCGTGATGCCGATGCTGGCGCACCATATCGTCGGTACGGCGCAAGAGCAGATCGTGTCGATTGCGGCACAGGCGGTCCAGGGGCCGGTCGACCTGCTGGCGGCCATGCAGGGTCTCACGCTGGAGATTGCCGGGCGCAGCATGTTTTCGCTGGAGATGCGCGCGTTCGG
The DNA here is from genome assembly GCA_049522565.1 of Acetobacteraceae bacterium. Classification (GTDB taxonomy): domain Bacteria; phylum Pseudomonadota; class Alphaproteobacteria; order Acetobacterales; family Acetobacteraceae; genus JASHVB01. The sequence continues at coordinate 2,743 of JBEKNT010000550.1, forward strand.
GGCTCCGCTCCGGCGGCTGTTGACGGAATTCGGTGACCGCTTCGCCCGGCCGTTCCTGTTCGACATGCTGCTGCCGCCGTCGGTGCCCACGCTGCGTGACCTGCGGCGCCGGCGCTTCCAGGCACGCTGGATGCGGCTGGTCGAATCGATCATGCACGACCGGCTGTGCGAACCGCAGCCTGAGGCGCCACGCGACCTGTTCGACCTGCTGCGCGCCGCGCGCGATCCGGAGACCGGCGAGGCCTTCTCCCCCTCCCAACTGCGCGATCAGCTCGCGACCTTGCTGGTCGCCGGACACGAGACCACGGCAGTGACGCTGTTCTGGTCGCTGACCGTGCTGGCGCAGGATCCGCAAGAGCAGACGCGGCTGGCCGAGGAAGTGCGCGGGCTGGCGATCCAGCCGGAGAACGCAACGGCGATCCTGCCACGGCTGGTACGCACCCGCGCGGTGGTGAGCGAGGCGCTGCGGCTGTACCCGCCGGCCTTCACCATTGTGCGCGAGGCGATCGGTCCCGACCGGCTGGGCGATGTCGATCTGCCGAAGCGCTCGGTGGTGATGATTGCGCCCTGGGTGCTGCACCGGCACCGCAAGCTCTGGCGCGAACCGGATGCGTTCGATCCGTCGCGCTTCTTGCCCGATGCCCCGCCTGTGCCGCGCTTCGCCTACCTGCCGTTCGGCGCCGGCCCCCGGGTCTGTGTCGGTGCACAGTTCGCGCTGACCGAGGCGGTGCTGGTGCTGGCGATGCTGCTCCAGCGGTTCGAAGTCGCGCGGGAGGACACGCGGCCGGTGCTGCCGGTGGCGATCGTCACCACGCAGCCGGACCATCCCGCGGCGTTCCGGCTGCGGAGCCGCTGACGTCATTGCGCGTTGACCACCGGCCGGCGGCGGCCCACCCGCCCTGGATGAAGCTGCGGCACTCGTCAGGGGAAAGAGGCTGCCCCTCCCCCAATCTTGATCCGCTTCGCGGCCCAAGCCCTCAAGGGGAGGGAAAGTTTGTTGCTTGCTGGTGTTCTGATCCTGACGCTTAGATCCCAAGGACAGGCAGCGGCCGCCCCCCTCGTGTCATGGCCGGCGAAGGCCGGCCACCCACGACTTTGCTGCGTACGACGAA
>JBEKNT010000551.1:0-3839 GCA_049522565.1 Acetobacteraceae bacterium
CAACGCCGATGGGCGCTACGTAACTGCACACCAGCGGTCTTACGAGTTGTTCTGCGGCCCTGTGCCAAGCGGGATCGATGTTTGTCATTCGTGTGACAATAGGTGGTGCGTCAACCCAGACCACCTATTCCTCGGCACTCGGTTGGAAAATATGGCCGACTGCAAGTCGAAAGGCCGGACCGCCGGTGGCACGAGGAAGCACTTAGCTGAGTGGCAAGTGCAAGAAATCAGGCGGCGCCTAAACGCCGGCATGTCGCCCCGGAAGATCTCCGTCCAGATGGACATAAACTACTTCACCATTACCGCAATACAAAGGGGCGACAGCTATGTCGGGATCGGTCAATAAAGCCATCCTGGTTGGTAACCTGTGCCGGGATCCGGAAGTCAGGACCACACAGGCCGGTGGCAAAATCGTCAACCTTACGGTTGCCACCAGTGAGCGATGGAAAGACCAACAAAGTGGCGAGCAGAAAGAGCGCACTGAATACCATCGGGTGGTGGTATTCAACGAACGGATCGCGGACGTCGCCGAGAAATACTGCCGGAAGGGCGGCAAGGTCTACATCGAGGGCGCGCTCCAGACCCGCAAATTGACCGACCAGAGCGGGCAGGAAAAGTTCACCACCGAGGTGGTACTCGCCAAGTTCCGCGGCGAGCTGGTGCTGTTGGGCAGCGCCAACGGCGGTGAGTCCGGTGGTGGTGCCAGCCAAGGGCAGGTGCGCGGTCAGCAGCAGACCGGCGGCCGCAGCGGCGCGACGCAGGGGCGCGGCGGTCCGCAATGGGAAGCGCCGAACGGCGGCGGGGGCGATCTCGATGATGAAATCCCCTTTGGCCCGTGCTGGCAGTGACGGTGGTGATGCAACGCATCAAACTTCCGCCCATTCCTGGGGAAATGACCAAGGAAGACCAGGTCGCAGCTCTGCGGTCCGAGTTGAAACAATTGGGTCCAGATGAGGCTGACCGCGCGGAGGAAATCCGCGCCGGATTGCGTGCGCTTGGGGCAAAGGAGAGTGGGTGAAGACGCTGGCCCCATCTTCCGTCCCTTATCGTCCAGAAAGCCACTCGCGTCGCTGGGTGGCTGGCCGCTACTCTTTCTCGAACCCGTGCGACGTGAACTTCAGCGTGCGGCTGTTCTCTGTCACCGTCCGCACCACGTTCTCCGGCACACCGTCCGGTACAGTTGCTTCGATCTCCAAGGTCACAGTCAGCTTGGCGCCCACAATGCCCGCGAGGTGGGCGATTACCTCCTCGGCGATTCGCCCTGCGTCACGGCCGGCGCGAGTTGCGTCGAGAGCAACCGTCCCGTGATACCGCTTCGGTCGCGTGTTCGGCTTGGCGCCGTCGGTCGAAGACGATGGGCCAGCCCCGAGGCTGTCGGTCTGATCGTAAGCCAAGCCTGTGCCGGTGACGACCGGGCCGGCAGTAATCGCCGCCGCTGCTGCCTGGTCGGTCTGCTGCTGACGGAATGCGACATCTGGCTTCACCAGCAGACCCTCGCTCGAGGGCTGAATCACGTCGACGCGCTGACCGCATCGCAATCCCCGGTAGCGCCCTGCTGCCTCATCGTAGCTGTCGGCGTAGGCGAACGATTCCTTCTGCCACAGGAGCAGCGCCAGCCCGTCCTGCACGGCAGCGACAAGGACACCGGGGTCGCACAGGCGCGGCAGGTAGACATATCGCGCGAAGTCCTCCGTCAACTGCCTGACGGTGACGTGATCGCCGCGCCACAGCGGGACCCGGTCCAGCTCCATGCGCAGTCGGGTGCCCGCAAGCGCCGGCACCAACAATTCCTCGGACCGCAATTTCTTGCTCGCGCGAATGGCCAGGCTCTCCTGCCCGGATTGACGATAGGCTTGCCATTGAACCGGCATCTGCGGCGTCGTCTGCACCGGCAGTAAAAGCCACTGGTAGGCTTCCGGGATACGTGCAGCTACCACGCTGTCTGCCGACTTCTGCTGGGTCTCAGCCTGGCGGACCTGATGCGGATCGAGGTTCAGCTCCTTCTGCTCAGCGAGGATCGACGACCAGGCCAGGGACCGGCGAACTGCTTCATCCAGGTCCTGGAGCCGTGCCTGGTCTACCGCCAGGAAGACCAGTGAGTTTTGGAACAACCGCGGCGAATTGCCCCGGCTCTGAAGGATGGCCGCGGCGGCGGCCTGCGCCTTGTTGTTTGCGTCCCTGGTGTAGGTGTGATCCGTCCCCAGCACGACCAGCCGCGCCTCCATGTCGTCGGGCACGTCAGCCCCTGACTGCGGCATGGTGTGGATCCGGCGGAAGTCGCCCATCGTCCGCAAGTCCGCGCGCAGGCGGTCGGCAATCTCCGCAACCACCGGGTCCGTGTTGCGCTTCAGTTGTTCTGCCCGGTCTTCCGCCAGCTTCGTGACCGTCGGTTGCGTCGAATACCAGTAGCGCGGCCCGTCCTGGTAGAGGAACGTCGCCCCCGCACTCAGCCGCCGCAACGCGTCGCCGAACACCGCCGGCGTCTCGCCGGGCATGACACAGCCGAGCTTGACCCGCCGGTCCTCGATCCCGCGGTTGGCCGCGGAAGCCGTGGGCGCGGACCCGAGATACAGCGTGCGGGCAACGCGCCGGGTTGCCGCGAACTTGCCCAGGTTCGGCACGTCCGCGTCGATGCGCAACGGCAGCGCGTTCGGGCCGTCAACGTCCTTCTCGATGATCGGCTTCCACTGATCCGACAGGTAGCGGGTCAGCTCGTCACGCACGCGCGGATCATCGATCGGGATGTTGGCCGGCATGATCAGAGGATTGCGATCCCCTTTCTCCCATAGGCTATGGATCACCGCCGCCATCAGGCGCAACACGCCGCGCGTGCGCTGGAATTTCGCCAGCGCCGACCAGTCCGTGTAGAGCCGGTCGAACACCTCCGGATGGATCGGATAGGCGGCCTTCAGCCGCGTCTCATAGTCCGAATCGCGGCACTCCGGCGGGAACTCCTGGTGCTGCGTCCGATACAGATCCGCGAACGCGCGCGCCACATTGTCACGTCCAGTGAACTGGTCGCGCTCGATCATCGGCTCGAACAGGCGGCGGCGGACGATCTCGAAGCCTTCCTCGGTGCTCGCCGGCGCCCAGGAGGATTCCACCCGCCCGATGACGTTCTTCAGCCGGGCCAGCGCCGCCCGACCTCGCAGCCCACCGACTTCTTCGTCGTCTGCTTGGGCATGGGGCGAGGTGGCGGTATCGGAGGCCGGCAGGCTGATCACCAGCAGGCAGTGCCGGGCAGCTCTCGCCGACTCGGTCAGCGCCTGGGCGAAGCTGAAATGCGTCTCGAAATTGCCAGCCGGCAGTTCGATGTCGTCGTGGAGCTGCCGGGCATAGGCCACCCACTCGTCGATCAGGATGAGGCACGGACCGTACTCGTTCATCAGCTTACGCAGCGTGTCGCCCGGGCTGGTCGCTCGCTCGTCATCCTGCCGGACCATCTCGAAGCCGGCCTTCCCGCCAAGCTGCCAGGCCAGTTCACCCCACAGCGTCTTCACCACGGTCCCGTCGACCTTCACGGACGGATTGCCGGGGGAAATCTTGTTCCCGACCAGCACCACCCGGGTCACCTTCGGTGGCAGCACGGCGATACCGGCGTCGGCCATCAACGCATCCACGCCCAGCAGTTCCCCTGGCGCGGTCCCGGAGAACAGGTGGTACAGCGCCAGCATCGAGTGCGTCTTGCCACCGCCGAAATTGGTCTGGAGCTCGACAACGGGATCGCCGCCGTCGCCCGCCAGCCGCCGCATCGCGCCGATCAGCAGATCCTTCAGGCTTTCGGTGAGGATTGTGCGCCGGAAGAACTCGGCCGGGTTGCGATACTCGTCGGAGCCTTC
>JBEKNT010000552.1:0-3816 GCA_049522565.1 Acetobacteraceae bacterium
CCCCCCAACCCCCTCCCTCAAGGGGAGGGGGAGTTTGCTCAGTTTGCTTGTCGTGACGGGGCGGACGGTCGTCATGGTCAGCGCCTCTGGAATTCGGGTGCGGTCAGCAGCAGGGTCATCGCGTCGCGGCGGGAACCGGCGCGGCGTACCGCTTGCAGCGTGTCGGCGGTCAGCAGCGGCCCGAGACTGACCTCGGCGAGTGCCGCGGCGTCGCGCCCGCTTTGCCGGCCGGCGACCCGGCCGGCGACGCCATAGGCCCAGTCGATGCGGCGCATCATGGCTTCCGGGGCGGCCCAGTCGCTCGCCCGATCGCCCCAGCCATTCGGCTGCGGCGCGTTCCAGAACGGCTGGCCCAGGCTGCCGACGATGCCGGGCACATTCATGCCGGCGCGTTGCTCCGGCGGCAGGTCCAGCGCGCGCAGGCAGGCGATCACGTAATCCTGCGGGTCACGCAGTTTCCTTCCGGGCTGCCAGGCGGCGTCCAGCGTGATCAGCGAGCCGGCGGCGGCGCCCAGGTTGCCGCCGGTGTCGCGCAGAGCGCCCTCGATAGGACGCACCGCGTCCGGCGGCGGGTCATCGGCGACGAAATGCCGCGCCAGCTTGGTGGCGAGGAAGCGGTGGGTGGCCGGATGGTTGGCCAGGAACCGCAGCACGGCGACGCCGCCTTCCTCGCCGGGCGGGAAGCGGTGGCCCATGATGGTTTGCGGACCCGGCTCGTGCGCCGCCGGACGGAAGCGGAAGCCGGGCGGGTCGGCGCGCAGATCGATCGACCAGCCGGTCAGCACCTTGGCGAAGCTGGTCACGTCGGTCTGGGTGTAGCCGGCGGCCGGGCTTACCGTATGCAGCTCCATGCACTCGCGGGCGAGGTTCTCGTTCAGGCCGCGATGGCTGCGCTGGCCGGCCGGACTGTCCGGTCCGACCGACTGGGCGTTGTTCAGGTAGATCAGCATGGCGGGGTGGTGCATCACCGCCAGCAGCATGGTTTCGAAGCGGCCGGTGACGTGCGGGCGGATCGCCTCCTCGACGAACGCACCGAGCACCGCCGCCGTGCCGCCGCGCACCGAGACGGTGAAGTGGTTGGTCCAGAACCACACCAGGCGTTCGCGGAACGGCGCGGTGGTGGTCAGGGCGTTGTCCAGCTCGGCGCGGGCTTCCGCCTGGAACAGCGCGCGGACGCGGCGCTGCGCGGGCGGCGGCTTGGTCTCCCGGTCGAAGCGCAACGCCTCCAGGCCGGTCGCGGTGCCGGGCGGCGGGTCGATGCGGGCCGGGTCGGGTTGGCGCAACTGGTCATTGAGCCAGGCGGCGGGGTCGGCGGGCAGTGGCTCCTCGCCCCGGCGGCCCAGTCCGAAGCGGATCAGCGCCTGTGCTATGCGTGGGTCCATGGTGATGACGCTAGTCCCGGCTTGCGTGTCCGACAGTGACAAAGAGTGAACGCATCGGGTGCATGTGTGCCTTGCAATGCCATTTCGCGCTTGCAAAACGGCCTGCGGTACCGCATTTCACGGCAAGACATAGCCGGCTGGAGCTCCGCCCTCGCGGAGATGCCAACCCGGCCTGACCAGGACACGGGCGCGCCGGGGAGATTCCCGGGGATCCGAACAGGATCACGCGCCCGGTGCTGCTTTAGGAGGTTTCACCGTGCCCGCCACGCCGCTCGACAAGATTCGCAACATCGGCATCACCGCGCATATCGACGCCGGGAAGACCACGACGACCGAGCGCATCCTCTATTACACCGGTGTTTCGCACAAGATCGGCGAGGTGCACGACGGCAACACCACGACCGACTACATGGAGCAGGAGCGGGAGCGCGGGATCACCATCACGTCGGCTGCGGTGACGTGCGAGTGGCAGGACCACCGCATCAACATCATCGACACGCCCGGCCACATCGATTTCAACATCGAGGTGAACCGCAGCCTGCGCGTGCTGGACGGCGCGATCTTCATCATCGAGGGCGTGGCCGGCGTGCAGCCGCAGTCGGAGACCAACTGGCGCCTGGCGGACCGCTACAACGTGCCGCGCATCATCTTCATCAACAAGCTGGACCGCACCGGGGCGGACTTCTTCCGGGCGTTCGGCACGTTGAAGGAGAAGCTCGACATCGTCGCGCTGCCGCTGCAACTGCCGATCGGGATCGAGGACAAGTTCGTCGGCGTGGTCGACCTGGTCGAGATGCACGCGGTGATCTGGGACGGCAGCGAGTTGGGCGCGTCGTTCCATATCGAGCCAATTCCCGCCGACCTCGCGGATCAGGCGAAGGAATACCGGCAGCTTCTGCTGGACACCGCGCTGTCGGTCGATGACGCGGCCATGGAGGAGTATTTCGAGAAGGGCGACGTCGCGGTCGCCACGCTGAAGCGCTGCATCAAGGCCGGCACCATCTCCGGCGCGTTCCGCCCGGTGCTGTGCGGCACCGCGTTCAAGAACAAGGGCGTGCAGCCGCTGCTGGACGCGGTGATCGACTACCTGCCGTCGCCGATCGACGTGCCCGGCATCAGCGTCGCCGCGGCCGAGGGCGAGGAGGACGGCGAGTATTCCGACCGCCGGCGCATCAAGGCCGATACCAGCGCGCCGTTCGCCGGGCTGGCGTTCAAGATCATCAACGACAAGTACGGCACGCTGACCTTCGTGCGCGTCTATGCCGGCACGCTGAAGTCGGGCGACACGGTGATGAACACCACGCGCGACCATCGCGAGCGGATCGGCCGGATGTTCCAGATGCACGCCGACAAGCGGGCCGAGATCAAGGAAGTGCATGCCGGCGACATCGCCGCCTTCGTCGGGTTGAAGGATACCGGCACGGGCGACACGCTGGCCTCGGCGCAGGACCCGGTGGTGCTGGAGCGCATGGCCTTCCCGGTGCCGGTGATCGACATCTCGGTCGAGCCGCGTACCAAGGAATCGGTGGAGAAGATGTCGCTCGGGTTGCAGAAGCTGGCCGGCGAGGACCCGTCGCTGCGGCTGCGGACGGACCAGGAGACCGGGCAGACCATCCTGTCCGGCATGGGCGAGCTGCACCTGGAGATCATCATCGACCGGCTGCGCCGCGAGTACGGCGTCGATGCGAATATCGGCGCGCCGCAGGTGGCGTATCGCGAGACGATCACCCGGCCGCACACCGAGACCTACACCCACAAGAAGCAGACCGGCGGTTCCGGCCAGTACGCCGAGGTGAAAATCACCTTCGAGCCGCTGGCGCGGAACGAGGGCGTGGTGTTCGAGAACAAGGTGGTCGGCGGCACCGTGCCGAAGGAATACATCCCGGCGGTGGAGAAGGGCATCAAGGTCCAGGCGGATACCGGCGTGCTGGCCGGCTTCCCGACGGTGGACTTCAAATATACCCTGATCGACGGCAAGTACCACGACGTCGACTCGTCGGCGCTGGCGTTCGAGATCGCCGCCAAGGCGTGTTTCCGCGACGGCATGAAGAAGGCCGGGCCGATCATCCTGGAGCCGATCATGGACGTGGAGGTCACCACGCCACAGGATCACGTGGGCGACGTGGTGGGCGACCTGAACCGGCGGCGCGGGATGATCCAGAACCAGGAGAGCTCCGGGTCCACGATCATCGTGCGGGCGCATGTTCCCCTGAAGGAAATGTTCGGATATATTTCCGACCTTAGGAGCATGACCAAGGGGCGCGCCTCGTTCACCATGCAGTTCCACCACTACGATCCGGTGCCTCGGAACATCGCGGACGAGATCATGGCGAAGACCGCATGATCCTGGCGCTGTGTCATGGCGGCCTCGTGCCACCTGTCATTGCGAGGCCCGCAGGGCCGAAGCAATCTCCCGCGGGAGGTTGCGTCGCCG
>JBEKNT010000553.1:0-3813 GCA_049522565.1 Acetobacteraceae bacterium
TGCCACCGCGCTGGAGCGCGTGTTGCTCGCGCGCGCGGCGCGGGGCCGCGATATCAGCTGCGTCGCACCAAGCGAGCGCGCGACCGCGGCACCGGCCGCGCCAGCCGATCCGCCGGCGGAGCCATCGGCCGAGACGCACGTCGCGCGGAAGCTTGTGCCTCGGCCGTCGCGCCCGGCCGGTTGGAATGATCCTGAACTCTTCATGCCGACATTGGAGGACCTCGAGGCGCAGGTGCGCCGCCGTCCGCTCGGCCGCACGCTGGTCGATATCTGCCTTGACCTGGCGGTGGTGCCCGGCTTCTGCACCGGTCCGTTCTGGAACGAGCTGTTCGATGGCATCCGCTTGCATGGCGGCAGCGTGGCCACCCTGATGCAGGAGAAGGCGCGCCGGCAGCAGGCGTTCTGTCGGGAGCAGGACGGGAAGCCGGGGAGCAACTGGGACTGGCTGGAGATGGGACGGGAGGCGCTGCGCCGCGTGCTGGGGTGCTGCATCGGCGAGGCGGCGGACGCTGCATTCGATCCGGTTTCGCAACCATACGGGCCGGCCGCGGCGGTGGCCACCGGGCCGCCCTGACCTTTTCGCACGGATGAACCGAGGCTGACGCACGGGGTCGGACGACGGCCGGCCCCGGCGTTGCGATTCGTGGCGGCGCATTGCCTGCCTCAACTCAATCAGGCTGCGGCGGAGTCTTCCGCCCCGCTCGACCATGTCCCCGATATACGCTGCGTCGCCGCAGCGCACCGCGCGCGACATCGCCTAGGCGTCCTCCATGAAGCGGGCCAGCGCACTCCGCGACCTCAGTCTCCGCCGCCCCCGGCCTGTCCCGTCACAACAACCCGGCTCCGGACAGCCCGCCGAACACGCCCAGCGCGCAGGTCAGCGCCGAGACGGCCAGCACCAGCCAGAGATACCACCCCCGCAATCGGTGCGCGTGCGGCAGCGCCCGCACCGCGAGCGCGATCAGGAAGCCCAGCACGATCGGCAGCATCAGGGCGTTCATCACCTGGACGCCGACATTCAGCGACACCAGGTCGGGCCACACCGCCACGGCCACCGCGCCGGCGACCACGCAGACCGTGTAAACCCCGTAGAACCAGCGCGCTTCCAGCGGGCGGTATTCCAGCGAACGGCGGTAGCCGGCCACCTCGCCCAGTCCCCAGGCGAAGGCCAGCGAGCAGACGATCGCCGCCACCATGCCGGCACCCAGCACGCCGAGGCCGAACACCAGGTTGCCGACGGCGGTGCCGAGGAACGGCGTCAGCGCCTGGCTCATGTCGCCGACCGACGACAGCGAGGCGTTCGGGTTGCCGCGCCCGATGGTGGCGGCGCAGGCGATCAATACCGCTGCCATGACGAGTTGGGTGATCACCGCGCCCACCGCGGTGTCGCAGCGCGCCGCGGCGAAATGCTCCGGGCGCAGCCTTTTGTCGGCGATCGCCGACTGCTGGTAGAAGATCATCCAGGGCATCACCACGGCGCCGATATTCGCCGCCGCCAGATAGAGATAATCCTTGTTGGCATAAGGAATGTCCAGCGAACCCGCGAGCATCGCGGCGGGGTCGGGATGGGCGGCAAAGGCGACCAGGAAGAACGCCAGCTCGAACAGCCCGACCGCGATCGCCACGCGCTCCACCCGCCGGTACGAGCCGGTGATCACCACCGCGAGCAAGGCGAGCGCGGCAATCGGCAAGGTGGCGACGCGGGGCAGACCGTAGAGCTCGCCCACGCCGGCCACGCCGGAGAACTCGGTCAACAGCGCGCCGATGGTGGCGATGCCGAGACCGGTGGCGGATACCCAGCCCCAGAACGGGCCGAACGTGTCGCGGATCAGCTCGCCGTGGCCGCGGCCGGTGAACACGCCCAGCCGGACGGTGAGTTCCTGCACCATGTAGAGGATCGGTATCAGCACAAGCTGTAGCAGCAGCAGGCGATAGCCCCATTGCACGCCGCTCTGCCCGGCGGTGATGACGCTGCCGACATCGGTGTCGGCCAGCATCACCACCAGGCCCGGCCCGAAGACCGCGAGGAACCGCGCCAAGCGTGCCTTCGGCCCTGCGCTGCCCGATGCCTGCACCTGTCCTCCCGCCATCACGGCCGACATCCTTCAGCCGGTCGGGCCGGCGGATATTGCGAGCGATTCTCAACACTGGCGCGTAGTCCCCGTGGGCGGCTTTTGTCAACGGCTTGCCAGGGTGATCGCACCTGCCACGGCTTGCTTCGCCGCCCGGCGCCGGCGTCATCGCCTGGGGTTCCTCCGCACCCCGTGCGCGAACCGACCCGCACGGCGGCGGCGCATTGATTTGCCCCCGCGATTGGCGGAGAAAGCGCCCCTTCGCCGCGGGACCGCCCAAGGGGCCATCATGCACACGCTTACCCTGCACAACAGCCTGAGCCGACGGAAAGAGCGCTTCGAGCCGCTCGATCCCCAGCATGTGCGGATGTACGTGTGCGGCGCCACGGTCTACGACCTGGTGCATGTCGGCAACGCGCGGCCGGAGGTGGTCTACGACGTGCTGGCGCGGCTGCTGCGACGGCTGTATCCGCGCCTGACCTACGTGCGCAACATCACGGACGTCGAGGACAAGATCAACGCGCGGGCGCACGAACTGGGTGAGCAAATCTCGGTGCTGACGGCGCGCACCATCGCCGACTACCATGCCGACCTGGCACAGCTTGGCTCGGTCCCGCCGGACATCGAGCCGCGGGCGACGGAACACATCGGCGACATGATCGCGATGATCGAGAAGCTGATCGCCTCCGGCCACGCCTATGCCGCGGAAGGCCACGTGCTGTTCGCGGTGAAGACCTACCCGGCTTACGGCCACCTGTCGGGCCGCAGCCCGGACGAATTGCTCGCCGGGGCGCGCGTGGACGTCGCGCCATACAAGCGCGACCCGGGGGATTTCGTGCTGTGGAAGCCGTCGGGCCCCGATCTGCCCGGCTGGGACTCGCCGTGGGGCCGCGGCCGGCCCGGCTGGCACATCGAGTGCAGCGCGATGTCATGGCGCTATCTCGGCGAAAACTTCGACATCCATGGCGGCGGCACCGACCTGATCTTCCCGCACCACGAGAACGAGGCGGCACAAAGCTGCTGCGCGTTCCCCGGCAGCCATTTCGCGCGCTACTGGGTGCATAACGGCATGCTGTTGGTGAACGGCGAGAAGATGTCGAAGAGCCTCGGCAACTTCACCACGTTGCGCGAGGCGTTGGCGCGGGCGCCGGGCGAGGCGATCCGGCTGCTGCTGCTGCGCACGCATTACCGCTCGACGCCGGATTTCAACGACGCCGCGCTGGCCGAGGCGAAGCGCGAGCTGGACCGGTTCTATCGCGCGCTGGAACGCTACCCGGCGCTGGATGATGCCGAGGTTCCGGCGGCAGTCACCGAGGCGCTGTGCGACGACCTGAACACGCCGCTGGCGCTGTCGGAGATGCACGCGCTGGCGGATCGCGCGCTGGCCGGCGATTTCGACGCCGCGCGCGGGCTGCGCGCAGCGGGCGGCGCACTGGGACTGCTCGCGGCCGATCCGGCGGTGTGGTTCCGCGGCGGGACCGACGATGTGGCGGCGATCGAGGCGGCGATCGCCGGGCGTGTCGCGGCACGCAAGGCCCGCGACTTCGCGCGCGCGGATGCGATCCGGGCCGAGCTGGCGGCCAAGGGCATCGTGCTGGAGGACGGGCCGCAAGGCACCACCTGGCGGCGTGGGTCATGAACGGGGCCGGTTGGGCCGGGGATGTGGGGCGGAATACTCCCCCTCCCATTGAGGGAGGGGGTTGGGGGGAGGGGTGCGTGCATCCATGGCCGGCGGATGGAC
>JBEKNT010000554.1:0-3801 GCA_049522565.1 Acetobacteraceae bacterium
GCTGGCCTGAGCGGACCCGCGGCGTGCCGGCGCGCCGACCGGACCGCCAAATGACCTCCCCGGGCTGCTGTGGCGATCCTGCCGGTTCGGTGTCCCGGCCAACGCCGTCATGGCGAGCGAAGCGAAGCAATTTGCCCGGAGATATCCGGTATTATGTCGCATATGCCACCACCGTATGTAGGGGACAAAGCAGGCTGTTGCCTCAATCGCCCGTGGGACATTCCCAACGTGGTTCTTCTTCGCCAGCATGAAGGCCATCGGTGGCGTTTGCTACATAATGCCGGACATATCGCAGCAACACACGCGGGAGGTTGCTTCGCTGCGCTCGCAATGACACCGAAAAGGCTGGGCTCGAAGCGCCAGGGGCAGACCGCTACGTCCGCTCCAGAATCGACAGCCCCCGGTTGCGGTCCACCAGATAGATCAGCCCGCGCGCATCGACGAACACGTCATTGCTGCACACACGCTGTGCGCCGGAGGGCACGTCCGGCATCCACCACGCCGCCTGCCGCATCGCCAGCGGATTGGCGATGTCGATCACCCGCAGGCCGCTGGCGAACCACGCCGCGGGAACCTCGGTGCCGGTGATGGTTTCCACCGGCTGGTGACAACCCGTCATCAACGGCGACGGCTTGCCCACCAGTTCGGGCAACTGGAAGGTGCCGACGGGGATCGGCCGCGTCTCGTCGGTGATGTCCACCATCCAGACCATCGCCGGCAGTTCCGGCGACAGCGCGGTATCCATCGGCTGCACGTGCTCGTCCGCCACCAGCATCCAGCGATGGCCGGCGATCGGCACGTCGATCGGCACCAGGCTGTGGGTCGGCCAGCCAAACGGCGGGCTCCAGTCGAAGCTCGACACCAGCTTCGGCTTGCTGATGTCGCTGATGTCCAGGATCACCCCGCCGCCATACCAGTAGCTGACATACAGCCGGTCGCCGCGGCGAATCGGATGATGGCAGCGATGGTTGCGCCCCTTCCAGGTCGGGGTCTCACCGCCGGCGGTCCATTGCCCTGGCATCCACCAGCGCCCCACCTCTTGCGGCTGCGCCGGGTCCGCCAGATCGAGGATCATCACGATGTTGCCGACATAGCCTTCGACCTCCGGCGAGATGTAGGCGTAACGGCCATCGAAGGTGAAGCGGTGCACGCCCATGCCGCCGCTGGCCCAACGGCACACTTCCCTGGGCTGGCGCGGATCGGCGATGTCGAAGATGCGCAGGCCGACGAAGTCGCCGTCGGGCAGCTTGCCGCCGCGATGGCCCTCGCGGTTGACCACCATCACGCCGTTGCCGACGCGGACCTTGTGCGAGTGCAGCCCGACCGGAATGGCGGTCTCCCAGACGATGCGCGGATGGCGCGGGTCGGACACATCCACCACCGAGGTGCCGTGCGGCGGGTCCATGTGGCCGAGATAGGCGTAGTTGCCCTCCACCACCACCTGGCCGCTGCCGGCGCAGTCAAGCCAGGCGACCTCGTTGATCCCGGCACCATGGCCCATGGTTTCTCTCCGTTATTATCAGCGGCGGCAGTCGGAACAGCATGCAGGCAGCGACGCCGGATAGCCCAATCCATCGCTGAGAGTAGGTCAAGCCTGATCGCTCGCCGGTAGTGGGTCAGTTTGAATGGGCGCAAAGAGTCTGATGCGGCGGTTCATGCCCCGTGGACACTGCTACGGCTGCTTTGGGTGGAAAGCCGACATTCCGGCCGGAGCATGAACCGTGGAATTTCCATAGGCCAGGACTTATGGAAATTGCATAGGTCCGGCACAAAAGCCTCTGCGGTTACGAAAGCATCACCCAACCCGCGATGGTGCCGGATGCACTGCCACCGCCCTCCATTGGACCGCGGCCAGGGAACGCGGCTGGCCGTGTGGTTGCCGGCTCACCCCTGCCAGCCGGCTTTGCGCAGGCCGTCCAGCATGTGTTCGTGGTCTTCGGGGCGCATCCAGGGCGCGCGGGTGAGGACATAGACATCGAACTCGCGTGGGGAAACGGCGGCGAGCGCCACGCGCGCTTCCTCGATGCGGCCAAGCTGGCCCAGGGCGGCTGCCATCCAGCGATATGTCAGGGTATGGCCGGGATGGGTGCTCAACAGACGCCGCGCGGCTTCGACAGATCGTTCATAGTCACGTTCGAAATAGTAGGAAATGGCGATTTGGGTGTGCGTCACGGCGAAGCTCGCATCACGCGGGCTTAGCCGTTCGAAGACGCCCAAGGCTTGGCGGCCTTCGGCCATCCGGCCGGTCAAGATCAGGACTGCTCCGATGATCCGGTGGGCATAGGCACAGTTGGGATTGATGGCAAGTGCCTGCCGCGCGATCGCCAGGGCATTATCCTTGTCACCCTGCATGAACCAGGTTCCGGCCAACATGGCTTGCGCGTCCGCATCGCCGGGATCGAGTTCAACCGCCTTGAGGGCGTGCATTGCTGCCAACCGTGTTGCCTCGTCCAACGGCATGGTCTGGTATTGAGAGCCCGCCCAGAAACAGGCGAGTGACAACCCGACGTAGGCGGCGGCAAACATCGGATCGAGTTCAATGGCACGTTCGAACAGACCGCGTGCTTCATCGTTCGCCGCCGCACCCAGCTTTGCGCGATGCCACATCCCCTGTTGATATAGGTCCCACGCGCCGAGGGATGCGGGCGGCCGGCGCATGGCCCGCTGCATTTCCGCGTCAGCGACCGCCGGACCGATCGCGGTGGTCACTGCGTCGGAAATCTCATCCTGCACCGCGAACACGTCCGCGAGCGGGCGATCGTACCGCTCCGCCCAGATGTGGTTTCCGGTCTCCGCTTCCACCAACTGGGCGCTGATCCGCACCCGCTCGCCGGCGCGGCGCACGCTGCCTTCCAGCACGTAGCGCACGCCCAGTTCGCGCCCGACCTGCTTCACGTCCACCGCTCGTCCTTTGTACGTAAAGCTGGAATTGCGCGCGATCACGAACAGCGCGCTGCTGCGCGACAACTGCGTAATGACGTCCTCAGCCACGCCATCGGAGAAATACTCCTGCTCCGGATCGCCGCTCAGGTTGTCGAACGGCAGCACCGCGATCGAGGGTTTGTCCGGCAGTGCCAGACCGGAGTCAGGCGGAACGGCGCTGGCAGCCGGAGCCGGTTCGGCCATGGGGGCGGGTTCGGCGACCCGAGCAGGCTCGACCGCCGCCACCGGCCGCGTTCGCCGCCAGGCGATGTCGCCGACGATCAGGACCAGCCCGAGCCCCGCCAGCACCATGCGCATGTCGATGTCGGCGGCCCAGAGATGCAGGGCCTCTTCTGGCACATGCACGTCGCGGAACAAGTCCGCCAGCCAGTGTTCCGGCGCCGCCCCGGTCGCGGCCAGGATCGCCCCGGCCACCATCCAGTGCGTGAGGTATTCGCGCCCGGTGTGCCAGATGCGCTTCAGCGCGTGCTGCATGGCGCTATCGTATCCGGGGGTCGTCGATCGCACCACTGGCGCCCCAACAGAGGCTCAGTGTCGAAGGACCGCTTTGGGTCGATGGACTAAACCGCTGTCGCGGTAGCCGAGTGGCGGGCTAGTTCTGAGATCGCTCCGCGGATACAGTAGTGAACATGTCAGACGTTTGGCGCCAACAAATTTTCACGCGGTCGGTAGGGGTTGGCGCTGATGCAGGGCGCGAAGCGGAAGCGATCCTGCCATCGTTTCACTGGACGTACGATCTGAGGCGAACTCAACCAAAAGTGGTGGCGTTTTTGCAACGTTGTTTGCAACCGCTTGATTCAACAGCCAATCCAAAACATCAAATCCCCATAAGTTCAAGTTTCGTGCCATGCACGCAGT
>JBEKNT010000555.1:0-3799 GCA_049522565.1 Acetobacteraceae bacterium
GCCCCCTCCCTCAAGGGGAGGGGGAGAATTCTGCATGGTTCAGTGGCAGATTTCTTCCAGCGACAGTCCGCGCGTGCGCGGGCCGAAGCCACCGATTGCGATCACCACCACAAGCATCGCCGCACTGATAAAGCCAAACACCCCACCGGACCCATAGTTCTGCAGGAAGAACGCGATGATGAAGCTGGTGACGATCGTTGACTGCCGGCTGATCGAATAGACAAAGCCCGTGCCGACGAACAGCGGAGCGAAGCAATCTCCCCGAACTGTCGCACGAATGCACGCAGGAGATTGCTTCGCTTCGCTCGCAATGACGGGGTGCGCCGCACCACCTACAGCTCTATCAACAGCTTCGGGTGCAAGGCCGATAGCAGGAACGCGTCAATCAGCTCCCTCTGCATCGTATCCCCGTCGCGGTTGCGCACCGCCGCCTGCAGCGACGGATTGAGCAAGACGCGCCCGCTGGTCCAGCCGGGCAGCGCCGACACGGACAAGAACGTGGCGATCCCGGCATCGATCAGCCTGGCCATCACGTCCAGCGTCTCCGACCGCAGCAGGACCTCGCAGGGCCCGAGCAAGTCGAATACCACGCCGATGCCGGACGCATAGCCCTGCGGCACGTCGTCATCGGTCGCGCGCAGCATGATCTGCGACCGGTCCGGCCGCCACGCATCGTCCAGCCACGCGTAGCGGCGCCACAGGCAGTAAAACTCGCGGCACACACTCGGACGCTGGTCATAAAGTCCGCAGCCGGTGCCCGGCGTGCAGTGCACGCACAGCACGCCTTGCACCTTGCGAAACGCGTCGCTCTCGATCGTGGGTTCCTTGCAGCACACGGTGCACGAGCCGCACGCGCGGCCCGGCACCAGGCCGGCGTGCCCGTCCGACGGCACGCCGGCGACCTTACGGCCGCGCCATGTCGCCTTGCGAGAACGCGGTCTCCTCGTTGGTGATGAACTCGAGCAAACAGGCCTTGCCTTCCTCGGTCTGCCGGCGGGCGCGCAGGATGGCCTCGCCGATCTGCCCGGGGTGCTCGACGCGTTCGCTCCAGCCGCCGAGGTCACGCGCCAGTGCCGCGTAGCTGCCGCCCAGGTCGCGCGCCCGATACCTCTCATGCGACAGCCCCATGTGCCGCGTCTCGATCGCCATGCTGGAGTTGTTGAACACGATGGTCAGGATCGGCACGCCGCAGCGCACGGCGGTTTCGAAATCCAGCCCGGTCATGCCGAACGCCGCATCGCCCATGATGTTGACGCAGAATTTTTCCGGCGCCGCGATCTTCGCGCCGATGTTCAACCCGAGCCCGGTGCCGAGTTGGTGCGACTTCCCCCACCCCAGATACCCGCGCGGTCGTTTCGCCTGGTAAAACGGCAACAACTGCTCTCGGGGACTGCCGGAATCGTGCGTCATGATGACGTCGGCGGTATCGACCACCTGCTGGAACTCGGCGATCACCCGATACGGATTGATCGGCGTCGTCGTCGCCCCGAGTTTTTCCGCCCACTTCGCCCGCCACGACGCGTTGGCGCGGGCGATCTCCGCCGCCGGCGAACGCTCGATCGAGCGCCGGTCGAGCCGGTCCAGCACCGCCGCGATCAGATGCCCCAGAGCCAGCTTCGCATCGCCCAGCAGCGCAACGTCGGTCGCATAGGTCTTGTTGAGATCGCGCGTGTCGTTGGTGTTGTGGATCAGCTTTGCCCGGTTCGGCAGATTCGGCGTGGACAGCGGATGCCGCGTCAACCCGCAGCCCACCGCGAGGATCACGTCCGCCTTGTCGTGCAGGAACAGCGACCCCGCGCCGGTGAAACCGTTGCCGCCGGTACCCAGGGCCAGCGCATGGTCCTCGGGGAAGGCGCTCTTGCCGTCCACCGTCGTCATAACCGGCGCTTGCAGCAGCTCGGCGAGTCGCACCAGCTCGTCGCTGGCATCGGCGTACAGCACCCCCTGCCCGGCCAGGATGATGGGACACGACGCCTCCGCCAGCAGCTTCGCCGCTTCTTCCACGTCGTGTGCATCCGGTGCGGACCGCGCCTCGCGGACGCCGCGGTACTCGCCGGCGTTGCCGGGAATTTCACTGCCGACGACGTCGCGCGGCAGCTCCACCATCACCGGACCCGGCCTGCCATTGCGCAACGCATTGAACGCCCGGCGCATCACGTCCGGCGTCTGCTCTGGTTGCATAACCGTTTCAATCGACTTGGTGACCGAGGCATAGCTGCGCGCCGCGCTGAACAGCGGAAATACCTGCTGCTGCTCCAGCGAATGGCCGAGCGGCAGCAGCAGGATCGGCGTGGAATCGGAATATGCCGAGGCGACGCCGGCGAACGCGTTCTCCGCGCCCGGGCCGTATTGCATGGCGAACACGCCGACCGGCTTGCCGTTGGTAACCCGCGCGAAACCGTCGGCCATGTGCACGCCGACCCGTTCCTGCCGGCAGATCACCGGCCGCAGGCCGCCGGCCACCGCCGCCTCGATCATCGAGGTCGTGGGGAAGCAGAACAACGTGGTGACACCCTCGCGCCGGAGGGTTTCGACGATGGCGTCGGCGACGATCATGGGTTTCCTCCTCGGACCATTGCCGGCACTATAGCATCGTTACGGGGCGCGTCATGCGAGGGGTAGACCCCTCCGCTTCCCTTGCGGGAGGCGAACGTCTTCGTGGTTGATGCAGATCAAGGCCCGTCGCCCACCAAGCCGCTACCCGTCGGTGGCACGGTTGCCGGCGCACCAAAGGAGGAAACGATGCAAGACACCACACCACAGCGGCGGCTCGCCACGCGTCTGCTGGCGACTCTGTTCGGCTCGGCTGCGCTGGCCGCCGTCGCGGCCGGTCCGGCCGCCGCCCAGGGCACGGTAGAGATGTATTGCGGCGTCGACGAGGCATGGTGCCGCGCCATGGCCAACACCTACCAGCAGGAAACCGGCGTGAAGGTGGACATGATCCGCATGAGCGCCGGCGAGACCTACGCCCGGATCCGTGCCGAAAAAGACAACCCGCGTGGCGACATCTGGTGGGGCGGCACCGGCGATCCGCATCTCCAGGCAGCCGACGAAGACCTGACCGAATCCTACACCTCGCCACTGTTGCCCAAGCTGCGCGACTGGGCGCAACACCAGGCGGCGATCTCGCACAATCGTACCGTCGGGATCTACCTCGGGGCGCTCGGCTTCGGCTACAACACCGAGGACATGACGCGGCGCAAGCTGACGCCGCCGGCCTGCTGGGCCGACCTGATCAAGCCCGAGTTCAAGGGCGACGTGCAGATGGCCGACCCGAACTCCTCCGGCACCGCCTGGACCATGTTGGCGACCATCGTGCAGCTCATGGGCGAGGACAACGCCTTCGCCTATTTCCGCAAACTGAACGGCAACATCAACGAATACACCAAGGCCGGCGCGGCGCCGGCGCTCGCCACCGGCCAGGGCGAGACGCTGATCGGCATCGCCTTCCAGCACGACATCATCCAGGTGGCGCGCACCAAGAAGCCGGTGCAGGTGGTTTCACCCTGCGAAGGCACCGGCTACGAGATCGGCTCGATGAGCCTGATCAAGGGCGCGCACCACATGGACGAGGCGAAGAAATTCTACGAATGGGCGTTGACGCCGCAGGCCCAGACACTGGCCGCGCAGAACGGCAGCTTCCAGATCCCGTCCAACCCGGCCACGCCAGTGCCGCCCGAGGCCCCCGACCTCAGCAAGGTAAAGCTGATCGCTTACGACTTCGCCACCTACGGCGCCGCGGCGACGCGCACCCGATTGCTCGCGCGCTGGGCCAGTGACGTGAAGAACGCGCCGAAAT
>JBEKNT010000556.1:0-3787 GCA_049522565.1 Acetobacteraceae bacterium
CGCAGAATTCTCCCCCTCCCCTTGAGGGTGGGGGTTGGGGGGTGGGGTGCGTGCCGCCACGTTGGTGGGCTGCACGCACCCCTCCCCCCAGCCCCCTCCCTCAAGGGGAGGGGGAGAATTCTGCGCCTCCTGCTCCTCCGTCTTCTCCTTCGTCGCCAGCGCCAGCCGGGTTGCCTCTTCCAACGACGTCAGAACCGGGCGGAAGCGCTCGCGCCGCGCCCAGCCGGCCTCGGCCAGCTCGCGGGCGAGGTCGTTGGCGGCCGGCTGGTCGGTGGCGGTGACCACCACGGTCAGGCCGTTGAACGGCGTGTCGGCATAGGCGAAGCCGCCCATGACCGAGACGTTCAGCACGCGGCCTGCGTAGGGCGGTTCGCCCATGCGTTGCTGGCCGAGGTCGATCAGCTCGCCATAGGGGCGGTTCGGCGCGCCCTTGCCGGTGAGCTGGGTGACGGTCGGCGGCACGATCGGCAGGCGGATGCGGGCGAGGCTCGTGCGCGTGCCGGACAGCAGGCGGCGCAGCATCTGCGCGGCCTCGGCACCGCGCTCGCGCATGTCGAGATGCGGGTTGGTGCGGTAGCCGATGAAGCCGTTCACCAGCGCGACGTCGGCCTCCGAGACGTTGGCGTGCAGGTCGTAGGTGGCGACCACGGGGACGGCGTCGCCGACAACCCGGCGGACCAGCGCGAGAAGGGTGCCTTCCGGGTCGTGGTCCCCGGTGGTCAGGCCGGCGCCGTGCAGCACGCAATAGACGCCGTCGAGTTTGCCGGCATCGCGCAGGCCGGCTTCCCATTGCGCCATCAGGCGGTCGAAGAACGCCTGATCGACCGGGCCGTTGGGCTCGGCCATGGCGAGCAGGATGGGGACGGGCTGCCACGGGCCGGCGGCGTCCATGGCGGCGACGAAGCCGGGGAGTTCGCCCAGCATGCGCGGGGCGGGTGCGCGCGCCTCATCCAGCATCGCTTGGCCCGCGAGCAGGGTGCGGGAGACGAAGTCGGCCTCGGTGGCGACCGGGGCGAAGCGGTTGCACTCGATCGAGAAGCCGAGCAGGGCGATGCGTGGACCCACGATAGGCTTTCCTTTCCCGCGGAGCGGGCTTGGGCCGCGAAGCGGACCAAGGGTAGGGTGAGGGTGTTGCGCGCGGCAAGCTGCGTGGTCCGGGTTCCGCCTTGCATAGCGGATGTTGCCTTGCCGGGGGTGCTGCGCACCCTGCGACGTGGCACCTTCACCGCTGCGAAATGCCAGGAACGAGCATGCACCAGACGCTGCCACCGCCGCATCCCTCCGTCGCCATATTCGCCGCGCCGGTTGGCAACGTCGTTCCGACCGGCGCGACCGCTCGCGTCGAAGCGGGGTGCCATTGATGGCGTCCGACTCGCCGCATTGGCGCCGGAACCTTTACGTCTGCCTGTTCGGTTCTTTCACCAACGTCACCGCCATGACTCTGCTGCTGCCGTTCCTGCCGATCTACGTGGCGGAACTGGGCGTGAAGACACCTGCCGCGATCGTGCAGTGGTCCGGCATCGCCTACGGCATCAGTTTCCTGGGCGCCGGACTGCTTGCACCCGCCTGGGGCAAGTTCGCGGACCTCTACGGGCGCAAGCTGATCCTGATGCGCGCGTCGCTCGCAATGGCGATCTGCATGTCGATGATCGGCACGGCGCAGAACGTCTGGCAGCTTGTCTTCTGGCGACTACTGGCCGGCGTGCTGGGCGGCTACGCGTCGGGCGCGGTGGTGCTGGTCGCGACCCAAACGCCGAGGAGCCACTCGGGCTGGGCGCTCGGCACGCTATCGACCGGCGTGTTGGCGGGGACACTGCTCGGCCCGCTGATCGGCGGCGTGCTGCCGGGGCTGATCGGCGTGCGGGGCACGTTCTTCCTTGCCGGCGGCGTGATCTTCCTGGCGTTCCTGGCGACCTGCGTTTTCATTCACGAGGACAACCCGCGCGGGGCCGCCCGCAAGCGCCCCGCCGGACGCAGCGCATGGTCGATGATTCCCGATCGACGGCCGGTCATCGCGATGTTGCTCACCGCCATGTTGCTGATGCTGGCGAACATGTCGATCGAGCCGATCATCACCGTCTATGTCGCCACGCTGATCCATGGCAGCAACGTCGTGCTGATGTCCGGCGTGGTGATGGCGGGGTCGGCGTTGGGCAGCATCCTGGCAGCGCCGCGATTGGGCCGCCTCGCCGACCGGGTGGGTGCGTGGAAGGTGATCGTGCTGTGTCTCGTGGTCACCGGCGTGTTGCTGATCCCGCAGGCATTCGTGACCAATGCCTGGCAGCTTGTGGCGCTGCGCTTCCTGATGGGCATGTCGCTGGCCGGATTGCTGCCATCGATCAACGCGACGATCCGCCACAACGTGCCGGACGGGGCGGCGGGCACCATTCTGGGATACGGCACGTCGGCGCAATATACCGGGCAGGTGGTTGGCCCGGTGATCGGCGGCTTCGTCGGCGGACACCTGGGGATGCGCGCGGTGTTCCTGGCGACCACCGTGGTGATCTTCGGGGGTGCCGCGTACAACTGGGTTATCAGCCGGCGTGTTGCGGCCGAGGTGCCGACAGCACCGCTGGAGCGGTGAGATCGCTCCGGGGTGTTATGGCGCGTCCTCATCTGCGATCACGAGGATGGTGAGCGGCGAAGCAATCTTGCGCTGGGTGATGCGTCGACCCTACCCCCGCGCCATGAAGAAGCTGAAAGATGCCCTGTCCATAAGCTCACGGGGAGGGGCCATACGCAGTCCACAGGATTCTCAGTGGCAGTGCGTGATGTGAACGCCGACCCATCGAGAGTCTAATCCCCCTGTCCCGTGCCCCTTGAAAGACTGGCAATAGGGTTGAACGTCCTTGGCGTCGTCCCAGGTGAATATCTTGGTCTGCCCAAAGATTGAAGTGTGAGTTAATATCTCGGAGGGCGTCACACAATAACACGATCCAAAAAAATCGCCCCAAAGAGCGCCCGAGAAGATTAACCCGGATAGCATGATTATCACAAGGAGTGTTCCATTTTCTTGATTCATCCTCGCGAGGTATGGTATTTTGGTTGACGATGAACCATCGGGCTTCGGCGAGAAACTCGCGATTAGAATCGTTCCGAAAACTGTGATAATATGAACCCGAAAAAGACGCTTACCCATGAGCCCATCGATCTCGCTTTGAATGTCGTTGGTGGGCAGAACGACCCAGGATGCAAAATAGGCAAGACCAGGTAAGCCAACCCAATCCCCCATAGGGCGAGTGTCAGGAGGATAACCGCCGGGTTGGAGAGCCGGACTGCTTTTGCAGCATCTCTCATTGGCGAATCCGAAGACAGGCCAGCCATCGACAATCTTCTTCAGGAACGCAGGCGTTGTTTGGCTTCCGTGGCAAGCGCATGCATGGATTCCTGGGTGATGATGCGCCCTTCGCCGCGCGCGATCGATGCCCTGGCCTCATCCAGGCTCGCGATCAGTTCCGCGCGCAGCAGTTCGCGCCCTTCCCACAGCAACAGCGCTTCTGTCACCGCATCTTCGACGCGATCAATCCGACCGGCTTTGATGGCCTGCTGAACGAATGCCTCCTGGTCGGGGTTGAGAGTTACATCCATCGTCATCCCTTTCTGAGTCACGCGACCGTGTCGGACGTTTTGCATAGCAAACGCAGATGTTGTCAGCGTAATTCCCAGGGCAATCGCATTTGGGCGAGCATCACGGCAGGAAACAACGAACCTCTCTGGGGGTCGGGGGACAGTGCAGCAAAGCAAGCATTTTAACACAGATTTCACCGAGAAGAAGATTAAGCCACGG
>JBEKNT010000557.1:0-3787 GCA_049522565.1 Acetobacteraceae bacterium
GATGAAGTCGGTAATGCCAGGGCCGACCTCCAACGTGCCGCCAAGCGACAGCGCGATCTGGCCCGAATTGTCGAACGTTCCGGCGTTGAGCGGCAGGAACAGGCCCTCCGGCGCCACGCCAACCTGCAAGACCGCGCCGTGCGACAGAGCGATCGAGCCGGCATTGGCGACCGTCTGCCCGTACGCGATCACGTTGCCGGTCACGTCGCCCGCATTGGCCGTGATGCTGCCGAGATTGGTCACCACGCTGCCGGCGAGGATCACGCTGCCGGACCCAGCGTTGAGGATTGCGTTTGGCCCCAGGGTGAGCGAGCCGTTCGCGTCGAACGCCGACGGCGCCGCGATCTCGTTGGAGCCGGAAGCGTTCAGCGTCACCGCATCGAGCGAGCCGGTGTTGCCGACCGACAGCGTCGAACTGTTCAGCGTGATGGTGCCGGGGGTTCCGCCTGCGGACTGGAACGTGTCGCCCAGCAGCACGACGCTCTGGCCGGTCAGGTTCAACGGCCCAACCCAGGTCAGGCCGGCCAGTGTGCCGGTGTTGACCTGTCCGAAATCGACCGCCCCGCCGGCGCTCAGCACGGTGTCGCCTTGCAGCACGCCGTCGAAGTCCACCGTCAGCGTGCCGGCCGCGAGCGTCAGCGTGCCCGCATTCAGTGCGCCATTGACCAGCAGCGTTCCCGTTGGATCGTCCAGCAGCACCGAGCCGACCGTCTGCGAGCCGGTCACCGTGACGGTGTAACTGCCCGCCAGATCGATCACGACGTTATCGGTTGGCCCCGGAACGTTGGGGCTGGACGACCAGTTGCTCCCGGTCGTCCAACTGCCGCCGGCGGTGTTGGTCCAGGTGACCGGCGGTGGGTCCGACCCGGCCGTCACGATGGGGCCGCCAACCCCGCCGGCTGTCTCAAGCGTGACCGATCCGGACAGTCCGATCGAGCCGGGCGTTACGACCGAACCGAGCGGCGTAATCGACTCGGTCACCAGCGACCCGGGCGGGGCGGCAGCAAAGGAACCAACTGTGAGGATTGTGCCACCACCATCCAGGCCGATGTCGCTCCCGGCAGCAAGGTCCAGAGTGGCTGAGGCAATGATCACTGCGCTGGCCACGTCGATCGATGTTCCGGCGTTCAACGTGACGTTGCTGCCGTCGATCGTGCCGGCGTTCAGATCGATGGCGCCGGACGCAACGATATCCACCGCCCCGCCCGCCGCCAGCCCGCCGTTCTGCGCATACGACCCCACCGACAGCGAGCCGCCGTTGAACTCCAGCGTGCCGGCCTCCAGCGTGAACCCGGCCGTCACGGTCAGCGGGGCATCCAGCACCAGCACCGCCCCTGCCGCATCCAGCACGACGGAGTCCACCGCCTGCGCCTCGGCCAGGGTGATCGTGTAGGTGCCGGCCTGGGTGATCGCCACGTCGTCGCCGGCGGTCGGCGCCGCGGGGCTGGAGGACCAGTTGCTGCCCGTCCCCCAGTCGCCGCCGGCCGGATTGGTCCAGCTCTCCTGGGTCGAAACCTCGGAGGCCACCACCACCGGATTGATGTAGCTCTCCGGCTCGTAGACGGGGGCATAGCTCACCGGCTCATCGGTATAGGTCGCCGGCGGCAGATAGGTGTAGCTCACCGACACGACCGCCCCGGCCTGTGCCAGAAGCCTGGCGAGCAGGTTGCCGGGGCCGTCGAGGGTCGCTGTGCCGACAGCAGAGAGCGGCAGTGCCACCGTGCCCGAGCCGCTGAACAAAGCGAGGTCAGTCGGATCGGTCAGCGTGACCGAACTGAGCGCCGACTGGTTCAGATCCGGGTCGGTCTGGCCGGATGTCCCGGCGAAATCCGCGGTGCCGTCGTAGCCGCCCAGCGACATGGTGTCGCTGACGGTGGTCGCGGTCGTCACGGCCGTCTCGCCGTCCGGCAGGTCCAGGCTCAGGGTCGCCGTCTGGGTGGTCGATAGCGTGGCCGCCGTGGCGTCCTGGTTTTCTGCCGCGACGCTGGCCGTCTCGTCGCCTGTCAGGGTGATGTTGACGGATTGCAGGGTTCCCAGCGAGGGATCGAATGGCAGGACCGCAGCGCTGTTGGTCCAGCCCGTCGTCTGCTCCGTGAAGTTGATGATCTGCGGTACGGTGGTAACGGGCTGGGGGCCGGCCGTCTGCAAAAACGCCGTGACATCCCCAAAGGCTGACGCGCCTTCCATGGTCACGCCGGCATTGCTCGGGCTGCCGCCGTTCTGCGGCGCGGTGTAGTCGTATTGCAGCGTGACCGTTGCGCCGGCGCTAGCCTGCGAGGCGATTTCCATGTTGGCTGGCCCGGTCACGTCCAGCCGGCTGGTGGCCCCCGCCGTCAACGGGACGGATCCGGTCCCGACGAAATTCCCCAGATCGACGCTGCCCGGCTGGAACAGCGCCTGCGCAACGGCGGTGCCGGAAAGGAGAGACAACGTGGTGCTGCCATCGGCGCCGAGGCTGGCCGAAGCGGACGCCTCGGGCGACACCTGTGCCAGCAGCACGCCCGTCGGGCTGGTCACGCTCACCGTGCTGTCGAGCGATACCGTAACGTTCGATGGCGCCGCCTCCAGGCTTTCGATGGCGACGCTGCCGAGGATGTCGCCGGAGAGGCTGACGCCGATGCCGTCCAACGTGCCCGACGCCGGATCGAACTGCGCGAACGGCAGGGTTTGCGACCAATCGGAGGCCTGGTCGGTGATGGTCTGTTGCTGGGCGATGGTCATCGTGCGGCTTTCTGCGGGCCGGCGCGGCGTTTCGCTCCCGCACTGGGCAGATCAGCGGGCGGCGCGTGCATGCGGCGGACATTAAGGCGAAACGTTCACCGCTGCAACGTTTAAACCGCTATACGCCTGCATGCCGAGTGCGGCGACAGCGGTCGGGATTTCATGTGTGTCGATCGAGACCAAACCGCACGAGGGCGGCCGATTATGTTGATCATCGGGAACGGCTTTCCCGTTTAGGATTGATATCGAGCAGATCTGCGCGCGGCATCATCGAGGCTGAATGGCCTGCTCCGGACAGCCTCCGTGCGCGCAGCGACCTGGCCGGCAGAATCCGCCGGAAGCATGATGCGGCATCGGCATTGGATCAGTGTGAATGTCCGCAACAGGGGGAGGGACATCCATACCGGCGCACGACTGCCGCATCGGCTGGGTGACGCGCCGATTGCCGAGCTGTTATGATCCGGACGACCCCAGTAGGAAGGAACGCCATGCAAGTCCGCGCTGCCGTGGCCCGCGAGGCCGGCAAGCCACTAAGCCTGGAAACCGTGGACCTCGAAGGCCCTCGCGCCGGCGAAGTCCTGGTCGAAATCAAGGCGACCGGCATCTGCCACACCGACGAATTCACCCTCTCCGGCGCCGATCCGGAAGGCATCTTCCCGGCGATCCTCGGGCATGAGGGCGCCGGGATCGTCGTCGAGACCGGGGCGGGCGTCACCAGCGTGCGCAAGGGCGATCACGTCATCCCGCTGTACACGCCGGAATGCCGGCAGTGCGAGTATTGCCTCAGCCGCAAGTCCAATCTGTGCGTGGCGATCCGCGCGACCCAGGGCAAGGGCGTGATGCCGGACGGCACCAGCCGGTTCGCCTCGCATGGCCAGCCGGTCATGCACTACATGGGCACCTCGACGTTTGCCAACTTCACCGTGCTGCCGGAGATCGCCGTCGCGAAAATCCGCGAGGACGCGCCGTTCGACAAGGTTTGTTATATCGGCTGCGGCGTCACCACCGGCATCGGCGCAGTGATGAACACCGCAAAGGTGGAGGCCGGGTCGCGGTGCGTGGTATT